>NZ_JAHFRY010000050.1 GCF_023266035.1 Nevskia sp.
TTGGCCGCGTCGTCGCCCTCGTCGCTGACCGCCAGCAAGTCTTCGCCAGCCTGCGCCAGAATGTGGAATTCCTCGGTGCGCGAGCCGCCGATGGCGCCGCCGTCTGCCTTGACGATGCGGAACTCGACACCCACCCGCGTGAAGATCTTCACGTAGGCCGCGCGCATGTTCTCGTACTCGGCGGCCAGCGACTCGGCATCCATGTGGAAGCTGTAAGCGTCCTTCATGATGAATTCGCGCGCACGCATGACGCCGAAGCGCGGCCGGCGTTCGTCGCGGAACTTGGTCTGGATCTGGTAGTAGTTGACCGGCAGCTGGCGGTAGCTGCGCAGATCCTGGCGGACGTGGAAGGTGATCACTTCCTCGTGCGTCGGGCCGTAGCAGAACTCGTTCTTGTGGCGGTCCTTGAGACGCAGCATCTCGTCGCCCATCACCTGCCAGCGACCGGATTCCTGCCACAGCTCGGCCGGGTGGATGCTCGGCATCAGCACCTCGGCGGCACCGGCGCGGTTCATCTCCTCGCGGACGATGTTCTCGATCTTGTGCAGCACGCGCAGGCCGATCGGCATCCACGAATACAGGCCCGAACCCAGCTGGCGGATGAAGCCGCCACGGAGCATCAGCTGATGGCTGACGATCGCGGCATCAGCCGGGGTTTCCTTCGACGTGGACAGCGGAAAGCGGGACAGGCGCATGGCAGGCAATCAGCAGGAAAAGACCGGCGCGGATTGTAGCGTTCACGCGAAAGCGCCGCCCCGCAATGAGCGGGGCAGCGCGATGAAAAGAAGCTTATTTGCCGGTGAACTTGGCCGGACGCCGCTCGACAAACGAAGCAACGCCTTCCTTGACATCCTCGCTGCCCATGATCGGCGCGAGGTCCTTGACCAGACGATCGATCGCCTGCTGGTCGCCCTGCTCGATGGCGATGCGCGAGGACTTCAGGCTGGCGTAGACACCGAGCGGCGCCTGCGCGGCGACTCGTTCGGCGATCGCAAGACCGCGCTCGAACTGCGAACCGGTCGGCGCAACTTCCTGGACCAGGCCGATACGCAGCGCTTCGGCGGCGTTGAACTCATCGCCGGTCAGCAGATAACGCTGGGCATTGCCCCAGCCGAATTCCTGAACCATGCGCACCGTCGCGCCGCCGACTGCATAGATGCCACGCTTGACTTCGATCTGGCCGAAGCGGCAGTCATCGGCAGCAACGCGGATATCGGCGGCCAGCGCCAGCTCGATCGCCACCGTGTAGCAGATGCCGTGCATCGCGAAGACGATGGGCTTGGAGACGCGCTTCTCGGGAATCAGGCCGAACGGATCGCGCTCGTGCTCGGCGAGGTCGGGCCATTGGCCGGAGGAGAACGCCGGCGTCCACTTCGGCAGATCGAGGCCAGCGGTGAAGTGCTTGCCGTTGGCGTAGACCAGGGCGCAACGCAGTTCCGGATCGGTATCGAGCAGGCCGTAAGCCGCTGCGAGCTGGTGATGCATGTCCAGGTCGAAAGCGTTGTACTTCTCCGGCCGGTTGAAGGCGATCAGCAGCACATGGCCGCGGCGTTCGGTCAGGATTTTCGGTGGGGTGGCGGTGGTATCGGTCATGTCAGCTCCTCGCGAGTTGTCGTTTTTGTGAACAGTCGTACCGACATTCTGCCAGTCCGCTCAGGCTTGAGGAGAAAAACCTTCAGGCCTCGACGTCGAGTTCCTGCTCGACGATCGCGCCATCCAGCGACCACCAGCCGCGCAGTTGCAACACGCCCTTGATCGCCAGCGATGCGGTCAGCCGCAGATGTTCCGGGTGATCGGCGAAATCCTCCGCCAGCGGCGGATTCGGCAGCTCCGGCCGATGTCGGTACAGCGCCCAGATGCGCTTGCCATGCGTGGCCAGCATCGTCTGCGCGTCGGCGATCGATGCGCCTGCGACCAGCGGCATCCAGCCATTCGGCACGCTGTTCTCGCCGTCATCGGCGACGACCAGACTCAGGAACGGCTCGGTGGCGATCTGCGCCTCGTGCAACAGGCGGATCGCGAAACGGCGCGGGATCAGGATTGGAGTACTGGGCGTTGGCATCTTTGGAATCAGGTCGGAACGCCGCAGACGCGGCAATGGGGATCGCGGGCGATGGCAAGGCTGCGCCACGACAGTTTGAGCGCATCCCAGAGTTGCAGGCGACCGGCATCGTCGCCGATGCCGAGCAAAGCCTTGATCGCGATCAGCGCCTGCATCGCGCCGATCACGCCCACCACCGGGCCGAGCACGCCGGCTTCCTCGCAGGTTTCGGTCGCTTCGCCATGCTCGCCGAACAGGCAGGCATAGCAGGGGCCGCCGGGCACGAACAGCGCGATCTGGCCTTCGAAGCGAATCGCGGCACCGGAAACCAGCGGCTTGCGGGCGGCAACACAGGCGGCGTTGACCGCGAAGCGCGTCGGGAAGTTGTCCGAACAGTCGAGCACGATATCGGCCTCGCCTATCGCGGCGGCAAGGCCTGAGTCGTCGAGCGGCCCAGGCCGTGTTTCGATACGGCATTCCGGGTTCAGCGCGCGCAGATTGTCAGCTGCAGCATCGAGCTTGGCGCGACCCAGATCGGCACTGCGATAGACGATCTGCCGCTGCAGGTTCGAGCGTTCGACGTGGTCACGGTCGCTCAAGATCAGCCGGCCGAGCCCGGCACCGGCGAGATACAGGCTGGCTGGCGAACCGAGACCGCCGATGCCGATGATCAAGGCGGTCGAATCGCGCAGCAGGCTCTGGCCGTTGACCCCAACTTCGCGCAACACGATCTGGCGGCTGTAGCGGGCGTAATCGCTCATGGCTTGCGGCCGCCGCTGCAACGTTCATTGCCACCGAAGTCATTGCGGCTCTCGATATTCAGAAAGCCTGCCGCTTGCAGCAAGGCTCTGACCGCCGGGCCTTGGTCGTAACCGTGTTCGAGCAGCAGCCAGCCGTCGGCTTTCAGATGCGCAGGCGCATCGCGAACGATCTCGCGGATCGCGTCGAGCCCATCCGCGCCGGAGGTCAGCGCGAGACGTGGTTCGTAGCGCAGCGAGGCCAGATGGGCATCGCCTTCGGCAATGTAGGGCGGGTTCGAGACGATCAGATCGAACAGCGCAATGGTCTCCCCTCTCCCCCCGGGAGAGGGCGTTTGGCTCAGGCCTTCGAACCATGAGGAGCAGCCGAACTCGACATCGCCGATCCCATTGAGCCGCGCATTCTCGCGAGCCACATCGAGCGCCGCCTCGGACACATCGGTTGCGAGCACCGAAACATCCGGCCGCTCGCTGGCAATCGCCAGCGCAATCGCACCGCTGCCCGTGCCGAGGTCGAGGACGTAGGGCGGCCCTCGGCCGTCAGGGTCGGCGGGCATGGCCCGCCCTACGGCAGCCTGCTCGGCGAGCAGAGATATGGCCCATTCGACCAGGGTCTCGGTATCCGGCCGCGGAATCAGCACGGCGGTGTCGACCGCCAGTTCCAGGGTCCAGAAGCCCTGGCGCGTCGTGATGTAGGCCACCGGCTCGCCGAGCTTGCGGCGCTCGATCGTCGAGGCGTAGCGCAGCACGGTCGCCGCTTCGATCGCGTCCTCGTGGCGCAGCCGCAACTGGGAGCGTTCGCTGCCGATCAGCCGCGCCAGCAGCACCTCGGCATCGGCGCGGGCGCTGTCGGATGTGCTGACCAGTTCCGACTCGGCCCAATTCAGCCAATCGCGGACGGTGCCCGGCGCCAAGCCTTCGACGGTGGGTACCGGACGCGGTGTCGCATCGCTCGGCAATTGCGCCGCGGGTGTCGCGGTCTCGTCCGCCGACATCAGCCGGCATCTCCGGCGCTGGCCATCAGTTCGGCCTGGTGTTCGGCGAGCAGCGGCTTGATGACGCCGTCGAGCTCACCGGCGATCACCCGGTCGAGCTGATACAGGGTCAGGTTGATGCGGTGATCGGTGACCCGGCCCTGCGGAAAATTGTAGGTGCGGATGCGCTCGGAACGATCACCGGAGCCGACCAGCTTCTTGCGCGTCGCCGCCATCTCGCTGTCCTGCTTGCTGCGCTCGGCATCGAGCAGCCGCGAAGCGAGCAGGCTCATCGCCTTCGCGCGGTTCTTGTGCTGGCTGCGCTCTTCCTGGCATTCGACGACCACGCCGCTGGGCAGATGGGTGATGCGGATCGCCGATTCAGTCTTGTTGACGTGCTGGCCACCGGCGCCGGACGAACGATAGGTGTCGACCTTCAGATCCGCCGGATTGATGTCGATCGCCTGCGCTTCCTCGACTTCCGCCAGCACTGCCACGGTTGCGGCACTGGTGTGGATGCGGCCCTGGGCCTCGGTTTCCGGCACTCGCTGCACGCGGTGGGCGCCGCTTTCGAACTTCAGCCGCGAGTACGCGCCGAAGCCGGCGATGCGGGAGATTATTTCCTTGAAGCCGCCGTGCTCGCCTTCGTTCTCGGACAGCACTTCCAGCGCCCAGCCCTGCGCCTCGGCGTACTTCTGATACATGCGGAACAGGTCACCGGCGAAGATCGCCGCTTCGTCGCCGCCGGTGCCGGCGCGGATTTCGAGGAAGACGTTGCTGTTGTCGAGCGGATCCTTGGGCACCAGGAAAGCTTCGAGTTCCAGTTGCAGCGCATCGCGCTTGACGGCGAGCGCCGGCAGATCGGCCTCGGCCATGGCGCGCATTTCCGGATCGCTGTCGGCCTTCAGCAGTTCCAGACCTTCGATTTCGTCGAGCGCCGCGCGATAGGCGTCATAGGCATCGACCACCGGGCCGAGTGCCGCGTACTCCTGCGACAGCCGGCGGAACTTGTCGGAATCGCCTAGCACCTCCGGCGATGACAGTTCGCCGGCCACATCGGCACGGTGCTCGGCGAGGGTTTCGATCTTGCGGAGCAGGCTGGGTTTCATGGTCGAGAGGCGACAGGCGTGGCTAGGCGGAGGAACGAGGCGATACAGCACAGCGAGTGAGGCTCGCTAACGCTGACCGCTTCCCTCGCCGATCCCGACCACGGTGGCGCTCAGGGTTCCAGCGGCGGCAGATCGAACAGCTTTTCTGCCGCGTCCATCAACTGCGACTGCTCCACCACGTCCGCCGAGCGCAAGGCCTTGCTCGGCGCATGCAGCAGCTTGTTGGTCAGCGTGTCGGCGACGAAGGCCATCACCGCTGCCGGGTTTTCGCCGTTGGCGAGCTTGCGCGCGGCTTTCTCCAGCACGTCATCACGGCTGATCCGGGCGTGATCGCGCAGGCGACGGATGGTGACGCCGGCATCGCGGCTTTCCAGCCAGCGCTCGAACTGCGTGGCGTGGTCTTCGACCAATGCCTCGGCCTGCTTGGCGGCGTTCTCGCGCACCTTCATGTTGCCGGCGATCACCGCTTTCAGATCGTCCAGCGTGTACAGATAAACGTCTTCCAGCGTGCTGATCGCAGGATCGAGATCGCGCGGTACGGCGAGATCGATCATCAGCACCGGCTTGCGACGGCGACGCGCCAGCGCATTGGCAACCGGTTCCTTGCCGAGAATGAAGCCGCGCGCGGCGGTGCAGGAAATCACCACATC
Source organism: Nevskia sp. (assembly GCF_023266035.1). Classification (GTDB taxonomy): domain Bacteria; phylum Pseudomonadota; class Gammaproteobacteria; order Nevskiales; family Nevskiaceae; genus Nevskia. Next base: position 5,533 of record NZ_JAHFRY010000050.1, read on the forward strand.
CGCTTCCGGCAGATGGGTGGCGACCTCGGCAAGGCTGATCGCGTAGCCACCCAACGAGGTCGCCAGCAGCTGCGCCTTCTCGAGACTGCGATTGGCGACCACGATGCGCCCGACGCCGCTGGTCTTCAGGTGCCGCGCCAGCAGCTGGATGGTTTCGCCGGCGCCGATCAGCAGCACGCTCTGGTTGCGCAGATCGGAAAAGATGTGATGCGCCATCTGCACGGCGGCGTAGGCGATCGACACCGGATGGGCGCCGATCTCGGTCTCGCTGCGTACCAGCTTGGCCACCGAGAACGAATGCTGGAACAACCGGTACAGCACCGGGCCCAGCGACTTCACGCCTTGGGCCAGTGCGAATGCGGTCTTCATCTGGCCGAGGATCTGCGGCTCGCCGAGCACCATCGAATCGAGGCCCGAGGCAACTCTCAGCGAATGCTTGACCGTGCCGCGATCGCGCAGCACATAGGTATGAGCGGCAATGATGCCGGCCGGTGCCTGGCGTTCGCGCTGCCACCAGTCGAGCAGGCGCAGTTCGTGGTCGGGCGAGGCGACAGCGAAGATCTCGGTGCGATTGCAAGTCGACAGGATCGCCGCTTCGCTGACCCCGGACAGCCCGCGCAGGCGGATCAGCGCCTCGGGGATTTCGGCCTCGGTGAACGCCAGCCGCTCGCGCGTTTCAACCGGCGCGGAGTGATGACTGAGTCCGAGTGTCAATAAGGCCATGGGGTCACAAATGTCTCGTTTGGTTGATTTTCCGGCATGACGCCGGCCGGCACAAGCGAGCGCCTTCACGACCGCCAGCGGCCAGCCCCTCACGAGCACCCCAACTGCCCTTTCGGCGGCAGATGGAGGACGCCTGATCCAGGCGGAGCGCTACAATACGTTCACGATTTCTCCCTGGCCGAACTCTACGTGCAAGCCTCCTGTCCGTCCCTGCAACTCCCGTTGGGCTTTGCAATCTCCGTGCTTGGCGGCTGTCTGCTAAGCCCGGCTCTTCAGGCGGCAGATTCAGCACCCTCAGCCAGTGCGGCGCATCAACCGGCAGCGCCGTCCCGCGAGGCCCAGGCTCAGTACCACATCCTCGCGGGTGAGGTTGCTGCCGGGCGCAAGCAGCCGCAGGTTGCTGCCGAGGAATTCATTCAGGCACTCGATTTCGTCAGTGATCCGGCACTGGCAAGCCGCGCCACGATGCTGGCGCTGAGCGCCAACGATGCCGATCTGGCCCTGACCGGCGCCCGCAAGTGGCTGAAGCTGGAGCCGACCAGCCTCGAAGCGCGCGAAGTGATCCTGCGGCTGGCGCTGCGTGCCGGGCTGGTCGATGACTCCTTCCAGCAGTGCATGGCGATCGTCGCTGATCATCCCGGTGGCCCGGATGATGGCTTCCGCCACGTGGCCTTGCTGCTGTCCCAGGAAGAGGACCACGCCGCGTCAGCCCTGCTGCTAATGGAGCGGCTGGTCGCCACGCAACCGAAACGCAGCGGCGCCTGGCATGCCCAAGGCCTGCTGGCGCTGCGCTTCAACGACATCGACCTGGCCGAACGCTCGGCGCGCGAAGCGATGCGTCTCGAGCCCGGCTCCAAGGAAGCGCCACTGCTGCTGACCGGCGTGCTGGTGCGCAAGGGTGATTTCACAGAATCCGATCGCCTGCTCGAAAATCAGGTTCGCAACAATCCGATCGAATCCGATCTGCGGCTGGGCTATACACGGCTGCTGATCGAAGCGAACCAGAAAGGCCGCGCACGCAAGCAGCTGAAAGCCGTGCTGAAGCACGAGGCCGACAATACCGACGCCCAGTACATGCTCGGTCTGCTCGATCTCGACGACGGCAAGCTCGATGAAGCGGAGCTGCGCTTCAAGGCGCTGTCGACCGGCAAGGAACGCGGCGTCGACGCCCATTACTACCTCGGCCGCATCGCCGAACGGCGTGACCAGTTCGAGACCGCGCTGAAGGAATACACGCTGGTCAACAGCGGCCAGCAAGTGCTCGACGCCACCATCCGCCGGGCCACGATGCTGGCCCGTCTCGGCCGCCTGACGGATGCCCGCGCCACGCTCGAACAGCTGCGCGAGCAGTACCCGCAGCTGGCGCCGCGTCTGTATGTCATCGAGGGACAGTTGCTGAGTGACGCTGGTGAACTCGATGAGGGCCTGCGCCTGTATTCCGAAGCGCTGAAGCTCTACGAGAACGATCCGGAACTGCTCTACGCACGGTCGCTGATCAACGAGCGTATGCAAAGGCTCAACGATGCCGAATCCGATTTGCGCGCAGTGCTGCTGCGCGAGCCTGCAGATTCCCGTGCGTTGAACGCCCTCGGCTTCATGTTGACCGTGCATGGCACCCGACTCGACGAAGCCGAACGGCTGATCGTCAAGGCACTGGAACTGACGCCGCAGGATCCATCGGTGATCGACAGCATGGGCTGGCTGCGCTTCCGGCAGGGACGCGCGAGCGAAGCCGTGGCGCTGCTGTCGCGCGCCTATGAAGCGTTTCCGGATCCGGAAGTGGCGGCCCATCTCGGCGAAGCCTTGTGGAGCACCGGTGAACGAGAGCGCGCGCAGCAGGTCTGGAAGAAGGCGCAGGAAACCGCGCCCGACCACCCAGTGCTGCAGGAAACCGTCAAGCGACTGATGCCATGAACCCCACCCGATTGCTCACGCAGCGTCTGATCGTCGCTGCGCTGGTTGCCCTGCTGCTCAGTGCCTGCGGCGGGCAGCCGATCAAACAGCTGAATACCGATCTGGCCGAACGGAACTGGGGCATCCGCCGCTCGAATATCGCGGCCGTGCAGAGCTTCGGGCTGAAAGGCCGGATTGCCGAATCCGGTATCGCCGGCGGCCGCGGCGATATCGACTGGACGCAGAGCGGCGAGCGTATCGATCTGCGCATCTCCGGTCCGCTTGGCGTTGGTGCGCTGGCGATCAGCGGCGATCCGCAAGGGGTGGAGATCCGCAGCAAGAACGGCGTCATCGCCACTCGCGAACCGGAAAGCTACATGCAAGAACGCCTGGGCTGGAGCGTGCCGTTGGGCATGCTGCGTTACTGGGTGCTCGGCGTACCGGCGCTGACGCGTCATTACGAGGACGCACCGAGGATCGTCAAGCTCGACGAGATCGGCCGTGCCGAGAATTTCGAGCAGACCGGCTGGAAGGTCGAGTACCTCGAATACCAGGTCGTCAACTCTCTGGCCCTGCCGCGCAAGCTCACCTTGTCGAACGGCAGCCGCAGCTTCCGCCTGGTAATCGACGACTGGTCGGGTACGCCCTAGCCCGTCTGATCGCGAATAATCTTGCGCAGACCGCCAAGCCCGCGCATCACGACGCTATAATTCGCGCGCTTTGAGATGTTGGGGCGTCGCCAAGTGGTAAGGCAGGAGGTTTTGATCCTCCCATTCGGTGGTTCGAGTCCATCCGCCCCAGCCACTCAGATTTTGTTAGCGCCGCTTGCATGGCGCTTACAAAATCGAGTGTCCCCGCGAAGGCGGGGACCCCGTTTTTTCTTGCCGGCATAGCAACCCCGCTGTCCCCTCGTTGCCCCCGGCCCTCTCACCCAGAACCCGAGCCCCGATGTCTGACAGTTCAGCCCAGTTGATGTTGTTCAGCGGCAGTGCCAACCCGGCGCTCGCTCAGGACATCGCGAACTACCTGCACATGCCGCTCGGCAAGATGTCGCTCGGCCGGTTCTCGGACGGCGAAGTGCAGATCGAGATTCTCGAGAACGTCCGCGGCAAGGACGTCTTCGTAATCCAGCCGACGCACGCGCCAACCGATCAGCACATCATGGAATTGCTGATGATGCTCGACGCCTTCAAGCGCGCATCGGCAGGCCGCATCACCGCTGTCGTGCCGTACTTCGGCTATGCCCGCCAGGATCGCCGCCCGCGTTCGGCGCGCGTGCCGATCAGTGCCAAGGTGGTGGCCGACATGATCGGCGAATGCGGCGCCCATCGTGTGCTCAGCGTCGATCTCCACGCCGACCAGATCCAGGGCTTCTTCGATATCCCGGTCTACAACGTCTACGCCAGCCCGGTGCTGCTCGGCGACATCTGGCGCCAGAAGTACGAGAACCTGATCGTCGTTTCGCCCGATGTCGGCGGCGTGGTCCGTGCCCGCGCGTTGGCCAAGCAGCTCGATGAGGCAGACCTGGCAATCATCGACAAGCGCCGTCCGCGCGCCAACGAATCGCAGGTGATGAACATCATCGGCGATGTCAGCGGCAAGACCTGTGTGCTGATCGACGATCTCGTCGACACCGCCGGCACGCTCGGCAAGGCCGCAGCAGCACTGAAAGAACATGGCGCGATCAAGGTCGTCGCCTACGTGACACACCCGGTGCTTTCGGGACCAGCGATCTCGAACATCCAGAATTCCCAGCTCGACTCGATGGTCTGCACCGACACCATCGTGCTGTCGAAGGAAGCGAAGGCCTGCCCGAAGATCCGCCAGCTGTCGATCGCCGGCCTGCTCGCGGAAACCATCCGCCGGGTCAGCGCCGAGGAATCGGTCAGCTCGCTGTACGTCGACTGATCCAATGCCCTCGCCAGTCAAGCTCTTCGCTGCACTGTCCCGGCTGCCGCTGGGACGCGAACTGTTCACCCGCGGCGTCTGCCGCACCGCGCCCTACTTCGGCAGCATTCGGCCGCTGGTGACCGAGCTCAGACTCGGCCGTTGCGAAGCGTCCTTGCGCAAGCGGCGCGCGGTGCAGAACCACATCGGCACCGTTCACGCGATCGCCATGTGCAATCTCTGCGAACTGGTCGGTGGTCTGCTGATCGAAGCGACCCTGCCGAAAGCGCTGCGCTGGATTCCGAAAGGCATGACCGTGCGCTACCTGAAGAAAGCGGCGACCGATCTGCATGCGGTGCTGGAATGGATGCCTTCGTTCGCCGACGATTTTCGCGGCGATGTCGTGCTGCCGGTGCAGGTCATCGACAGCGCCGGCATCGTGGTCATGGAAGCCGACATCACCATGTACGTGTCGCCGCGCCGCTGAGCCTGGCTGAGGTGCAGCATTTTCAGCCTCGCAACCAGGCTTGAAAATCAGCCGGACGCTACGGCAAGCTTCATTACCGAATGACGACGCGATCGGGGCTGGGGCATGATGGCTCATTGCCCGCTGACTATCCCGGAGTTGCTTGTGACCCAGCCTCAGAACCCGCTGATCCTGACCGACATCAAGGATCGTGTGATGACCATCCGCCTGAACCGCGCGGACAAGAAGAACGCGCTCACTCAGGACATGTACACGGCGATGGCGGACGCCGTCGACGAAGCGGCCGCGAACAACGAGGTCCGAGTGGTGCTGTTCACCGGCACCGGCAATTCCTTCTGCGCCGGCAACGATCTTCAGGACTTCCTCAAGCTCGACCACAACACGCCGCGCGACCAGAACCCGGTGCTGCGCTTCATGAAGGCGCTGGCCGCGCTGCCGAAACCGGTGGTTGCCGCCGTCAACGGCCCGGCGGTCGGCATTGGTGCAACGATGCTGTTCCATTGCGATCTGGTCTACGCCGGCGCGGGCGCCCGCCTCCAGTTCCCGTTCGTCAATATCGGCATCTGCGCCGAGTTCGCGTCGACCTATCTGCTGCCGCGGATGATCGGCCACGTGAAGGCCGCGGAGATGCTGCTGCTCGGCGAGCCGTTCACTGCCGCCGTGGCCGAAGCCAGCGGCCTGGTCAACGCGGTACTGCCGGAAGAGGAAGTTGAAGCCCATGCGCTGTCCAAGGCATTGAAGCTTGCCGCGCAGCCGCCCAATGCGCTGCGGGTGACCAAGATGCTGATGAAGCGCTGGTCCGAAGGACAGATACAGGAAGCGATTCCGCTCGAAGCCGATCACTTCATTCCCATGCTGCGCCAGCCGGAAGCGATGGAAGCGATGACTGCGTTCATCGCCAAGCGCAAGCCGGATTTCTCCAAGTTCAACTGAACGGCCGAGGACGAAAGCCTTGTCCTCCCTGCCTCGCGATAACAAACGCGAACACAACAAGCAGGCGAACCGCGCCACGCTGATCGAAGCGGCGCGCGTCTGCTTCGTGGGGATGGGCTTCGATGCGGTAACGGTGCGCGATATCGTTCGCGAAAGCGGGCTGGCGCCAGGCACTTTCTACAACTACTTCCCGGACAAGGAAGCGCTGTTCAGGGAAGTGCTCGACGAGCGCATGGGCGAGATCACCCGGCGCATGCACGCCATGCGTGCCGAAGCCGCGACCTTGAGCGACTTCCTGTACGGCGCCTTTCATACCTTGTTCGAGAAGATCATCGAGGAGCCCTGCTTCTTCGAACTGATCCTGCGCAACGAGTACGCGGTGCGCAGCCTGTTCAAGGAAACCGTGGTCGGCATTCCGATGCAGCAGTTGAAGGGCGATCTCAACGATGCGATGGCGCGCGGCCTGTTCCCGGAACTCGATGTCGATCTGCTGGCGGCAGCGCTTTACGGCATGGCCTTCGAGATCGGCCGTGTGCTCTGCGAACAGGGCAGCCGCGATCCCGACCAGGCCGCCCGCTTCGCGACCCGCATGCTGGTTGAAGGCATCCAGACCTTCGGCCTCAGCGGCCCGCGCGCCAAGCTCGGCCGCGGCATTGCGCCAGGCATGACGGTGATCCAGACCTGATTCATTACGAACGCTGACGGGCACAAAAAGGCCGGGGATCACCCGGCCTTTTTGTCAGCTCAGCACGTCATCAATGCAGGCGTTCGATGATCGTCGCCACGCCCTGGCCCATGCCGATGCACATCGTCGCCAGGCCGTAGCGGCCGCCCTGCTCGTTGAGCACATGGGCCAGCGCGCCGGTGATGCGGGCGCCGGAGCAACCCAGCGGATGGCCGAGCGCGATCGCCCCACCCTTCAGGTTGACGCGGTCCATGCGGTCGAGAATCTTCAACTCGGTCATCACCGCCAGCGACTGGGCAGCGAAGGCTTCGTTCAGCTCGAAGTAGTCGATGTCGGCCAGGGTCAGACCGGCACGCTTCAGCGCCTTCAGGGTCGCCGGCACCGGGCCGCGGCCCATGGTCGACGGATCGCAGCCGGCGCTCGCCATCGACACGATGCGAGCCAGCGGCTTCAGGCCCAGCGCCTTGGCCTTGTCGGCCGTCATCACCAGCACGGCCGAAGCACCATCGGAAAGCGCCGAGCTGTTGCCGGCAGTGACCGAGCCCTTCGGATTGAACGCCGGCTTCAGCTTGCCGAGGTCCTCGATGTTGGCGTTGCCACGAACGACCTCATCGAAGTCGACGAGGATCGGCAGGCCGTCGGCATCATGTCCGGCGACCGGGACCATCTCGTTCTTGAAGCCGCCGTTCTTCTGCGCGGCCGCCGCCTTCTGATGCGAGGCGAGCGCGAACTCGTCCTGCTTCAGGCGGCTGAGCTGGAACGCCGTCGCCAGCATTTCGGCGGTCAGACCCATCATCGCCGCCGCTTTCGCGGTGGTGACCGACAGCTCCGGGTTACCGTCGAAGTTGTAGTCCATCGGTACGTGGCCCATGTGCTCAACGCCGCCGCAAATGAAGATCTCACCGGCTCCGGCCTGGATCGCGCCGACCGCCGAGTGGATGGCGGTCATCGACGAACCGCAAAGACGGTTGACGGTCTGGCCCGACACTTCGATCGGCAGGCCGGCGAGCAGCGACGCCTGACGGGCGATGTTGAAGCCCTGCTCCTTGGTCTGCTGCACGCAGCCCCAGATCACGTCTTCGATTTCCTTCGGGTTGACGGCCGGATTGCGCTTCATCAGCGCCTTGATCAGTTCGGCGGACAGGTTCTCGGCGCGGACATTACGGAACACGCCGGCGCGCGAGCGACCCATCGGGGTGCGGACGGCATCAACGATGACGACATCAGTCATTTCAAATCTCCTGGATGTACTTCCTGTACAAGACCGCGCCATCCGTGGCGCGGACTATTCAAAGAAACGGGCCTTACAGCGGGTAGTAGCGCTGGCCGGCGGCGGCCATGGCCTTCATCGTTGCGGTCGGTTCGTAGAGCTTGCCGAGCGAGGCGTACTTCGCGCACTTCTCGACCAGATTCGCGAGGCCGAGGGAATCGGCGTACTTCAGCGCGCCACCGAGATGCGGCGGGAAGCCAACGCCCATGATCAAGCCCATATCGGCCTCGTTCGCGGTGTCGACAATCTTCTCTTCGAGGCAGCGGGCGGTCTCGATGATCATCGGAATCATCAGGCGCTCCATGATTTCCTCGTCGCCGAAGTCCTTGGTGCCGTTCGGCTGCACCTGGGCGATCAGCTCGTAGGTTTCGGCGACGACAACCTTCTTCGGCTTGCCCTTCGGATCGGTCTCGTACTTGTAGAAACCGATGCCGTTCTTCTGGCCGTAGCGCTTGGCTTCGTACATCACGTCGAGTGCGGTCTTGAACTCGCGGCCCATGCGGTCCGGATAGCCTTCGGCGAGCACGTCACCGACATGGTGCGAGGTGTCGATGCCGACCACGTCCTGCAGGTAGCTCGGGCCCATCGGCCAGCCGAAGCTTTCCGCCGCCTTGTCCATCTTCTGGTAGTCCGCACCGTCGCGGAGCAGCAGGCTCCAGCCGCCGAAGTATGGGAACAGGATGCGGTTGACCAGGAAGCCCGGGCAGTCGTTGACCACGATCGGCGTCTTGCCCATCGCACTGGCGTAGGCAACGATCGTCGCCACCGCTTCCGGCGAAGTCTTGGCACCCTTGATGACCTCGACCAGCGGCATCTTGTGCACCGGATTGAAGAAGTGCATGCCGAGGAAGTTCTCGGGGCGCTTCAGATCGGCGGCCAGCAGGTCGATCGAGATCGACGAGGTATTCGAGGCGATCACGGTGTCGGCGCGGACGATGTTCTCGACATCGGCCAGTACCGCTTTCTTGACCTTCGGGTTCTCGACGACCGCTTCGACGACCACGTCGACGGCACCGAAGTCACCGTAGTTCAGGGTCGGGCGGATCGTCGACAGCACGGCACCGGCCTTCTCCGGCGTCATCTTCTTGCGGCCGACCTGGGCCGAAAGCAGCTTGTTCGCTTCGTTCATGCCGAGGTCCAGCGCCTTGTCGGCGATGTCCTTCATGATCACCGGCGTACCACGCGAGGCGCTCTGATAGGCGATGCCGCCGCCCATGATGCCGGCGCCGAGCACGGCACCCTGCTTCACCGGACGGGCAATCTTCGAATAAGCCTTGCCCTTCTTCTTCAGCAGCTGGTCGTTCAGGAACAGGCCGATCAGCGAATCGGCCGCCTGGGTCTTGGCCAGCTTGGCGAAGGTGGCGGATTCGATCGCGATGGCATCGTCACGGGTCTTGCCGGCGCCCTTCTGGATCGAGGTCACGGCCGCAACCGGCGCCGGAAAATGCTTGCCAGCCTTGCCAGCGATGAAGCCCTTGGCGGTCTCGAAGACCATCGCGGCTTCGATCGGGCCGAGCTTCAGCTTGCCGGTCTTCTGGGCACGGCGCGCCTTCCAGTCAAAAGCGCCGCTCTGGGCCAGGGCCAGCAGCTTGAGCGCGGCTTCGCGGGTTTTCTCGGGCGGAACCACGGCATCGACGGCGCGAATCTTCAGCGCTGCATCCGGCTTCGCGGCTTCGCCGCCGGCAATCCATTCGATCGCGTTGTCGGCGCCGACCAGACGCGGAAAGCGCACGGTGCCGGCAAAGCCCGGAATGATGCCGAGCTTCACTTCCGGGAAACCGATGCTGGCCTTGGCCGAGATCACGCGGTAGTCGGTGGTCAGTGCCATCTCGAAACCGCCGCCGAGGGCGATGCCATTGATCGCGGTGACGCTCGGGAACGGCAGATCCTCGATCGCGGAGAACACCTTATTGGTCTCGATCGCCCACTTCGCGATCTCTTCCTCCGGCAGCTGGAAGCTTTTGCCAAATTCGGTGATGTCGGCACCGACGATGAACACGTCCTTGCCGCTGGTGACGATCAGGCCCTTCAAGCTCGTGTCAGCGGTGAGCAGGCTACCCGCTTCCTTCAGTTCGGCGATGGTCGCGGCGTCGAACTTGTTGACCGACTCGTTCTGGCGGTCAAACTTCAACTCGGCGACATCGCCGTCGAGCCGCGTGACCTGGATCGATTTGCCTTGATACATGGAGCGTGAGTCCTCTTGGAGTTGTACGAAAGCTGCGGCGGGGCCGGATTGAAGGGCCATGCGGTACCGTATGGAATAAACATTATACGCATCTTGCCCTGCTGGATTGCCATCGACGCCTGGACACTGAGAGCGGCCATCCACACATCCGGCAATGTTCTTGCAACTACTTGTTTTGACGCTGTTGTCAACGCGCACCTAGAATCGAATCCTCGTTCACCGTACAGGGGGTAACGCGACATGGCTGACAAGAAGACTTTCACCAAGCCCATCAATGATCTGCTCGAGATCGTCCGGCAGTCGCTGGACACGCTCAGCAACGCCAACCAGATCGTTTACGGCGGCGTGCAGAAGCTGGCCGATGCCGAACTGAAGGCGCTGAACGATTATTACAAGGCCGCCATTGCCTCCTTGAAGAAGGCGCAGGGCGACAAGAACATCAAATCCGCTGCTCAGAAGCAGGCCACCCTGCTGCAGGATGCGGTGACCAAGCTGATCGACAACGCCCGTGCCTCGCTGGTCGTGGTCTCCGATGCCCGCGCGGAACTCGCGAAACTGGTCAAGGGTGGCAAGGGCGGCGCACCGCTGTCGATCGCGCGCCTCGAAAAAGCGATCAAGCCGGCGCAGAAAGCGCTCGCCAAGATCAAGGCCGATGCCCAGAAGGCCGGCAAGACCGCCAGCGACACGGTCAAGAGCGCCAAGAAGGACATCAAGACTGAAGTCACCAAGGTCGAGAAATCACTGAAGGCTGACGTCAAGGCGGCCAAGAAGACGGTCAAAGCTGAAGCCAGCAAAATCGAAAAAACCGTCAAGGCCGACGTCAAAGCGGTCAAGAAGGTCGTCAAGGCTGTCGAGAAGAAGGTCGTCAAGACGGCCAAGTCGGTCGAGAAGACCGTTGAAGATGCCGCCAAGGCCGGTGTCGCCGAAGCCAAGAAGATTGTCAGCCGCGCGGTGCCGACGCCGTCACCGAATTCGCGCGCCAGCCGCGCAACCAGCGCTGCGAAGAAAGTCGTCACCAAGGTCACGGCAAGTGCCGAGAAGGCTGTCGATGCGGCCAAGGCCGGTGCCGAATCCGCTTCGGCGAAAGTCAGCGCTGCGGTTAACTCGGCTGTCGACGCGGTCAAGTCGCAGGGTTGATCCGGAGCCAAGCCGCAGCTGATCGCGGCGTCCGGCCGTCCCTTCGCCAAGCCTGCCGACAGGTCGTCGGCAGGCTTTTTTATTGCTATCGCATCACCATCGCCGAATGAAACTGAGCATCGCGCAAAGTACCGAACTGTGGCGTCTGCTCGCCGATGCCAGCCGGCTGCGCCTGCTGCTGCTGCTGGAGGCACATCAGCTCTCGGTAGCCGAGCTGACCGAAATCACCGGACTGGCGCAAAGCCGGGTGTCGACCCATCTCGGGCGTCTGAAGCGAGCCGGTCTTGTTCAAGCCGGACGCAGCGGCGGCGGCGCGCTCTATTCCTTGAGTCCGGATCGCGGTCGCGCCTCCGAACTGTGGGCGGTGATGCGCGAGCGGCTTGAAGATCCGCAGGCTCAGCTCGATCGCGAACGCGCCAGCGAGGTCGTCCGGGTTCGCAAGCACGGCCAGACCTGGGCGGAATCGGTGGCCGGCCGCATGGAGCTGCACTATTCCCCCGGCCGGACCTGGGAAGCCACCGCGCGCGCGCTGATCGGCCTGCTCGACCTCGGTGACGTGCTCGATGTCGCCTCCGGCGACGGCGTGCTGGCCGAGCTGATTGCCGAGCGCGCGCGCAGCGTCGCCTGTGCCGACATCAGCGCCAAGGTGCTCGGCGCCGCCAGGCGACGCCTCGGCGATCCGCGAAATGTCGCTTTCACCCAAGCCGACATGCGCCAGCTACCCTACCGCAACGCCAGCTTCGACCATGTCTTTCTGATGCACGCGCTGACTTACGCGCGCAAGCCCGAAGCGGTGCTCGCCGAAGCCGCGCGCTGCTTGCGACCAGGTGGCCGCTTGATCATCGCGACCCTGAGCGCGCATCAGCATGAAGCGGCGATGCAAGCCTACGATCACGTCAATCTCGGCGTGACCGCTGGAATGCTCGCAAATTGGCTCGGCAAGGTTGGACTCGACGTCGAACTGTGCCGGATTACCTCGCGTGATCCGCGCCCTCCGTATTTCGAAGTGGTGAGCGCTTTGGCTCGACGCGCCGTTTAAGCATTGGCGGCGTGTTGCTCGAACCGAGCTTCTGGAGCCGGGCGTGACCAGCCTGCCGATCGTTGGCCAACAAGGATTCATGGAGCGATTGCGTCTGGAATGGAGCATCGCCAGTATCTGTCGAGGCGTTCACTACGCTGCGTCGGCTTTGCCGGCGCTCAGCCACACATCATTTCTGGAGAGACCCGTGAAGAAATTCGTACTGACGTCAAGCCTGGCGCTGCTGCTTTCGTTGCCGGCTTTCGCTGCCAACCCGATGGTTGGCGGCGCGCCGATGCCGCCGACCAAGGACATCGTCGACAACGCCGTCAACTCCAAGGACCACACCACGCTGGTGGCCGCCGTGAAGGCGGCCGGTCTCGTCGACACGCTTAAGAGCAAAGGTCCGTTCACCGTGTTCGCGCCGACCAACGAAGCTTTCGCCGAGCTTCCGGCCGGCACCGTAGACACGCTGCTGAAGCCGGAAAACAAGTCGAAACTGACCAGCATCCTGACCTATCACGTCGTTGCCGGCAGCTACGACTCCGCAGCGATCATCGCCGCCATCAAGAAGGGCGGCGGCAAGCTCAGTGCGACAACGATCGCCGGTGGCAAGCTGGTCGCGACGATGGAAGGCAAGGATCTGATCCTCACTGATGAGAACGGCGGCAAGTCCAAGGTCACGATTGCCGATGTCTATCAGTCCAATGGCGTGATCCATGTGGTCGACAAGGTGCTGCTGCCGAAGTGATCCGGCAAACGCAGTAACGAAAATGGGCAGCTTCCTGGCTGCCCATTTTGTTTGCTGTCTTTCGGTTCCTGTCAGCCGGCGGGCGAAGATGTCTGAGCCAGTTCTTCATCCCACAAGCGCTTGCCACTCTTCTTGACGATGTACTTCAGGCGCTCGACATGAGCGACGAGTTCTTCATCACTGGCGCGGATCACCCGCAGTGGCCGGCTCAGATCGGCGGCAAAGGCTGCGGCAGTTTCGGCGGCCGTGGCATCGCGCCGGCCATCGGTCGTCGGCTCGCTGATCAGGCCCAAGGCCGCCTGGCCGCCGGTCATCGCCAGATAGACTTCGGCCAGCAGCCGAGCATCGAGCAACGCGCCATGCAGTTCGCGGTGCGAGTTGTCGATGCCGTAGCGCTTGCACAAGGCGTCGAGACTGGCCTTTTGCCCTGGATGCAGTCGCTTGGCCATCCGCACGGTGTCGGTCACCGTACACAGGCTCGCGATCCGTTCGGGACGACCGGCTCGCTCGAGCTCCTTGTCCATGAAGCCTACGTCGAACGCGGCGTTGTGAATCAGCAGCTCAGCACCGCGCAGAAAATCGATGACCTCGTCGGCCACCTGATGGAAGCGCGGCTTGTCGGCCAGGAAAGCCGTAGTCAAGCCATGAACAGCCAGCGCGCCGGGGTCGCTGTCGCGGTCCGGGTTCAGGTACCAGCGCTGTTCGGCAGTGAACCGGCGGTTGCGTAACTCGATGCAGCCAATCTCGATGACCCGGTGCTCGCGCGCCTCAAGTCCAGTGGTTTCGGTATCGAGCAGAATCTGACGGCTCATGGGTTTTTTTCGGAAAGCAAGGCGAAGGCCATAAAAACGACATAGGGACGTTAAACAGATCGTCCAAATTAGGTACATTCGCAGCCGGACGACAGTACACTGCGAACGTTGACATCAGCCGAGGTTATAGAGCTGCTGCAACTTAACCCGTCATGCTCAGGTTAGTCCTGATGACAACGTCATCAAGCTGACCGTTTACACAAATCAACTAGATCGAGATCTGCCCAATGCGCGATCGTAAACTTCATTTTAGAACCATCGGCAACTGGTTGGCGCTGGTACTGCTGGCGACCCTCGTGTCCGCCTGTGGCGAAAACCAGACCGGCGACGTCACGCCGCCAACGGTCATTGCCACCTCGCCGATCAACACGCAGACCGGGGTCCCGGTATCGACCACGGCCGTCACGGCGACCTTCAGCGAGGCGATCAACCCGAGCACGATCAACGGCACCAGCTTTCTGCTGACTGCTGGCGAAGGCGGCGCAGTCGTCGGCACAGTGACCTACTCCGGCGTAGTCGCGACCTTTACGCCGGGCGCTGCTCTTGCGCCCAATACGACTTATACGGCGACGATCACGACCGCGGTTCGCGATCTCGTCGATAACGCGCTGGCCAGCAATTTCGTCTGGCAGTTCACGACGGGCGGGCTTCCAGACACCACGCCACCGCAGGTCAGTGAGGTCAACCCGCTCAATGGCGCCACCGACGTGCCGGGTAACCGCCGTTTGCTGGCGACCTTTAGCGAAGCCATTGATCCCGCCTCGATCGGCGACACCGGTTTTACAGTGACTAGTGGTGAGGCGCCCGGCGCCCCAGTCGCAGGCACTGTCAGCGTCTCGGGTTCGGTGCTGACCTTCACGCCGGGCACGGCAACGACCGTCTCCACACTGACGAGCAATACGGACTACACCGTCACGCTGTCGCGCAACCTCAAAGATCTGGCCGGCAATCCGCTGGGCACCGACTTCGTCTGGACTTTCAGAACCGGCTCAACTGGTGATGCGACGTCGCCGATCCTCGTCCTCACCGATCCGTTCAATTCAGAAACCGGCACGGCGACCAATACACCGATCACGGCGACCTTCAGTGAGCCGGTCAATCCTGAGACGATCACGGCATCGAGCTTCACGGTGGCAACCAATGGGACTGCCGTAGCTGGAACCTTCACGGTTTCCGGCCGATCGGTCACGTTCGTCCCGAGCGTGCCGCTGGCTGCATCGACGACGTATACGGTGACGGTGTCCAATACGGTGACCGATCTGGCCGGCAATCCGCTGGTCGGTTCTGACGTGGCGAATCCTTGGACGTTCACGACCGGCCTGGCTCAGGACGTGACCCCTCCATTCGTCAATCTGACCTCGCCCCCGAACGGTGCCACCAACGTCTGTATCAACTCGACGATCAACGCGCGCTTCAATGAATCGGTCGCGACAGATACTGTCGTATCGATGGTCGGAACGCCGATCGAAGAGACGAGCTTCATCATCAGGGATCCGAACGGCGTTCAGGTGCCGGGAACCGTGACCTACAACGGCACGACCCGCATCGCGACATTCCGGCAGGCGCAGAATTTCGTGGCCGGGCTCATTTACACGGCCACGGTCACCAGCAGAGTGACTGACCGAGCGATCCCGCCGAATTTCCTGGACATGAACGCGGGGCCGGTGCCAAATCCTTGGACCTTCCAGATCGGCCTGACTAACACGGTCTGCCAGTTGCCGGTGCCGCTGCGCTCGCTGAGCAGCTTCGGAATCTTCGCCGGTGGCGGCCTGACGAATACGGCGGGCCCGACCACCATCAATGCCGATATTGGCTTGTCGCCGATTACCACCTGCGATCTGTGCGATGCACCGGATTTGGTGCGGACCGGCAACCTCTATAAAGATACCGATGAAGCCAAGCTGGCTAGCGAAGATCTCGGACGCGCCTTCACGGACGCAGAGGGGCGACCAAGAGGTCGGGAAACAACGCAGCTGACCGGACAGGCGCTGGAGCCGGGTGTCTACAGCTCGGCGGGTTCGATGACGCTTGATACCAACGGGATCCTGACGCTCGATGCGCTGGGCGATAGCAGCGCCGTCTGGATTTTCCAAGTGGACGGCAACCTGCAGTTCGGCGAGGACTCCAGGGTCGTGCTCGCCAATGGTGCTCAGGCGGCCAACGTGTTCTGGGTCGTCCAGGGCACCATCACCACCGATAACAGTGCTCGGATTGGCGGCACGCTGATGGCGCGTACCGGAATCAACTTCGCTAACGATGCGAAGGTGGTTGGCAGGGTTCTCACGTTTGGTAGCGCGCGGATACGCCGCGCCACGATCAATCTGCCCGCGCCATGAATCCGATCAAGCCCAAAGACAAGGGAATCCTCATGAACAAGAAAATGACCGTCGGCCTGCTCGGAGCATCGCTGCTCGGCCTGGCGACGGGTGCTGCCGCTCAGAACCGTGCCGAAGCCTGGACCTTGACGCCCTACGTGGGCGGCTATCTCTTCGACTCGAAGCAAGACCTCGAATCAGCCCCCGTGTTTGGCCTGCGGGGCGGCTACAACTTCACCGAGAACTGGGGTGCCGAGCTTTTCGGCAGCTACGTTCTGACTGAGTCAGACACCGATTCGGGACCGAATGTGAACGTCGAATCGAACGTCTATCGGTTCGGCGGCAATGTGCTGTATCACTTCCAGCCGACCAAGAAGCTGGTGCCGTTCCTGGCGGTCGGTGTTGGCCGCTACAACATCGACATCCCCGATCTCAATCGGCCGAAGACCAACAAGACGCTGGCTGAGTACGGCGGCGGCCTGAAGTATTTCGTCGGTCCGGACTTCGCGCTGCGTGCCGACATCCGCCACGTCCTCGGCTTCAGCCCGTCGATTGGCAACTTCGAGTACACCTTCGGCGTGACTTGGGAAATCGGCGGCGTGAAGCCGATCGTGCTTCCGCCGGTCACACCGGAGCCGACGATCTGCCAGACCTGTGCGCCGCCGCCGCCTCGGGTCGACAGCGATGGCGACGGTGTCGAAGATGCGCTCGACAAGTGCCCGAATACGCCGAAGGGCTTCAGGGTCGACTCAACCGGCTGCATCATCGAGCAGACCATCGTGCTCAGGGCCGTCAACTTCGTTCTCGACGGTTACGAGCTGACGGCCCCCGCGAAGACGACACTCGACGAGATTGCATCAGCACTGTCGGCCCAGCCGACGCTGTCCCTGCAGATCGGCGGTCATACCGATTCCACCGGCTCGGATCAGTACAACCAGAAACTCTCGCAGCGACGCGCCGATTCCGTTCGCACCTACATGATCAGCAAGGGCATTGATGGCACCCGGATGATCGCCAAGGGCTACGGCGAAAGCTCGCCGATCAGCAGCAATGAGTCTCCGGAAGGCCGGGCCGACAATCGTCGTGTCGAGTTCAAGCTGCTCGACAAGCCTTCGTTCGTGAAGGTCTACAACGAAGAATCGTCGCGCGCCTCGAAGACTGCGGCAAAGAAGCCGGGCAAGACCAAGAAGAAGTAAGCAGATCGCGTTTCCCGGGCCATGCCGATCGGCATGGCCCGGGAACGTTTATCGGTCAGTGCTCAGGCCTTAGTGGACTGAGCCAGCTCCAGGCCCTTGTTGGCAAGACGGTCAGCGTTTTCGTTGCCCGGATCGCCGGAATGTCCCTTGACCCAGCGCCAGTCGATCTGGTGTCGAGCAGCCGCGACGTCAAGCCGTTGCCATAAATCCTGGTTCTTGACGGGCTTCTTGTCGGCCGTTTTCCAGCCGCGTTTCTTCCAGCTTGGCAGCCACTCGGTAAGCCCCTGCAGCACGTACTTGGAGTCCGTGTGCAGCGTTACCGTGCACGCTTCTCGCAGAGACTCCAGCGCGCTGATCGCTGCCATCAACTCCATGCGGTTGTTGGTGGTCGGCGCTTCGCCGCCACAGAGTTCCTTCAGATGCTCACCATACTGAAGGGAGACGCCCCAGCCACCCGGGCCGGGGTTACCGCGGCATGCGCCGTCGGTGTACGCGATGACTGCTTTCATTCAGCGGGAGTATTGAGATCCGGTGTGACGGCGGGCGTAGCGGCAATACCACCGAGTGCGCGGCCGACCAGCTGCTTGACCTGAGCTCGCGGAAGACGCGTGACCATCGACATCGGAATCACCCGTTTCTTGGCAACGATCAGGTACCCCTCGGCGAGGGGCATCGCCAGACTGGCCACCGTGAAGGGCTCCCCCGAGGTACGCGCTTCTGTCCAAGGAAAGCCGACCCCGAAGCGACGCAGCTCGGTGATCTCGAAATCCAGCAGTTCCAGCCAGTCAGCAAGCCGGCCGGCGCTATGGAAACGAGCCCCCGTAGGAAAGGCTCGAGTCCCCATGCCGAGCACTCGACGCAAACCCCAGAGACTCCAGGGATTGAAGCCGAGAATCATCAGACGGCCTCGATCACTGAGGATGCGATTGACCTCGCGCAACAGATTGTGGGGTGACGGCGAGAACTCCAGCGTGTGCGGCAGCAGCACGGCATCGACACTGCGCTCCATGATCGGCAAGGCATCGGGCTGGGTCACGGCCTGGGCATCGCCCAAGCTGTCGATCAGCGTGCCGAGCACGGCGCGATGCAGCATGTCCGCGGAAGCCAGCAACTGACCATCGCCCCAGTTGCCGATCTGTAGGCAATGACGGCCGAACAGATTCGGCAGCACGCGCGACAGCTCGCGTTCCTCGAGCGCCAGCAGACGCTTGCCACGGGGGCTGGCGAGCCAGGTTTTCAGGGCTTGGCGGTTGAACGGCTGGCCGCCGCTGACCGCGAGACGGTTAGGCATGGTTGACGTACCGGCGCGCTATGAAGACGATGGCGCCATGATAACCGTCACTGCCCTGCCCGCGTTCACCGACAACTACCTCTGGCTGCTCGAACGTGACGGCCATGCGGCCATCGTCGACCCCGGTGATGCTTCCGTCGTCAGCCGGGCGCTTGCGTCCCGCGGCCTCCTGCTCGATGCGATCCTGATCACGCATCACCATCCCGACCATATTGGCGGACTCGCCGCATTGGCCGCCGAGACCGGCGCCGCAGTCTACGGTCCGCGCGCCGAGAGCGCGAAGATCAAGGGCCTCACCGTACTGCTCGATGACGGAGACGAGGTCAGCCTTTCCGGCCTCGGCATTCGCTTGAACGTGTTCGCCGTGCCAGGACATACCCTCGGGCACATTGCCTATTTCGAACCAGCTCAGCGCCTGCTGTTCTGCGGCGATACCTTGTTCATCGGCGGCTGCGGACGGCTGTTCGAGGGCACGCCTGCGCAGATGCAGCATTCGCTGTCTCGCCTCGCCGATCTGCCAGGTGATACGGCCGTCTACTGCGCGCACGAGTACACCTTGTCGAACTACGATTTCATCACAACGGTCGAGCCGGGCAATGCCTCCGTAGCTACCGAATTTTCTCGGCTGCAGCGCTTGCGCGCCGCGGGCCTGGCAACGGTGCCAGGCACTATGGCCGGAGAGCGTGCGCGGAACCCGTTCCTGCGCAGCAACGAGCCCGAGCTGGCCAGCGCGATGACCGCGCAGACCGGGCAGGCGATGACTGATTCCGTGGAAGTTTTCGCGGCTTTGCGCCGCTTGAAAGACGGACACGTACCGCGCATCCGCTGAACGCACAGTTCTGTTTCCGTCGGCCGCGAACCTTTTGCTAGACTCGCGCCTCTTCAATGCTCCCTGCCCAGAAAACGAACATGGCTTTCCGCTCGCCGAGCCGCTTGTTTTTGTGCACCTTCCTCGCTTGCCTGCCTGTTGCAGTGCACGCGGCTCCGCCTCAGCCTGCCGACCCGGCGGTGCTCGAAATCGACCGGACGCTACAGGTGCTGAAGTCGGAAGTCTTCGACATCAATCAGCAGGCAATCCGCACCGAGGACGCTTTCCTCTATCCGGAGCAAACCCGGGTGACGATCTACGTCGGTGTCGACGCGCCGGGGCTGCTGCTCGATGAAGTCGTGATCACTGTCGACGGCAACGAGCCTATCCGCAGAAAGCTCGAAGTCACTGAAGCCGTGGCATTGCAGCGCCGCGGCCTGTATCGCGCGCTGCGTCTGAACATCACTCCCGGTGCGCACCGCTTGTGGGCTGAGTTCACTGGCCGCTACGCTGACACCGGCGCAGACGGCCAGCGCATGCGCGGCCGCTATGAAGCAGTGTTCGACAAAACTGATCGAGCATCTGATCTTGAAATCTTGATATCAACGCCTGGCCTTGGTATGCAGCCGACCATAGCGCTGCGCGACTGGAGACCGTCGCGATGATCCGCAGCATTGTTTGTGCCGCCTTGCTGACGGCGTCGATTCCGGCGCTGGCCATCGATCGCTACGAACCAGGCAGCGCCAACGATCCACACGTTCGCGCCGCCGAGTTCCTGATGGGCGACCAGCGCTATTTCAGCGCTTCGACCGAACTGCTGCAGTTGCTTGGCGAGAAGCCGGACCGCCAGCTGTCGAAGGTCTACTTCCGGCGTCTGGCCGATGCCACGCTGAATTTCGGCGTCGAGCAGCGTGCCAGCACGATCTACCGAGAACTGGTGCCGGAACCAAACACCGCTCTTTCGCTGGCCCGTGCCCGCATTCATCTGGCCGAATTCAACTACCAGCGCGGCAAGCTCGCGGAGGCAATCGCCGAACTTGAAGCGATGAAGCCACAGCTTCCGAAACAGGCCGCGCTGGAATGGCAGGACCTGCTCGGCCGTGCCCTGCTGGGCCAAGGTCGCTACAAGGAAGCGGCCGCGGTGCTCGCCGAACTCAAGGATGCCGGCCTGCAGCGCGCGTTCACGCGCTACAACTATGGCGTTGCGCTGATCAAGGACGGCCGCGTCACCCAAGGGCTGACCGTGCTCGACAAGGTCGGGCAGATCGATGCGGACGATCCAGACGAATTGGCGGTCCGCGACAAGGCCAAC
Source organism: Nevskia sp. (assembly GCF_023266035.1). Lineage (GTDB taxonomy): Bacteria > Pseudomonadota > Gammaproteobacteria > Nevskiales > Nevskiaceae > Nevskia. The sequence continues at coordinate 26,236 of NZ_JAHFRY010000050.1, forward strand.
CTGGCGCTCGGCTATTACTTCCTGCGCAACCAGCAGGGTGGCTCGGCGATCGGCGTGTTGCAGCGCGTGCGCAGCGATGGCCCACTGTCGAATCGCGCCCTGCTCGGTCTCGGCTGGGCTTACCTGGCGCCCGGCGGCAAGTCGCAGAAGAAATCCGGCGACGATGAGTCGGGTATCTCCAAGAGTCTGTCGACCATCGGCGTGCTGCTGCGCCCCGGATTTCTCGGAGACGATGTCTACAAGCGTGCCGGTCTCCAGAGCTTCCGGCTGACCAAAGCGTCGGCTGATGAAGAAGCCGCGTTGAAGCGAGCGCTGGTGCCTTGGGTGGAACTCGCCACACGCGACACCATCGACCCTGCGGTGCAGGAAGTGCTGCTGGCGATCCCGTTCACGCTCGACAAGCTGGGCGCCCATCTGCAGTCGGAAGCGTTCTACCAGCGGGCGATCGATGCGCTCACCGCAGCGCGCAAGAGCCTTGATCTGAGCGCGGCCTATGTCCGCAGCGGCCGCATGATTTCGACGATGGTTCGGCGCACGCAGAACGTCGAATCGGGTTGGGACTGGGAGCTGAAGGATCTGCCGGATGCCCAGGAAACCTATTATCTGCAGCGCCTGATCGCCGAGAATCGCTTTCAGGAGCCGCTGAAGAACTATCGCGATGCCTTGCTGCTGAAGCGCAATCTCGAAGCCTGGAAAGATCGCATGGCCGACGCCCAGGCGGGCTGGCTGGCTCGCAAGGGGCCGTCAGTGTCGACTGAGCAGCTGCTGAGCCTGCAGATCAGCAAGCAGAAGGAAGCTCCGAAGGTGATCACTCCCGGCGTACCGCCAGCGCCAGTGAGCCTGCGCCTCAGCGAAACCCTGAGCGCCGCCGATTTCGCAACGGTGTCAGCGACGCCACCGCTGATCGATTCTCCGATCATCCTGCTCGCTGCCCAGGCACCACCATCGGCTGCGTACAACGGCGTCTACGAACGCATGAATGTGCTGAAGGGACGTATCGATGAACTGCTGCCGCGGGTCGACACCACTGCGAAAGCGCAGGGCAAGCTGATCGAGAAGCTGGCACTCGATGATCTCGCCGATCAGCGTCGTTACACCGAGAAGTACTTGATCGAAGCCCGGTTCGCCATGGCCCGCGTCTACGACCGGCAGCTCAAGGGAGTGTCACCCTGATGCGCTCCAATCTGCGCCCTAGTCCTTGTCTGAAGCTGGCTTCCGGCATGCGTACGCCACTGGCGATGTCGGTGGCAGCCCTGTTCCTGGCCAGCTGTGCGGCTTCTCAGCCCAAGGACATTTCTCCGCCGATCCGCACGCTGACCAAGCAGTCGACTCCAGCCGAAGACAAACTGCCGGTGATCCGTTCCGAAGCGGTGACCACCGATCCGGAAAAGGCACTGGAGAACTATCGCGAACTGTTGAAGCTGAAGCCGGATGACAATACCCGTGTCGAAGCCATGCGCCGCCTTGCGGATCTGCAGCTTCAGGTCGAGGACAGCAAGGGCAATTCGGATCCGGTTGCCATCGGCAAGTCGATCACCGTCTACAAGATGCTGCTCGCCGAGCGTCCGAACGATCGCAACAACGATCGCCTGCTGTATCAGCTGTCACGCGCCTATCAGAACAACAACCAGATCGACGAAGCGATCGCGACCCTGCGGCGTCTCGGCGAGCTGTATCCGACTTCGACCCTGATCGGCGACGCACGCTTCCGCAGTGCGGAAATTCTCTATGGCCTCGGTCGCTACGACGAAGCCGAGCGGGACTACCAGTTCGTGCTCGGCCTCGGCACCACGACCACCTTCTTCGAGTCGGCCCAGTACAAGTACGGCTGGACGCTGTTCAAACAGAGCAAGTACGACGCCTGTCTGCCGATCTTCTTCACGATCCTCAATCGCGAACTGCCGGCGGGTGAGCTGGAGGATCCGGACGCCGCGCTGAAGGCCGTCGGCAAGGACAAGGCTGAATTCGCCTCGTCGAGCCTGCGCGTATCGAGTCTCGCCTTCGCCGCCCTCGGCGGCGGCAACGCGATCAACGATTACTTCACGCGCAGCGCCAAGGTCGCAGGCGGAGGCGAACCGCGCTTCTATCCGCTGGTCTACAACGCACTCGGCGATCTGTTCATCGAGAAGCGCCGCTACAGCGATGCCGCTGTCAGCTACGCCGCTTTCATCAGCCGCTACCCGAGCCACCCCAGCGCGCCGAAGTTCCAGAGCCGCGTCATCGCCGCCTATCAGGACGGCGGCTTCAACGACCTCGTCGTCCGCGAGAAGGAGCGCTACGTCACCGCTTACGAGCCGGGCGCGCCGTACTGGGCCGGCCGTCAGCCAACGCCTGACGTGCTGACTGTGGTCCGCACGAGCTTCGAGGATCTGGGGCGTCACTATCAGGCCCGTGCACAGGCTAGCCAGCAGGCTGGTCGTACCGCCGAAGCCACGAAGGATTTCATCGCTGCGGCCGGCTGGTATCAGAAGATCCTGAGCAACTTCCCGTCCGATCCGAAGATTCCCGAAGTGAATCTGCTCTATGCCGATTCCTTGTTCGATGGCGGCCGCACGGCAGATGCCGCGAACCAGTATCTGAAGACCGCCTACAGCTACGGCAATCATCCGAAGGCGTCCGAAGCCGCCTACGCCGCCGTGCAGGCCTGGCAGCGCTTGATCAAGGAAGTGCCAGCCGCCGAACGGCCGGGCGCACTGCGGCAGTCGATCGACGCCAGCCTGAAGCTGGCCGACACCTTCCCTGCACATCCACAGTGGACGGTTGTCGTGACGCGCGCCACGCAGGATCTTTTCGAGATCAAGGCGCTCGACGAGGCGGTGAAGCTTGCCGACCGGCTGATCGCACACACGCCGGCCGCCACGCCTGATCAGCGCCGCCTCGTGCTCGGTGTGGTCGCCGACGCCCGTTTTGCCCAGGCTCGTTATCCGGAAGCTGAAGCGGCCTATGGCAACCTGCTGACTCTGCTGGCACCGGGCGCGCCAGAGCGCAGGATCGTCGCCGATCAGCTCGCGGCCTCGATCTACAAGCAGGGCGAAGCGGCACGTACCGCCGGTAATCTGCGGGCGGCGGCCGATGCCTTCCTGAGAGTCGGCGCAACGGTGCCAGATGCCGCCATCCGCCCGAATGCCGATTACGATGCCGCGAGCGCCTATTTGTCGCTGGAAGACTGGCAGAAAGCGGCGATGACCCTGGAAGGTTTCCGCACTCGCTATCCGAGCAATCCTCTGGTTTCGGACGTCGACAAGAAGCTCGCGGCGACTTACCAGAAGGACGGCAAGCCGGCTGCAGCGGCCGCCACCTTCGCGCGCATTTCCCAGCGCACGACCGAAACGCCGGAGACCCGTCGCGAATCGGCCTGGCTGGCTGCAACCCTGTACGACGAAGCGAAGATGGCGGCGCCAGCTGGCAAGGCTTACGAGTACTACGTCAGCAATTTCACGCAGCCCGTCGAGCGCAGCTCCATCGGCCGTCGCCGCCTCGCCGATCTGTCGCTGGCGGCGAACGACAAGGGCCGTTACCTCTACTGGCTCAACGAGCTGGTCAAGGCTGATGCCGGCGCCGGCGCCGGACGTACCGATGCCAGCAAGGTGGTGGCTGCGCAGGCCAGCCTGGAACTGGCGATGTCGGCCGCCCAGGATGCTCGCAACATCAAGCTGACCCTGCCGGTCGAGAAGAGCCTGCTGGTCCGCAAGAACGCAACCGAAGCCGCTGTTCAGGCGCTGAATCGTTCGGCAGCCTATGGCTTTGCCGATACGACGACTGCCGCGACCTACGAGCTTGGTGTGGTCTATCGCGATTTCAGCCGTGCCCTGCTTGAATCAGAACGGCCGAAGAATCTGAAGGCGGACGAACTCGAACAGTACAGCCTGTTGCTGGAAGAACAGGCTGATCCGTTCGTCCAGAAAGCTATCGAAGCTCACGAAGCCAATTTGAAACGCATCAGCCAGAACCTGTGGAATGCGTCGATCGCCAAGA
>NZ_JAHFRY010000160.1 GCF_023266035.1 Nevskia sp.
GCTGAACTTCTCAAACCCCGTCGAGGCTAGCGATATCTGCTTCATGGCGTTGAGTCACCTTGCTGTTTCCGATACCCGAATTTTATCGCAGCAGAACGGGGTTAATCAGAGAATCCTTAAGACGCACGAGCCGGATTATCGGACCCGGCTCAAGACGATGATGTTGTCCCATCCCCCCGGAACGCTCAGCGAAGACGAGGCGGCGGCTTCTCTGTTCATGACCAAACGCACCTTGGCACGCAAGCTCAAAATAGAAAATAGCGGTTTTCGGCAAATTCGCGACGAGATTCTGTCCCAGCAGGCGGCCTGCTATTTGTCTGATTGCCAGTTGCCCATCGAGGCCATCGCGGCGCTGTTGAACTATCACGATTCCGCGAGTTTCAGGCGCGCCTTCAAGCGCTGGTTCGGTCAACCCCCTCAGCAGCACCGGCGAAGTGCCGGTTAGCGAGCAAGGTCATCGTCTGGTCCATCGTCCTCGCCGGGTCATCGGCCGATCGTCGGAGCGTGGCCCTGTTGTTGCCGCCGACTGAAAGTTGCCCCCCCGGCCGCGAAGTGCGTGCTCGACGCCATCGGCGTGCTCCGCAGCATGAACGCCGACAATGTCCGCAAGATCCTGGCCGGCGCTGATCGACCGGACCGCGATGCTGATGCCGCATGTCAAGATCACGGAGGTGCTGCTGGAAGTCGACCGGTGGAAGGACTTCACTCGGCACTTGACGCATCTCAAGACCGGTGCCCCGTCCAAGGACACGACGCTGCTGACCACCGTCCTGGCCGATGCGATCAACCTCGGTTTGACCAAGATCGCGGAGTCATGTCCCGGCACGACCTACGCCAAATTGTCTTGGTTGCAGGCTTGGCAAATCCGGGACGAAACCTGTTCGGTAGCCTTGGCCGAGCTGGTCAATGTGAGCTTCACCTGCTTTCCCGGACGCGTCCGATGGGTGTGTCTGGCCCCGCACCAATTCAGCTACTGATCCCAGGCCTCATCCAGGCCCTTCGACGCCCCCGCGTCGCAGGGCCTTTTCGTTACACCTTGCCGGTTAGCTCCGGGACGAGCGTGAACAGATCGCCCACGATGCCGAAGTCAGCGACCTCGAAGATCGGCGCCTCGGAATCCTTGTTGATGGCGACGATGGTCCGCGCGTCCTTGATGCCGGCCAGATGCTGGATCGCACCCGAGATGCCGATGGCGATATACAGCTCCGGCGCGATGATCTTGCCGGTCTGGCCCACCTGCATGTCGTTCGGCACGTAGCCCGAGTCCACCGCGGCGCGCGAGGCGCCAACGCCGGCCTTCAGCTTGTCGGCGAGGTCGTAGATGATCTTGAAATTCTCGCTGCTCGCGAGCGCACGACCACCCGACACGACGCGGTTCGCGGACTGCAGTTCCGGGCGCTCGGACTTCTGCGCGGCCAGCGAGACGAAGCGCGTGTGCGTTGGCAGCGAGGCGGTCACGCTTGCGGCTTCCACCGGCGCGCTGTTGCCGCCCGCAGCCGCCTGGAACGAAGCGAGACGCACGGTGCCGATTACCAGCTGCGACGCCGGGGCCTCGACGGTGCAGATCGCGTTGCCAGCGTAGATCGGGCGATCGAACGAGGTCGCCGAATGCACGTGCATGATGTCGCTGATCTGCTGCACGTCGAGCTTGGCAGCCACGCGCGGGGCGAGGTCCTTGCCAAACGTGGTTCCGGGGAACAGCACATGGCTGTAGCCCTTGGCGAGTTCCACGACCTGCGGCGCCAGGGTCGCGGCCAGGGCGTGGTTGTTCGCAGCATTGTTGACCGTGAGTACCTTGGTGACGCCGGCAATCTGCGCGGCCTGAGCAGCGACGGCTGCACCGTCGACAGCGAAGACGGCGACGTGCACTTCACCACCGATCTGGCTGGCGGCGGCAACGGTCTTGGAAATGGCGGCGGACAGCTTGCCGTCGGCGTGTTCTGCAATGACGAGAGTCTTGGACATGTGATTTTCCGTTGTAGGGCGGGATAGCGGCGCTTTTTGCCGCGCATCCCGCCATGTCGCGTCAAGGCGGGATGCGGCGCGAGAAGCCGCGCCTTTTCCGCCCTACGAAATGATTTAGACGAGGCCCTTGGCTTTCAGCGCGGCGACGAGTTCATCGACGGTCTTGACCACGATGCCCTTGGAGCGCTTCGGCGGCGCCGCGGTCTTGGTGATCTTGAGACCCGCACCCGGCGTGACGTCGAGCGAGGCGAAGCTCTGCACATCCACCGGCTTCTTCTTCGCCTTCATGATGTCCGGCAACTTCAGATAGCGCGGCTCGTTGAGGCGAAGATCGGCGGTGATGACGGCGGGCAGATCGATTTCCAGAGTCTCGAGGCCGGCGTCGATTTCGCGCGTCACGATGGCCTTGTTGCCGTCGATTTCGACCTTGGAGGCGAACGTCGCCTGCGGCAGATCAAGCAGGGACGCGATCATCTGGCCGGTCTGGCTGGCGTCGTCGTCGATCGCCTGTTTGCCGGCGATGAAGAGTTGCGCGCCTTCCTTCCGGAACACTGCGGCGAGCGCCTTGGCGGCGTTCAGCGGCTGGATTTCACCCTCTTCCTTCACATGCACGGCACGGTCGGCACCGAAGGCCAGCGCGGAGCGCAGCGTCTCTTCGTTCTTCGCACCGCCCACCGTCACGGCGATGATTTCGGTGACATTGCCTTTCTCCTTCAGACGCACCGCTTCTTCCATCGCGATTTCGTCAAAAGGGTTCATCGAGTGCTTTACGCCCTCGGTGACAACACCCGAACCATCGGGCTTGACCTGGATCCGGACGTTGTAGTCCACCGACCGCTTGACGCTGACCAAAACTTTCATCATTTTCTCTCTAGCGTTTGTTAGAACAAAATCGGCTCATCGACTGAATGCCTAAGTCAATCATAGTTCGCATCGCTGGCCTTCGGGGTGCCAACCTGCGAATCCCTCAACCTCTCTCATGCAGAAAGACACCATCCGAAATTAGGGAGGCGATCTGTTTGGCGACCTGCTGCACCGGGCCTTTCCGGGGGTCATACCACTCCACCGTCCAGTTGACTGCCCCTAGAACGACCAGGCGCGCAACATGCAGATCCAGCCCCGGCCTCATTTCGCCGCGCTCACTGGCTTGGGTCAGGAGATCGTCCCAGAACGCACTGTAAGTTCTGCGGCGCTCCTGGTTGGAACGCTTCAGGTTTGCCGGTAGCTGCCCATAGGTCCGGATGCTCGCCGAGGTGAAGTCGCCATGCAGAAGCAACCCGGCCAGGTGACCTTCGATAGCCGCCGCGATCTTCTGCCTGGAGCTCGCGTCCCTTGGCAGCGCCGCCAGCCGGTTCTCAACCGACTTCTGGACTTCGTCCATCCCGGTGTCGAGAATCTCCAGCAGGATCTCGTCCTTGGAGCGGAAGTGGTAGTACACGCTGCCGGCCTGGATTCCCGCAGACTCAGCGATCTGGCGCAGGGTTGTTGCCACATATCCCTGGTTCCGGAACAGCTTCGCCGCTGCTTTCAGGATGTACCCGCGTGTCAGATCCGCAGGGGCTTCCTTGCCTGCCCTCACGCCGCCCGCCTTCCGCTTGAGCATTGCCATTCTTTCAGTCCACGGTTGAGGTGCCAATTATTGCCATGCCAGCCAAGCTGATGGCCGTTTCGCCCCGGAGCGGAGCGGCACCATCTGGGGCGGGAGCATCAATGGGCACACAATCTTACCTCGGAAACAGTTAACATCTAACTATCATTCGGTAGAATTTTACGATAGTGTTGCACCCTCAGTTCGCCGCCTCGCTCGAGGCTGCCAGCGCCGCGCGTTCACAACAGCAAACCCGGAGAAACCCGTGGATCTCGGACTCAAGAACAAATCGGTCGTCATCACCGGCGGCGGTTCCAATATCGGCCGCGCCATCGTGCTCGGTTTCGCGGCCGAAGGCGCACGCATCACCGTCGGCGACATCGATGAGGGTCAGGCGGCCAAGGTCGCCGAACTTGCGCTCAAAGCCGGCGCAGCCGACGTGCAGGTGATACGAACCGACGTGACCCAGCTCGATCAGGCCCAAGCCCTGATGGACGCAGCGGTGACACGTTACGGCTCGCTCGACGCGCTGGTGAACAACGTGGGCTGGGACCAGCTCATGTTCTTCATGCAGACCACACCCGAGTTCTGGGAAAAGATCATCCGCATCAATTTCTACGGCGTGCTCAACTGCACGCGCGCCGCGTTGGAGAAAATGATTCCGGCGCAGGCCGGCGGCAGCATCGTCTCGATCAGCTCCGACGCCAGTCGCCAGGGCGAGCCGAAAGAAGCGGTCTATGGCGGCATGAAAGCGGCCGTCAACAGTTTCATGAAGACCATCGCCAAGGAAAACGGCCGCTACGGGATTCGCTGCAACTGCGTCTGCCCCGGCGTCACGATTCCGGAAACCGAAGACGAAGTCGGCGGCACCAGCATGTGGGTCAAGCCGCTTTTCACGCCCGATCAACTCGAAAAAGTCGCCGCCTCGCTGCCGCTGAAGAAAGTGGGACGCCCGCGCGACATCGCCAATTCCGTGGTCTTTCTGTCCTCGCCGGTCGCCGCCGGACACGTCACCGGACAGGTACTGTCAGTCTCCGGCGGCTACAGCATGATCGGCTGACGTCCGCTCATGACATCGGCAACGGAGCGCAGTGCCGTCGGGACGGCTCTGGGCAGCTACGAACAGGCGCGTGAGTGGATCGGTCGCCGCAGCAAGACGCGCCAGACCGATGTGGCGGTGGACGAGTCCCGCTGCAAGTTGTTTGCGGCCCTGTCCGAAGACAGCAATCCCGCGTACTGGGATCGGCAATGGGCCACCGCACAGTTCGGCGCGCCGCTGGCGCCTAGCGGCCTGACCATGAGCCTGATCATGCCGCTGCCGTGGAAGCCCGGCGGCGGGTCGTCGTCTCCGCCCTCGCTGGCGGTGGAAGTGCCGCTGCCGGGACAGACGTTCATCAATGTGGACACCGACTGCGAGTTCCTGCGGCCCATCCTCTGGGGCGACCACTTCAGCGTGTACGAAGAGATCGTCCACATCGGCCCGGAAAAAACCACGCGCCTCGGCTGCGGCCACTTCGTCACCACCTGCATGAACCTGCTCGACGCGCAGGGGCGGCTGGTCGCGCGGCTCACCAACGTGCTGTACCGCTACGAGGCAGCCCCGGCATGAGCGCCACCGCGATCTACCCGCAGCGACTCTGGTCCGAGGTCAAGGTCGGCGACGTTCTGCCGCCCATCGGACTGGCAGTCGAATATGCACGCATCATCCTCAACGCCGCGTCCACCTGGGACTATTTCCCTGGCCACCACAACCCCGAGTACGCACGCGCGCAGGGGCAGCCGGACATCTATGTCAGCACGATTTTCTTTCACGGCTTTATCGACCGGCTGCTCACCGACTGGGGCGGTCCTTCGACCTTCATCAAACGGCGGCGCATGCGGATGATCGCCAGCGTGCACCCGGGCGACACGATGCGCGCGGAGGGTGAGGTACTGCGCTGTCACCGCGACGACGCCGGGTGCGGGCTGATCGACCTCGACATCCGCATCAACACCGCGCGCGGGCTCTGCGTGCCTGCATCTGCGACCGTCCGGCTCCCCCTGAAACCCGGCGAACGCCTGTCCCCCCCGAATAACACCTCATCTGGACCTGCGCCATGAACGATCTGAATCCCGCCCCCGTCGAACCGCTCAGCGTCCGCATCCGTCAGGTGCAGGAAGCCACGCGCGGAATCTCCGAGCAGTACCCGCGTTCCTACATTCGTGAATGCATCGACAAGGATTGCTTCCCCGAGGAAATGTGGAAAGCGATGGGCGATTACGGCCTGTTGGGCCTGTCGGTCCCTGAAAAGTTCGGTGGCAGCGGCGGCGGCGTGGTAGAGATCGTCGCACTGGCCGAAGCACTTGCCCTCGGTGGCGTACCCACGCTGTTCCTGGTCGTGACCGGCCTGGGCCGCGTGCCCATCGTGCGCCACGGCACGCCAGAGCAGATTGCCAAGTTCGTCACCCCCACCTGCGATGGCTCGGTGAAGCTCTGCTTCGCGATCACCGAACCCAATGCAGGCACCAACAGTTTCAACATGACCAGCTTCGCCACCCGCGATGGCGATGAGTGGGTGCTCAACGGCCAGAAGGTCTTCATCTCCGGTGCCCGCGACGCAGACATCATGCTGGTGATCGCGCGTACGCAGAAAGCCAACGAGGTCAAGCACCGCACCGAGGGGATGTCGCTGTTCGTGCTCGACATGAAGACGCCGGGCATCACGCTGCAGACGCTCAACATCCAGGTCGAAACCGCCGAGCGCCAGTACATGGTGTTCTTCGACAACGTGCGCATGCCGGCGGACGCATTGATCGGCGAGGCCGGCAAGGGCGCCAAGCTGATGTTCGAAGGGCTGAACTCCGAGCGGCTGCTGGCCGCCGCGGCCGCGCTCGGCATCGGCGAATACGCGCTCAAGAAGGCGGTGGCCTATTCGCTGGACCGCAAACCCTTCGGCAAACCCATCGGCTCCTACCAGGCGCTGCAGCACCGCATGGCGCTGGCCAAGGCCGAACTCGAAGCCGCACGCCTGATGACCTACAGCGCGGCCGAGCGCTTCGATGCCGGTGAAGACGCCGGCGCGCACGCCAACATGGCCAAGCTGCTCGCCTCGCGCGCCGCGGTATCGGCCGTGGAAGCGGCCATCCAGACCCACGGCGGCTATGCCTTCGACCGCGACTACGACATCGTGACCCTGTGGCCGATGGTGCGGCTGATGGAGATCGCGCCGATCAACAACGAGATGCTGCTCAACTACATCGGCGAGCACGTGCTGGGCTTGCCGAAAAGCTACTGAACGCGAACCGGTGGAACCTGTGAGCAGTCGGCGCCGATGGGAATGTCGCGCGCGTCGCGCCCTCGGCGACGACGCATGATCGGGATCACGGCGATCACCTACGAGTTGCCGCCGCAGCGCATAGCCACTGCGGCGCGCGCGGAGGCGCTCGGCGTCGTTGCGGAAACCTTGGAGCGGCGCATCGGCGTCAGGAGCATCTCGCGCAAGGCTGCGCACCAGGACACATCCGATCTCGCGGTCGCTGCGGCGCTCAAGCTGTTTGAAAGGAAGTTGGTCGCGCCTGAGGCCGTGGATTGCCTGGTGGTGGTAACGCAGAACCCGGACGGGCAAGGGCTGCCACAGACCTCGGCTATCGTGCACGCCAAACTCGGGCTGCCGCGGAGCTGCGCTTCATTCGACATGGGTCTTGGATGCTCCGGGTATGTCTACGGTCTGTCCGTCATCCGCAGCTTCATGGAGGCCAATGGCCTGCGGCATGGCCTGCTGATCACGGCCGATCCCTACTCCAAGGTGATCGACCCGGACGACAAGCGCACGGCACTGCTGTTCGGCGACGGCGCAGCCGCAACGCTGCTCAGCGACCGGCCACAGTGGCGGATCGGTCGTTTCGACTTCGGCACCGACGGCAGCGGCGCGGGCTCACTGGCGGTACGGGGCAGTGACAAGCGCCTCCACATGGACGGGCGCGCGGTGCTGCAGTTCTCCATGAGCGTCGTGCCGGACAGCCTGCGTCGCGCGATGGCGCTCAATAGCCTGACGCCGGACCACATTGATCGCGTGGTGCTGCATCAAGGCAGTCGTGTCGTGGTCGAGAACATCGGCAGCGCGCTGGGAATGCGGGATCGCACCGGCTTCCACATCCAGGACTACGGCAACACCGTGAGTTCCTCCATTCCCATCGTGCTGGCCGATCACATTCAGGCAACCGATCACCATGTGGCGATCTCGGGCTTCGGGGTTGGCCTGTCCTGGGCATCCACTGTGCTGAGTCGCGCGAAATGCGCCTAGCGTCTGCCATGATTCACGCGCGTGACGGTCGTGCGCGCATGACCGTCACGCGCTCAGCCCGGCTGCGGTGCCTGCGCTTTGGAGGGCTGTCTGCCCAGAAAATCCAGCACCTGATGCGGCTCTCCTGCCCAGCGCCAGTGACTGCGCGGCGTTTCACAGTAGACCGTTTCCGCCGCACAGCCGGTGTAGCTTCGGCAACCCTCGGAATCCACCGTACGCTCGCCGCCGCAGGCGTTGCAAGACGACCACCAGCGCGCCGCATCCCGGCCGAAACCAGGGAAGTGGGAGTCGTCCGCGCCGTGCAGAATCATGACCGGCAGCGGGGGCGGACACTTCATGCCGATGAAGTCCGTGGCCTGCCAGCCGGCACCGCTGACGGCGATGGCATCCACCGTGCCTCGATGTCCGTCCAGCGCCGCAAGAGCCAGCGACACCGTGCCGCCATCCGAGTGCCCGGTGGCATAGATGCGGCCAGGTGCGATGCACCACCGAGCCGCGGCTTCTGCTGGAATGGCCGTCAGGCGCTTGACGGTTTCCGGGGTCAGCGGCGGCCCGCTGCTGACGAAGGCGAGTACGTAGCCCGCACCGGTCGCCTCGTGCGTGAGACCTGCAAAGCGCTCCGAGAGCCCCGCGCCGAATCCGGCCGGTGCGTACACCATCAGCAACGGATGCGCGTGTTGTGGCCGGTAGTTGGCAGGCGTGACCACGGTGTACGGCACGCCGTCCCGCGATTTCAGCGCGTAGCGCCCGGCCTCGCCAGGTCGTGCGCCCGATGGGCAGACGCTGTCGGCCTCGACACCTGCACCGTCGTAGTTTGCGTCGGCAGCTTCGATCGCCTGTCCCCAATGCAGCAGGCTCGCGAAGGTGACGGCCGCGGCCACAACCAGCAGTCCCATCACGATCCAGTAGGCGCGCAGCGCGCGCGATCCCGCCACCGTTTTGTTTTTTATGTTCGCGTGCACGTAGCGCGGGCTTGATGAGTCACTGAAGGAGATGACAAGCATGGCCGAGCAGAACGAACTTCTCTACAGCGTAGACGATGGCATCGCGCTGGTGACGCTCAACCGGCCGGAGCGTCGCAATGCGCTCACGCCCAATCTCACCCACCTGCTGGCCGACACCTGGAAGCGCATCGACGCCGACCCGGACGTGCGCGTGGCCGTGATCACCGGCACCTATTGCGGCACCTTCTGTGCCGGCATGGACCTCCAGGAAGCCGCACGCCTGAAAAAGGAAACCGGCAAGGACATCCTCGAGTTCTTCGCCGACCTGCGCAACGATGGCCTGCGCATGGTGAGCAAGCCGCTGATCGCGGCGATCAACGGTCACTTCCCGGCCGGCGGCATGATGCTCTCGCTCAACTGCGACATCCGCGTGGGCCTTGCCGGCACGCGCGGTGGAATCACCGAGGTGAAGGTGGGTCGCGGTTCCCCCTGGGCCGTTCCGCTGCTGTGGATGCTGCCGCAGGCGCTGCTCATGGAGACCGTCCTGACCGGCGACATGATCCCGGC
>NZ_JAHFRY010000051.1 GCF_023266035.1 Nevskia sp.
ATCTCGCCTATTTCGCGCTCAGAACATCGAGCACGAGTTCCGCCAGATGGAACACGAACTGCAGCATCTGCGCCGCGAACCGGGCCAGCGTAATGCCCAAGCCAACATCGTCGGTAACGCGCCGCCATTCAAGGCCGCGCTGCGCCTTCTGGAACAAGCGGTGGATTGCGCGATTAATGTGCTGCTGCTCGGTGAGACAGGCGTCGGCAAGGAGTTGTTCGCGCGCTGGCTGCACAATCACGGCCCGCGCGCCGGCAAGCCCTTCGTTGCGGTGAACTGCGCAGCGATTCCGCAGGAGCTGATCGAGGCGGAACTGTTCGGTGTTCGCAAGGGCGCGTTCACCGGCGCCATCGAATCGCGCACCGGCCGTTTCGAGCGCGCCGATGGCGGCACCCTGTTCCTCGACGAGATCGGTGATCTCTCGCTGGCCGCTCAGGTCAAGCTGCTGAGAGTGCTGCAAACCGGCGAAGTGGAACGAGTCGGCGACGATCAGGTGCGCAAGGTCGACGTGCGGCTGATCTCGGCGACCAATGTCGAACTGAAACAGGCCGTCAGTGATCGTCGCTTCCGGGCCGATCTGTACTACCGGCTGGCGACGTACCCGATCACCATTCCGCCTCTGCGCGAACGGCGCAGCGATCTTTCGACGCTAGCCAAGGCCCTGATAAGCAAGTACGAACCGGTCTACAACAAGAAGACGCTGGGACTCAGCGCCAGCGCGATGCAGACCTTGATGGCCCACCACTGGCCGGGCAATGTTCGCGAGTTGGAAAACATGATCGAACGCGGCCTGCTGCTTGTGCCGAATGGCAGCGAGATCGAGGTGAGCCACCTGTTCGCCGAGGCCCCGCCGGTATTACCGGTCGGCATCGGCGTCGATCGTCACGGCAGCCTGCAGACCAGTGCTGCGACCGGCCATGAAAACCTGATCGTCGAAGGCTTCGATCTGGCGGCACACGAAGCCGCACTGTTGCAGGTCGCTGTACAAAGGGCCGGAGGCAATCTGGCCCAGGCCGCACGCCTGCTTGGCATCACCCGGCGTCAGCTCGCCTACAGGCTTGAACGCAGCCGGCTTGATGACGATACGGCAACCCCAATTTGTAAACCTACCCTTTGTAGCTGACGGAATTGGCAGGTATTAGCCGAAATGTAGGCTGAAGAAATATTCTACATTATTGATTTATAAGATTTTACATGTGTGGCATAGCCCCTGCTTAAGCTCTGCAAGACAGTCCAGAAACAAGACGCTGGACAATAACCTCGCGAACAAAAACTGCGACAGAGGAATCCGATGAAAGCATGGACACGAAGGTGGCTGGCGCGACTGCATGCGGCCACCTTGGCACCCGGACCATCTTCCGCCAGCGAAACCGCTGGCGTACTCGGGGTGGCAGTTCACCAAGCGTCACCCCCCGTCGTGCGCAAACCCGTCGATCCTGCTCGCCATATCTTCTGGCCGATCTAGATCGAAGGCGCTCGAATATCGCCAATATGGAATGGATTCCGGAATCGACAGGAACTTCATCATCCGCGCTGTTACTGCCGAAGTGACAACTGCAAGATGAACCAAGCCTTTTGCGGCATACCCGACCACAGCACGCAGCCACCGTCCATCCCGGCAACGACAGCGCGCCGCACTCGCTCCTGAGCCCTGTACCCTCGACCTCAAATTCATGGCCGCCAAGCAGTTCAGACACTTCATCGACGGCGAGTTCGTCGGCAGCAGCAAGACATTCGAAAAAAGGCGGCCAACGGATAATTCCTTGGTCGGTCATATTCACGAGGGTGGCCCGAGCGAGGTCAATGCAGCGGTGGCTGCCGCCCAGGCGGCCCTGACAGGCCCCTGGGGACAGATGACCATCGATCAGCGTGCAGCGCTGCTCCACAAGGTCGCAGATGAGATCACACGCCGCTTCGGTGAATTCGTTCAGGCCGAAATGGATGACATCGGTCAGCCCATGACGATGCTCGAGCACATCGCGATTCCGCGCGGGGCAGCGAACTTCAAGATCTTTGCCGACATCGTCAAGAATGTCCCCGCGGAATCCTTCATGACGCCGACGCCGGACGGTGCGGGTGCGCTGAACTACGCGATCCGGGTTCCGAAGGGCGTGGTCGGCGTGGTTTGTCCCTGGAACATGCCGCTCCTGCTGATGACCTGGAAGGTCGGACCGGCGCTGGCCTGCGGCAATACGGTCGTGGTGAAGCCCTCGGAGGAAACACCGGGCACCGCTACCCTGCTCGGCGAGGTGATGAACGCGGTGGGCGTGCCCAAGGGCGTCTACAACGTGGTGCACGGCTTTGGAGCGAACTCGGCGGGCGAGTTCCTCACCAGGCACCAGGGCGTGGCAGCGATCACTTTCACCGGCGAGACGCGCACTGGCGCGGCGATCATGAAAGCAGCGTCCGATGGCATCCGCGACGTGAGCTTCGAACTCGGCGGCAAGAACGCGGGCATCGTCTTCGCAGACTGCGACTTCGACAAGGCGATCGAGGGCATCGGCCGTTCAGCCTTCATGAACTGCGGCCAGGTCTGCCTCGGCACCGAGCGCGTCTACGTCGAGAGGCCCATCTTCGACAGGTTCGTTGCCGCGCTGAAGACCAAGGCCGAATCAATGACGCCGGGGGCGCCGGACGAGAAGACCACGGTCATCGGCCCGCTGATCTCCGACGAGCATCGCCGCAAGGTGCTTTCGTACTACGAGAAGGCGAAGACCGAGGGCGCCACCATCGTGACCGGCGGCGGCATCCCGAAAATGCCGGGCGAACTCGCAAACGGCTTCTGGGTGGAACCGACGATCTGGACCGATCTGCCCGAAACCGCGAGCGTGATCCGCGAAGAAATCTTCGGGCCCTGTTGCCACATCGCGCCCTTCGACAAGGAGGACGAAGTGATCCGATTGGCCAATGACACCGACTATGGCCTGTCGACGACGATCTGGACGACAAATCTCTCGCGTGCGCATCGCGTCGCAGCACAGATCGAGGTCGGTATCACCTGGATTAATAGCTGGTTCCTGCGCGACCTGCGCACTCCCTTCGGCGGCAGCAAACGATCCGGTATCGGCCGCGAGGGCGGCGTGCATTCGCTGGAGTTCTACACCGAACAACGCAACATCTGCATCAAACTTTGAGCGCTCGATCGACATGACTCCAGAACAGATCCAGTATTACGGCGACGAACTCTACAACGCGCTCGTCAGCAGGACGCCGGTAGCGCCTTTGCTCGGCCGGGC
Source organism: Nevskia sp. (assembly GCF_023266035.1). Taxonomy (GTDB): domain Bacteria; phylum Pseudomonadota; class Gammaproteobacteria; order Nevskiales; family Nevskiaceae; genus Nevskia. Next base: position 3,237 of record NZ_JAHFRY010000051.1, read on the forward strand.
CGAGGGCATCACCGTCGACGATGCCTACCGTATCCAGGAACGCATGATTTCGCACCGGCTCAAAGCCGGGGAAACCATCGTCGGCAAGAAAATCGGTGTGACCAGCAAGGCAGTGCAGGACCTGCTGGGGGTCTACCAGCCCGACTTCGGTCAGCTGACCTCCGGCATGGCCTATGAGGAAGGCCAGGACCTGCCGCTCGGCGGACTGATCCAACCCAAGGCGGAAGCCGAGGTCGCGTTCGTGCTCAAACGTGATCTGCGCGGCCCGGGTATCACGGCAACCGATGTTATCCGCGCCACAGACTATGTCGTGCCCTGTTTCGAGATCGTCGATAGCCGCATCACTGACTGGAAGATCAAGATCCAGGATACGGTCGCCGACAACGCCTCCTGCGGGGTCTACCTGCTCGGCAAGACCAAGAAAAAAATCACCGAACTGGACCTGACGCTTGCCGGCATGGTGCTGGAGATAAACGGCGAGCTGTTCAGCACCGCGGCCGGCGCAGCGGTGCAAGGCGGGCCGGTGAATGCCGTGGTGTGGCTGGCCAACACACTGGGCGCGCTCGGCATCCCGTTCCTTGCCGGCGAAACGATTCTTTCCGGCTCGCAATCGATGCTGATTCCAGTGAAACCGGGAGACCGCTTCAAGTGCACGGTCGGCGGCCTCGGTTCCTGCGAAGTGCGTTTCTCGGGAGAAGCACGATGAGCCTCGATGCCAAGACCATCGCGGCGATCACGGATCGAATCCAGCATGCGCAGGACAAGGTCCACACCATCACCAAGGTCACCGATGAGCACCCCTCGATGTCCATCGAGGATGCTTACGCCGTACAGGACGAACTTCGCCGTAGCTGGATCGCGCGCGGCGATCGCGTCACCGGCCTGAAGGCGGGGCTGACATCCAGAGCCAAGATGCTGCAGATGGGCGTCAACGTGCCTAGCTTTGGCATCCAGATGGCCTCGATGGCGCGACCGGAGAACAGCGCCATCGAGATGAGCGGACTGATCCATCCGCGCGTCGAGGCGGAGATTGCCTTCGTGCTGAAGAACGAACTGAAGGGCAAGGGTCTGAGTATCGAGCAGGTGATCGCCGCGACCGACTACGTGATCCCGGCCGTGGAAGTCATCGACTCGCGCTACGAAAAGTTCAAGTTCGATCTGGTCAGCGTCATCGCCGACAACAGCAGCAGCGCGCGCTACGTGACCGGCGGCAGGCCACTGGACCCTCAAGGTCTGGATCTGCGAACGATCGGCGTCGTCATCGAAAAGAATGGCGAGATTCAGGCACTCGGCGCGAGCGCGGCCGTCCTCAACCATCCCGCGAATGCGATCGTGATGCTGGTCGACCATCTCGCCACACGTGGCGAATGCCTGCCAGCAGGCAGTTTCGTGATGACCGGCGGCATCACCGAGGCCATTCCGGTCGCCCGTGGCGACAACATCGTGGCGCGCTTCCAGGACATGGGCAGCGTGAGTTTCCGATTCATCTGAGTCCCGATCACGGTCATCTGCGACCGCAAGGCACGCCTTACAAAAACAAACAGGAGAAGTTAATCGTGAACTGCAAAATCGTCGAACAGCGTTTCCCCTCAGGCCGCCTCGCCAGCCACGCCATGGTGGCCGGCAATCCCAAGAACCCCGCGCTGATCCTGCTGCACGGCGCGGGCCCTGGCGCGCATGCCGCATCGAACTGGCGCCACTGCTTCCCGGAATTGGCAGAGCACTTCTACGTCATCGCGCCGGACATGATCGGCTTCGGCAAGAGCGAAATCCCTGATCCCCTGCCGCCGCACAGCATGACCTGGATGGGGATGCGCGTGGAGCAGACGCTCGGTCTGATGGATCACCTCGGTATCAAGAAGGCGAATATCGTCGGCAACTCGATGGGAGGTGCAGTGACCTTGCATCTGCTGATCGAAGCGCCGGAACGGTTCGAGAAAGTGATGCTGATGGGTCCGGCCGGCGCGCCGATGACGAAAACGCCGGAGCTGGCGCGACTGCTGTCGTTCTATGCCGATCCGCGCCTGGCGCGCTACCGCGAGCTGATCCAGAGCTTCGTCTACGACCCGGCGGCGGTGCCCAACCTCGAAAAGATCATCGAGGAGCGCTTTCTGGTAGCCACCGATCCGGAGGTCCGTCGCGTGCAGGAGGTGATGTTCGAGTCCATGAAGGTAGGCATGGATGCGCTGATCGTGCCGCCCTCGGCGCTGGCGCGCATGCCCCATGAGGTCGCGCTGGTACACGGCCGACAGGATCGCGTGGTGCCGCTGGAATCCAGCCTGTACCTGCTGCAGCATCTGAAGCGGGCGGAGATGTTCGTACTCGACCGCTGCGGCCATTGGGCCCAGTTGCAGCGCTGGGACGCGATGCTGCCGCTGATCCGCAAACATTTCGGTGCCAGCTGAGGTGCCAGCGATGCTCGACGAAGCCACAGTCCGCCAGCTTGCGGCCGAATTGCACGAGGCGGAGCAGACGCGCGTGCAGGTCAGGCAACTGTCACAGCGCTTTCCAGACATCCAGTTTCAGGACAGCTACCGCATCCAGCGTGAGTGGAAACGGCTCAAACTCGCCGAGGGCCGTCGGGCCGTAGGCCGCAAGATCGGCCTGACCTCGCGCGCGATGCAGCAGGTCGCGAACATGAGCGAGCCCGATTACGGGGTGCTGTTCGACGATATGGTGATCGCCGACGGCAGCACCATCGCGCCGGATCGCTTCATCCAGCCGTGGGTGGAGGTCGAACTGGCCTTCATCCTCAAGCGCGAGCTGCGCGGACCGGACGTGACGATCTTCCAGGTGCTGGAGGCGACCGACTGGGTGGTACCGGCACTGGAGATCATCGATGCGCGCATCCAGCGCATCGACCCCGACAGCAAGGCGCAGCGCCGGATCGTCGACACCATTGCCGACAACGCAGCCAACGCCGGCATCGTCATGGGCGCTCGGCCGGTGAGGCCCGATTCCCTCGACCTGCGCTGGGTCGGCGCGCTGCTGTACAAGAACGGCCAGATCGAGGAAACCGGACTGGCGGCCGGCGTGCTGAATCATCCCGCCAATGGCATCGCCTGGCTGGCGCGCAAGCTCAGCGCCTGGGACGAGCATCTGGCGGCCGGCGAGATTGTGCTTGCCGGATCGTTCACGCGCATCGTGGCGGCCAGCAGCGGCGATCAGTTCTGCGCCGACTACGGGCCGCTGGGCTCGCTCAATGTCCGTTTCGGTTGATCCCTCAATGAACACCCCCATCAACCCCCTCAAGAAGGCATTGCGCGAGAATCGCCCGCAGATCGGGCTATGGCTGTCGCTCGGCGATGCGACCAGCGCCGAGATCTGTGCGGGTGCCGGTTTCGACTGGCTGCTGATCGACGGCGAGCATGTACCGCACGATGCGCACAGCGTGCTGGCGCAGCTGCGTGCCATCGCCGCATATCCGCAAACGCAGGCGGTGGCACGCGTTCCGTGCGCGGATCCGCTGTTGATCAAGCAGTACCTCGACCTGGGCGTGCAGACGCTGCTGGTACCGATGGTCGAAAGCGCCGCGCAGGCGGCATCCGTGGTGCGCGCCTGCCGGTACCCGCCAGCCGGCACGCGAGGCGTCGGAGGAGCGCGCGCCGCGCGCTGGGGCGGTTTCCCGAACTACCTGCATGAGGCGAACGAGCAGATCGCCGTGATCGTGCAAGTGGAGACTCGCGAGGGGCTTGCTGAGCTGGATGCGATTGCGGGCACCGAGGGTGTGGACGGCGTGTTCATCGGGCCTGCCGACCTCGCTGCCTCGCTGGGACACCTAGGCCAGCCGGGACACGCTGAGGTGCAAGCCAAAACCTTGGATGCCTTCGACCGCATCCGCGCAGCCGGCAAGGCGCCCGGAATTCTCAGCCGCGACGAAAGCCTCATTCGACTGTATCTGGAGCGCGGCGCGCTGCTGGTCGCCGTCGGCCTCGATGCCCATCTGCTAGCCGGACATGCGCGGGCACTGGCGAAAAACTTCATCCCCGGGGCGTGAGCACCGGTTCCTCTACGTCAACAGAAAACCGGACTTGAGCCGGAGGAGATCAACATCGTGAAACTGGAACAACTTATCAACTCGCGGCGCGATTACAGCGCCTTCATGGATCTCGACGAAGGCTGGCTGTCGCGCCGGATCTTCCACGACCAGGATATCTACGAAGCCGAGATGCGCAATATCTTTGCGCGTTGCTGGCTATTCGTGGCCCATGAGACGCAGATTCCCAATCCTGGCGACTTCCTCACCACCTACATGGGCGAGGACGCAGTGATCGTGTGCCGGCAGAAAGATCTCTCGATCAAGGTCTTCGTCAATTCCTGTCCGCACCGCGGCAACAAGGTCTGCTACGCCGACGCTGGGAACGCGCGTCGCTTCGTCTGCAATTACCACGGCTGGGGCTTCGACACGGCGGGCAAGCTCCAAGGCATGCATGAGGAGTACTGCTACGACCCAGGCGACATCGACAAGAGCAAGTGGGGTCTCAAGGAAGTCGCCAAGGTCGACAGCTACAAGGGACTGGTGTTCGCTACCTTCGATCCAGCGGTGCCGAGCCTGGCGGACTATCTCGGTGACTATCGCTGGTATCTCGACTGCATCGTCGACAACGACGAGGGCGGCACCGAACTGATCGGCGGCTGCATCAAGTCCATCATTCCGGCCAACTGGAAATTCGGCGTCGAGAATTTCGTCGGCGACGCCTACCACGCCGGCTGGACGCACGACTCGGGCACGCGCGCGATGAACGACGGCAACCCCTTCCCGCCCATCGATATGGTGAACTCCTTCCACGCGAGCGCGAACGGCCACGGCCACGAGTTCGGTCTCGAAGGAGTCGGCGATATCTTTCTGCTGGGCAGGCCCAAGGTGATGGAGTACTACAACTCGGTGCTGCGGCCGCGCATGGCCAAGCGTCTTGGTGAGCGGCGCTCGATGATCTTCGGCTCGGTGGCGTCGGCCTCGATCTTCCCCAACGTCTCCTACCTGCCGGGCATCTCCACGTTCCGTACCTGGCTACCCAAAGGCCCGATGCAGCTCGAGTTGCGCACCTGGGTCATCGTCAACCGCAATATGCCCGACGAGATCAAGGAAGAAATCACCACCGGCGTGATGCAGACCTTCGGGCCGGGTGGCGCCTTCGAGATGGACGACGGCGAGAACTGGGAGAACTGCACGCTCAGCAACCGCGGGGTCGTGACTCGCGAGGAGAAGCTGCACTACCGCTGCGGCATCGGCCGCAAGCTCGATCACCCCGAATTCCCCGGCACCATCTATCGCGGCCAGTACAACGATGCGAACCAGCGTGGCTTCTATCGCCGCTGGCAGGATCTGATGAATGCCGGTGGCGCCTGGTCCGAAGTGCCGGATCGCAATTCAAACCGGCTCAGGGGTCGGGAAACGCGCGATCTGCCCGGCGGACTGCTGAACCTTTGATCGCGCCAAGGACTGGAGGACAAGAACGATGAATGCCGTCATGCAAGAAGCTGTGAAACTGCCCGCGCCGTCGGTTGAGTTGCTGAGCGAGATCCAGCAGACGCTCTACCGCGAAGCCCGCCTGCTCGATGCCGAGCGCTACGACGACTGGGTGACGATGCTAACCGAGGATCTGCACTACCACATGCCGGGTATCGAGACGCGCTACCGCCGCGACAAGACCGACCAGGTGGGCGATCTCAAGCGCATGGCCTACTACAACGACAGTCTCGATGACCTGAACAAGCGCCTGCGCCGGCTCAAGACCGGCACGGCCTGGTCGGAAGATCCGGCGACGCGCTATGTCCACATGATCAGCAATATCGAGGTGGAGCACACGCCGAACCCGCAGGAGTACAAGGTGTACTCCACGTTCATGGCCTACCGCTGCCGCAACGAGCGCGACCAAGACACGCTCTACGGCAACCGCGAGGACATCTGGCGGCGCACCTCGCAGGGTCTGCAACTCGCGCGACGCCTGATCGTACTCAAGCAGAACGTGCTGCTGAGCAAGAACCTCAACATCTACCTGTGAACGGAGACACCTGATGACGGATACCGACATCGAGCAGCGCAACGCCAGGACCACGCGCGAGTTCCTCGCCGCCTGGAGCAAGCTGTACACAGCGGCGCTGCTGCCGTACTTCACGCCGGACGCGGTTTACCAGAACATGCCCTGGCCGGCGCTGGAGGGCACGGCCGCGATCGGCGGCTTCATGGACGCTTTCTTCCCGATCGCGGACAAGGCGCAGTTGGACACGAACCTGCTGACCACCAAGGGAAGCCTGGTCTACACCGAACGCGTCGACCAGTTCTGGCTCAAGGGTGGGCCGCACATCAGCCTGGCGATCCTGGGCGTGTTCGAGTTCGACCACGCCGGCAAGATCAAGGCCTGGCGCGATTACTTCGACTTGAAAAGCTGGCTGGATCAGGGCGGCCCGGCACTCTAAGGGCTCCGCGACGTCGATCACCCGAGCCAGCCCGGATGGGAGAACTCGTTCCGCTGCTGGCCGTGATCGGCGCCGGTGTCGCCTGGCAAAAATTGTCGCCCGGTGGCGTAGATGCGGCGAGCCTGCGACGCCACCTCAACGCCTTGATGGTGTACCTGCTGGTGCCGGCGCTGGTGTTCCGCGTCATGGTGCGGGCACCGCTGGACCAGCACCTGCTATCGGTCGTGATCGGCGGTTGGGTGACGATCGCCTTCAGCGGGCTGCTGGCCTGCGGCCTGCATGTCCTGCTGGCGCGCCACTCGAATCTGTCGCGCGCCACACGAGGTGCGCTCGTGCTCGCCGCCATTTTCGGCAACGGCCTGGGCGCCGCCCTGCCCCTGCTGCATCGACTCTATGGCGGTCGGCAGGACGACGTCGCGCTCGGCTTCGATCTGCTCGCCACGATCCCGGTGTCGTGGACGCTCGGGGTTTACGTGGCACTTCGCTTCGGCAACGGCGTCACGACCATCGGCCCAGTGCGGCAGATCCTGAGCATGCCGCCGATCTGGGCGGTGGCGCTCGCGCTACTGCTCAACGCGCTGCATCTACCGCCGCCCTCCCTGGCCATGGAAGCGATCGAGGGGCTGGCACAGTCCGCCGTTGCGCTGATGCTGTTCTCGCTGGGCCTTGCACTCGAGTTCCGATCACATGCCGCGTGGCGCTGGATTGCGCTGCCGGTCGCCGTCCGCATCGGTGGCGGACTGCTCGTGGGCCTGCTGTTCGGCGCATTCGCCGGCCTGCCGCCGGAAGACCACCGCGCCCTGATCGCGGTGAGCGCCGCGCCGGCCTTCATGATGGGCGTGGTGTTCTGCGACCGTTTCGGCCTCGACACGGCGGCGTTCGCACTGACCATGAGCGTGGGCGTGATCGTCTATCTCGCCTTGCTGCCGCCGCTGATCGCGGCGCTGCCCGTCTGAACAGGCTTCGCCCGGATGGTTGGTGCCAGTGTCGCCCACAGACAGCCGGCGACGACCATGGCACCGCCGACGCCCTGATAGCCATGGAACGGCTCGTGCAGAACCCACACCGACACCAGCAGTGCGTACAGCGGCATCATGTTCATCGCCGCCGCTGCATGGGCCGGCCCTGCGAGCCGCACTGCGCGGTTCCAGGCCAGCATCGCCACGACCGAAGCGAACACGGCCACGTAGACCAGGCCACCGGCGACGCCAACCGTCCACTCCATCCGCTCCCAGGACCGCTCCAGCAGCGCCAGGGGCAGCGACAGCGGCAAGGCCAGCGCAGTCGCCAGCGCCGTGGTGCCGATCACCGAGCGCTGCTGCATCACCTGTCGACCCGCGAGCGAGTAGACACCCCAGAGCACTACCGCAATCAGGATCAGGAGGTCGCCGGTCCCGAAATGCATCGATCGCAAGCGTGCGCCGTCACCGCCAGACAGGATCACGGCGACGCCGATCATCGACAGCAGGATTCCGGCGTAGGCACCCGCCGACAGGCGCGTGCCGTGCACCACCCAAGCGAGCAGTGCGGTCATCAGCGGGGTGCAGGCGTTGATCAACGCTGCATTGAAGGCGCCGGTGGTGTGCAGCGCCTGGTAGAGCAGGCCCTGATAGCCGACGATGCCGGTGGCCGCCATCAACAGCAGAAGACCCCAGGGCCGTGGCGCGGATGGTTTCGCGTCGACGGGAGCGCCGCGGTTGAAGGCCCGCGCGATCAGCGCAAGAAGAACCGTCGCCATCAGCGTGCGCACGCAGACCAACAGGCCCGGCCCGATGGCGTCACGCAGCAGACGGCCGACCACGAGATTGCCGGCCCAGCACAGGCAGGCAAGGTTCACCCAGAGAAACGCACGCAAACTCGCAGACGCCATCATCGCCGCTCTTCCTTTGTGACCTGCAAGGCCCGCCGGACGGCGGTCCCTTCCACACCCGGAATCAGAATCCCGAAATGTCTGAACACTTGCTGCTGACCCTGGGCGGGGGTCTTGCCCCCGTCGCCTTGCTGATCGCGCTCGGCTACGTCTGGCGACTGACCGCACCCGGTGGCCTCGACGCGCTGCAGGCCCGACGCGCGATCAACATGCTGGTGATGTACGCGTTCTACCCGGGATTGGCCTATCACGTCGTCAGTCACGCGCGCTTCGGCGCGGATTTTTACTGGGTACCGCTGTACACCTGGTCCGGACTGCTCACAGCCGCCGGTCTGGCCTGGCTGGTGTTCGCCCGCAGTGGCCTGTTTCCCGACCTGGGACGGCGACAGCTCGGCGCGCTGATTCTCGCGTGCTCGTTCGGCAACATCCTCTCCATCGGCCTGTCGGTGCTCCAGCCGCTGTATGGAAGTGGTGCAGCGCGCTTCGCGATCTATGCCGACATCCTTGGCATCGCGATCCTGTTCTGGAGCCTGGGCGCGGGTCTCGCGAGTGCCTGGGGCAGCAACGGGGATGGACGATTCCGACTGTCGGTTTTCGTTCGCACTTTCGTGCGCCTGCCGCCGGTCTGGGCCTTCGCTGCCGGCTTCACCGTGAACCTTCTCGGACTTCCCAACCCCGCGCCCATCGACCGCACCGCCGAGTTGCTGGGCCAGGCGGTTATTCCCGCGATGCTGCTGACCATCGGCATGTCGCTGTCCCCGGCCGCGCTGCGCCAGCGGCCCGGCCTGCTCGCCATCGCCGGCCTGCTCAAGCTGGTGGTGATGCCGGCCATCGTTGCTGCGCTGTGCCTGCCTTTCCTCGGTCGCAACGAGATGACGGTGTCCATCGTGCTGCTGGCCGGCATGCCGACGATGATGGCGACCATCATGCTGTCCGAGCGCTTCGGGCTCGACACCGAGCTGCTCGCCTCGGTGATGGTCGCCACCACCCTGCTCTATTTCGCGGTGCTGCCACTGTGGCTGTGGTTGCTGCTGTAAGGATCTCCGCACTTCAGAACGCCGGCACGCCGATGACGCGCGCGTGCAGCGTGGCGGCGACTCCGAATGCGGCCACTCCCGCCGTCATCGCGAGCCACGGCATTTCGCGCCACACCAGGCGGTTGCGTCCCTGCAGGATCGCCACGAACGGCAGATACGAAGTCTGCCGCGCGAAAACCTCCCAGGCTGCACCGTGACGGCGCCGGTATTTGCGGTCGAGATTCAGCGGCGCAATCAATCCCTGAAACGCGAAACTGCCGAACAGCAGGTGCGAGGCCCAGTCACCGTTGACGACGAAATGCGCAAGTCCCCACAGACCCAGGCCGAGCAGGCCGGGATGGCGCGTGACGCGAATCGTGCCCCGCGCCTCGACCCGATCCGGCGGCACCAAACCGAGCGTTGTCGGATTTCGCTCTGCCAGGCTCGCCGCGAGCAGCACGAAGGCCAGCAGCACGAGCGCCGTGGCTACCGGCCGCAGCGCGGTCGCGCGACCCCAGGTCATGATGAGAGGCGCGTGCGCATAGGCCCAGCCCATCCACACCAGGCTCAGCGCGATCGCCAGCGAGAATCCCGCCTTGAACGCCGGCTCCCCGGTGCGAGCAACCAGGTGTGCGCGTAGCGGACTCCCTGAGAGCAGTGCGTGCAGACCGAGAAACAGCGCCGTGGCGGCGATCAGCGAACTCATCTCGGGCCGCTCGCACCCGCAACGAGAGTCATCCGAGACCTTCGATAAAGATGAAATTGGTCCGCGATACCGCCTGTCGCTGCGCAATCAAAGGGCGGTACTCGGGCGAGTCGTACCACGCGTGCGCGCGCTCCAGGCTTGGGAACTCGATGATCACCAGGGGTGCCGGATGCCAGTCGCCCTCCATCACCTCCATCTTTCCGCGCAGCGTCCGATAACGTCCGCCGTACTGCTCGATGGTCGGGCGCGCCAGCGCGGCGTACTGCTGCATGCCCGCAGGGTCCTTGACCTCCAGGATCTCTGCAATCACGAATCCGCTCATGTCTTCTCTCCTTTTTCCAATGGCGGCAGGTCAACGAACAGCTCGGGGTGCCGTGGCCCCTCGATCAGCGCACCCAGACCGGAGTCAGTGACGGCGCGGTCCACCATCGCGGTCCAGTCGGTGTCCCATCGCTCATAAACCTCCATCCAGGTCTGCTGACCTTGGGCATTGGTTTCAGGGCGCCGCATCAGGCGCGGTCGTTCCAGGCCTTGTAAGGCGATGATCTCTGCCAGACGCACAGCCGCGTTTCGGGCTGCGTCGGCCTTGTCCTCCGGCACCCGGTAATAGACGTACAAGCTCGGACTGGAAATGGCGTTCATGAACGGTGTTTGCTCCTCGCGATGAGAACCGAACGCTCCGGCTGAACGTCCGCGCATGAGGCGCCCGGCAGCGCGGTTTTTGGCTCGCGACGCATACACAGCACCGCGACTGCGCCCAGCAGCAACAGTGCCCCGAAGAACCCGAAGTAGACGGGAATACCCAACCCGATCAGGATCAGTGCACCACCAACGAGTGGGCCCAATACCGAGCCGATCCGTCCGATGCCCACCGCCCAACCCAGGCCCGTCGCGCGAACTTCCGTGGGGTAAAGACTGCTGCCCAGATTGAACAACTGGCCCTGAGTTCCCATCACAAAGATCCCGGCCACGAACACGGCCATCAGCATCAGCGTCAGGTTGGTGGCCAGCATTCCCACCAGGGCGACGTGAACGGACCCGATCAGCAAGGCAGCCGCGATCACGTATCGAACCGGAATACCGAAGCGGTTGACGATCCAGCCCAGTCCCACCAATCCAAACGCGCCGCCGGAATTCAACGCGACCGAGGCGCTGGTCGCTTTTGCGATGGAATAGCCGGCGTCGACCAGCAACGTGGGAATCCACGACACCAGGAAATAGATGCCCATGAGATTGGTGAAGAACGCCGCCCACAGCAGCAGCGTGTCCCGCGCCACGCCGTCGCCGAACAGCTTGCCGATAGGAACGCCACGGGATAAGGCTTCGGCAGGCGGATGGGCATCGACGAAGACCGCACCGGATCCGTAATCACCTTCAGGATCGATACGGAGCATGATGCCGCGCACCCTCGCCGCACCGGAAGCCCCGCGCCCGACCAGGAAACGAATCGACTCCGGCAGCTTCAGCCACAGCAGGGGCAGCATCAGCGCGGGCAAGCCGCCTCCGATCAGGAAGACCGACGGCCAACCGAAGCGGGGAATGGCCCAGGTCGCGAGCAGGCCGCCCACCAACCCACCGATCGGCACTCCCGCCAGCACCACACCGGCACAAATTGCTCGGATGCGCTTTGGCGAGTATTCGCCAACGAGCACCACCAGGCTGGGCAGCGCACCGCCCAGACCGAGGCCGGTCAGGAAGCGGAACGCCAACAACTCGGCCGAGTTACTGGCAAAGGCCGTGAGGAAAGTGAAACTGCCGAATGCCGATACGCTCAAGAGCACGCTGAACCGCCGCCCGTAGCGATCCGCCACCGGGCCCATCAGCATCGAGCCCAGGGCCATGCCGACCAGGCCTGCTGAAAATATCGGCCCCAGGCTGGCCCGCTGCAGACCCAGATCCGCCGCGATGGCGGGCGCGGCAAAGGCGACGGCCTGGATGTCCAGCCCGTCGAGCACGATGGTCAAACCGGCGAGGAACAGCACCAAGATCTGCAATGCACTCAGTGGACGCTGATCGATAACCTCGGCGACATCAATCATGGCGCTGTCCTGCCGGGCATTGATCGGCGTGCGGAATACCTCGGGCGGAACCACGCGCAGCACGTCGGGCTGCAGCGACCCGCGGATTCTTCTGCCGGTGCGAACGCGGACGGCCGGTCAGCGATTGGCAAGAATCACCGCGGAAAGCGAAAGCACCATCAGCGCGCCTCCCGCCAATCGCCAGCGGTACTGGAGCGCGGTGAGCCGTTCCAGCCCCGCGAGCCCGTAGGCCCCCAGTATGTAAACCACAGGCAGCACCCACAGCGCACGCGAGGTCTGCACGATGTTGACGATAGTCGCTCTGCCGGAGAGCGCGAACGCGAACATCAGCAGGACCAGACCCGCGACCTGGGTGAAGGCGTAGAACGAAAGGTCGCGTGCGAACGCGCGGCTCATGCCCCAGGGCCGCGGCACGCGCTGCAGCAGAAGTGGCAGCAGCAAGGCCGTGGGCCCAACCATCACGTAGACGATCAGCGCAGGCGCCGACAACCCCTGGTGCACGAGATGCACGATGAGCACGTCGATGAAAGCGAACAAGGAGCAGGTCACGATTACCCAGAACACCGCGCGCATCGACTTCGGCGCCTGGCCATCCGACAGCAAGAACAGGCTGGTCAACGCGCCGAGCGCGCCGAGGTACACGGTCGGTCGGTAGGTTTCGCCCAGCCACCATGCCGACAATCCGGCGACCACGAGCAGCTTCAGGCCCATCGAGGCCACGACGAAGGACGCATCGCCGGTGCGCATCGCCTGCGTGAAGGCGAACTGTGCCACCACGATCGCCGCGCTCATCCCGACGATACCCAGCGGTTGCTGGCGCAGCGGCTCCAATCCGATCCAGAACAGCGTCGGCAGGGCCAGTACCGCACAGGCCACCTGGCCGAAGGCCATGATCTGCAACGGGTCTCCGCTGTGCAGCCAGAGGCGCTTGGCGAGCGTGAAACTGAGCGCGTGCAGCATCGCCGCGCCGAGCGTCAGCCAGAGATAGATTTCCAAGGGATCGGTCGAGACCAGGCAGGAAATTCGCGGTGGGACATGGCATCAGAACGACCTCGGCAGACCGAGCACATGCTCTGCGACGTAGGAGAAGATCAGGTTGGTCGAGATCGGTGCGACTTGGTAGAGGCGCGTCTCGCGGAACTTGCGCTCGACGTGGTACTCGGCCGCGAAGCCGAAGCCGCCGTGGGTCTGCAGGCAGACGTTGGCCGCCTCGAACGAGGCCTTGGCCGCGAGGTACTTGGCCATGTTGGCCTCGGCGCCGCAGGGCTGGTGCGCGTCGAACAGCTCGCAGGCCCGCCAGCGCATCAGGTTGGCCGCTTCGACCTCGATGTAGGACTCGGCAATCGGGAACTGCACGCCCTGGTTCTGGCCGATGGGCCGGTCGAACACGATGCGGTCCTTGGCGTAACGCGTGGCGCGGTCGACGAACCAGTAGCCGTCGCCGATGCATTCGGCGGCGATCAGCGTGCGCTCGGCGTTGAGGCCGTCGAGGATGTACTTGAAGCCCTTGCCTTCCTCGCCGATCAGGTTTTCCTCGGGAATCTCCAGGTTGTCGAAGAACACCTGGTTGGTCTCGTGGTTGACCATGTTCGGGATCAGGCGCATCTCCATGCCCTGGCCCAGCGCCTGGTCGAGATGGACCATGAAGATCGACATGCCCTCGGACTTGCGCTTGACCTGGTCCAGCGGCGTGGTACGCGCCAGCAGGATCATCAGCTCCGAATGCTGCAACCGCGAGATCCACACCTTCTGGCCGTTGACGACGTAGCGGTCGCCCTTCTTCACCGCCGTGGTCTTGATCTTGGTGGTGTCGGTGCCGGTGGTCGGCTCGGTTACCGCCATCGACTGCAGACGCCATTCGCCGCTGGCGATCTTCGGCATGTACAGCGCTTTCTGCTTGTCCGAACCATGCCGCAGCAGCGTGCTCATGTTGTACATCTAGCCGTGGCAGGCACCGGCGTTGCCGCCGCAGCGGTTGATCTCTTCCATGACCACCGAGGCTTCGGCCAGGCCCAGGCCAGAACCGCCGTATTCCTGGGGGATCATCACCGACAGCCAGCCGGCGTCGGTCAGCGCCTTGATGAAGGTTTCGGGATAGCCGCGCGCCTCGTCGATCTTGAGAAAATATTCGTCGGGATAGCGCGAACAGAGATCACGCAGCGCGTCGCGCATCTCGGAAAATCGCTCACGTCCATCCGCAGTCATCACTATTTATCAAGTCCGATTATGGTTACCCCTCTCGCCTCAGGGGCAAGAGGTCGAGCACGATGCTTCGGGCGGAGTGTGTTCAGCCCGAAAGCTTTACGGTCGCCAGGCCAAAGTACCGGCCCTCAAATGCACCACGTGTCATGTCTGGCATCGTCAACGCCATCGACCAGGTGCTCGATCGACTTGCTCTTGCCTAACCGGAATCCACCGCGTCACGTCGCTCCTGAATGAGGCGTCGAAGGCGGTTCCCGCACGTCCATAGCTTTGCACGTTTCTTCAAGCAATCTGACTTGGACAGGCAGGGCAATGCCAGTCAGGAACTGCGACGTATCGTTATCTTCACTTCCATCGCGCCATAAAGCCGCTGGCTGTGAACGTCCGCCGATCTCACTGAGCGCTGAACGCATCCCGGAAGCATCATCCTGTGCGCTGCAGCCTATCCTGAAGACTCCATTCAGTGTCGTGATAGCTGCTATTCATGCGCGCACATTCACCCACGTCTCTCGATGAACGACTATGCCACCCCGTAGCAAGGGCAATCACGAAATGTCGCTTTTGATGGCCTGCCGCACGATCTGGAGGATGGCTCCGCAGAACGCTTGCTGACCATGGACGCGGTCTAAGGAACTTGGACAAGCATAATGATGCCGACCAAGTTCGATACCTCGAACTGACGCTTCGGGAACGCCGTCTAGTTTCTCAAGGCATTCGCCGCGCAGCTTAAACGGCCTCTGCGGATTACCGGGAATAGCACCAAGCCACACCTCTTCGAGAATTCCGGGATTGCAACGATCGCCAGGCTATATGTCATTCCTGCCCGGTACTGCCCCGATCTCAACTCGGCAAGTTACCTGCGGGCTTGGTGCAAAAGCAATTGTCACAATGATTCGGTACCGGGCTTCGAATCTTTCAGGCGTATCACTTGCTGAGGAGAACCCGTGCAGTGGCAACCATTGACGAAACCTTCGACAGCAATGTCGCGTACCTCACCATCAACAATCCGCCAGTCAATGCACTGGCCACTGCGATCCGTGCCGGCCTCGTCGCCGCCATCCGCAAAGCTGCCGAGAATCCTGCGGTCAAAGCCATCGTGATCATCGGCGCGGACAAAACCTTTGTCGCCGGCGCGGACATCCGCGAATTAGGCAAGCCGCTGCAGCGGCCTTTCTTTCCCGACGTGCTCGCCGCTATCGAAGCCTTGACCAAGCCGGTGATCGCGGCGCTGCATGGCAACGCGCTCGGCGGCGGATTGGAGCTGGCGCTGGCCTGTCACTATCGCGTCGCGCTGGCGAGCGTGAAAGTAGGCCTGCCCGAAGTGACGCTGGGCTTGCTGCCGGGTGCCGGCGGCACGCAGCGCCTGCCACGCCTCGTCGGTCCCGCCAAAGCGCTGGACATGATCCTGTCCGGCAAGCCGGTAGACGGACGCGCAGCGCTGTTGCTCGGGATCGTTGATGAACTGGCTGAAGGTACGACCGGCGCAGACCTGTTGCAAGGTGCGCAAACTTTCGCACACAAGATGTTGGCCGAGCGCCGGCGCGCCACCCTGGTGAGCGCGCGCCAGGACAAGGTCAGCGCTGTGGACCCGGCATTGTTCGAGGACATTCGCAGCAAGAACGCGGCGAAGTGGCGCGGCCAGCTGGCCCAGGAAAGCATCGTCGCCTGCGTGGAAGCAGCCTGCACACTGCCCTTCGCCGAAGGCATGGCTTTCGAGCGCGAAAGATTTTTCGCACTTAAAGACAGCTCGCAATGTAAAGCCATGCGCCACGTGTTTTTCGCCGAGCGCGAAGCCTCGAAAGTTCCCGGTCTGCCAGCAGATGTAAAAGCCCGTTCCGTGCGCTCGGTAGCGATCATCGGCGCCGGCACCATGGGTGGCGGCATCGCGATGGCGTTCGCCAATGCCGGAATTCCGGTGACGCAAATCGAGCTCGGTGCAGAAGCCCTCGCCAACGGCCGGGCAATCATCGAGAACAACTACGCGACGTCGGTCGCGCGCGGCTCGATGTCCCGGGACAAGGCCGCCAAGGCACTCACGCTGATCAAGGGCGGCACAAATTACGCGGACATCGCGGACTGCGATCTGGTCGTCGAAGCGGTATTCGAAAGCATGGACATCAAGAAGGCGATCTTTCGCAAGCTCGATGCCGTGATGAAGCCGGGCGCGATCCTCGCCACCAATACATCCACGCTCGACATCGACGAAATCGCAGCCGCAACCAAGCGCCCCGAGGCGGTGATCGGCACCCACTTTTTTTCGCCGGCAAACGTGATGAAGCTGCAGGAAAACGTGCGCGGTGCGCATTCGTCGGCGGAAACCATCGCGTCGGTGATGAGCCTGGCCAAGAAGATCGGCAAGATACCGGTGCTGAGTGGCAACTGCGAAGGCTTCATCGGCAATCGCATGCTCTACAACTACGTCCGCGAGTGCGATTTCCTACTGGAAGAAGGTGCCACCCCCTGGCAGGTCGACAATGCGCTAAAGGCATTTGGTTTTCCCATGGGCGTGTACCTGATGCGCGACCTCGCCGGGCTCGACGTCAGCTGGCGCGTGCGCAAGGGTCGCGAAGCCACGCGTGACATGTCCGAGCGTTATTCGCCGATTGCGGATCGAATCTGCGAACTCGGCCGCTTCGGTCAGAAAACCGGCGCCGGCTACTACCGGTACGACGGCCGCACTGCTTCGCCCGATCCGAAGATCGAAGCCCTGATCGAATCCGTATCCCGGGACCAGGGCCGCACCCGCAAGCCAGTGAGCGACGAAGACATCGTGATGCGCGCATTGTGTGCGCTGGTCAATGAGGGCGCGAAAATTCTGGAAGAAGGCATCGCCAGCCGAGCCGGCGACATCGACGTGATCTACGTTAACGGCTACGGCTTTCCGCGTTATCGTGGAGGGCCGATGTTCTTCGCCGAACACGAAGGACTCGCGACGATTCACGCCCATATCCAGCGTCTTTATTTGGAACAGGGTCAGCTCTGGAAACCGGCACCGCTACTGGCACGACTCGCGAAGTCCGGCGAAGGCTGGAGCGCCGGTGCGGCATCGCCAGGCAGCCCAGGCCGGAACACAGGCGTCCACCAGGCCATCGTCAAGCAGTGACCGTCACCGCTGGTGAACCCTGCGTTCAAGCGCGGACAACGCCCTTCCGTTGCAGGCGAAGGATGTCGCCGGACGTCAGACCGAGCAGCGTCGACAGCACCTCCTCGGTATGTGCGCCCAGGCGTGGTGCGGGCTGGGCGGGTGCGCGGCCCGATCCCAGGTCGAGCGGACTCGTCGGCGACAGGATGTTGCCCACGCCCTCCTGCCAAACGGTGCGAAACATGGGATTGGCAACCGAGCAGGCGGGATCGGCTTCAACCAGGTGCTTCACCGTCTGGTAGCGCTCCCAGCAGACGGCGTGCGCTTCGAACTGGGCGCTGACCTCGGCCAGCGTCCGAACCGCGATCCAGGACCCGACCAGGCGGGAGATCTGTTCGCGCGCCTTGAAGCGTTCTCCTTCCAGGTCGAGATTGAGGCCGAGCTGCGTGCCCAGCGACTTGATCTCGTCGGTAATGCCGGTCGCAGCACAGAGCGAGCGCCACTGCTTCGCACTCAGTCCGATGACCATGACGCGCACACCATCACCAGTCACGAAGTCACGACCGAAGGCGCCGAAAAGGTCGTTGCCGTAGCGGGGCCGCTCACTACCTAGCTGTGCTTCCGCGATAAGCCCCAGATTCCCGAGTGTCGCCAGTGCCACGTCCTCCAATGCGAGCTTGATGTGCTGTCCTTCGCCGGTGCGCCGCCGATGCCGCTCCGCGGCAAGCAGTCCTACGGCGGCCATATGGCCGGTGATGAGATCCCAAGCTGGCAGAACGTGATTGATCGCGCCTTCATGAGCCCGTGGACCGGTGAGAAAGGGGATGCCAACCTTGGCATTGACGGTGTAATCCACTGCGGAGCGGCCGTTGCGATCCCCCTGGATCGTCAGCTGGATCAGGTCGGCACGGCGGATCCGCAAGGTCTCGTAGTCCAGCCAGCCGCGCGCCGGGAAATTGGTGAGCAGGATGCCGGCATCGTCACCAGTTGCCGTAATCAGTGCCTGCGCCAGATCGCGCCCTTCCGGTTGGTTGATGTCGATCGCAACCGAACGCTTGGACTTGTTCAGGCCTGCCCAGAACAGGCTGATGTTGTCGTCCGTCACCGGCCAACGCCGGTAATCGATACCCCCGCCGAGTGGATCGATGCGGATGACATCGGCACCCAGCTGTGCAAGCGTCATCCCGCCGAGCGGGGCGGCGACGAAAGCGGAGACCTCGACGACGCGCAGGCCCTGCAGGATTCCGGGCGTCATTGCGGTCGGGCTGCATTCGCGTCGAGCGCGGCTTCCAGCAAGCTGCGCGCGACCACTTTCAGCGCCAGTGTCTCCTCCGCGCCCTCGAAGATAGACAGCACGCGCGCGTCGATAAAGTAGCGGCTTACCGCAACTTCCTCGGCGTAACCCATACCGCCATGGAGCTGCAACATCTCACGCGTGACCAGCTCCGCGGAGCGGCAGGCGAACAGTTTCACGAGGCTGGCCTCCACGCGGCCGCCGCCCTGATTCAGCAGCTTCCCGATCGCGTAGGTGAAGTAGCGACACACAACGTAACGTGCCGCCATCTTCGTCAACTTCGCGCCTGTGAGCGGATACGCCAGCAATGACGCACCGAAGACCTTGCGTTCTTCCGCGTAGCGCACCCCGGCAAGCAACGCCGCGCGCATCACGCCACTGGCCCTCGCCGCCGTCTGCAGGCGGCCTCCCATCATGCCGGCCATCGTGTAGTAGAAACCCTGCCCGAGGCCACCCTCTTCACCAATCACATTGGCGTCCGGCACGAAGAATTCCTCAAACGACAGTTCGAACGAGTGCATGCCGCGGTAGCCGATCGTCGGAATCGCTCGACCGACGAGGCGGCCACCACCGTCCTGTCGATAATCGAAGGCATGACCATCGAAGCTCGGCTTCTCCGCCAGCATCAGGCTCAAACCCTTGTAGCCCAGCGAACGATCCGGATTTGTGCGTGTGACCACCATCAGCACCCCGGCCTTGCCGGCAAATGTGCACCAAGTCTTCGTACCATCCAGCAACCACCCGCCCGCAACGCGCGTGCCGCGCAAATTCAGGCTGGCCACATCGGAGCCGAAGTCCGGCTCGGTGATGGCGATGGCGCATAGCGGCTGGCCTCGCGCGATCTGCGGAAGCCAGTGCTGCTTCTGTTTCTCAGTACCACCGGTGATCAGTGCGCAGGACAGGATTTCCGGCCGCGTGATCAGGCTGCCAGCCGCGGCGAGCGAGGCCTCCGACAGCGCCTCGGTCACTACAATCATCGTGAGGCTGTCCTTTTCGTCGTCAGGCGCGCTGCCGCCGTACCGCTCCGGAATGGACAAGCCGAACACGCCCATCTCGCGCAGCGGCTGCAGCAGCTGCTCTTCTGGCACGAGCAGATCATGCCGATGGATCTTCTCGGCCAGTGGCGTAACCGTCTCGGCAGCGAAGCGCTCGAACTGGTCGCGGACGAGCGTCAGTTCCTCGCTGACCGGCACCTGCGCAAGGTCGGCTGGATCGCGAGCGAGCAAGCGGGCGGTATCGTGCAGCGCTGCACCGCGGACCAGTTGCCGCTGCAAGCTGCGCAACTCGGCGTCGCGGGTCACCGCATGCAGAACATCGGAATCAAGATCGAGTTCCGCATACAGCGTTTCCAAGCGGTCCCGAACCAAGGTTATGGCCTCGATGCCGAAGATCCATGCGAGTCGGCGGTCCAGCTCTCCGGTCCGCGCATTCAAGGCGTCGAGCGTGATCTGGGCGGCAAGCAGTTCGGCCGTGGCCCAGGCGAGCTCGTAACTCGGCACCTGTTCCAGGTCCAGCTTCCCCGGGTCGAGCCGCCCCCCGGAGGCACAGCGCTTGGCTAGCACCGCCGTGGCAAGATCCAATGCCCCGCGCAGCTGGCCAAGGAGGCGCACGACCGAGGTTTGCGGGTCAGCCATTGTCGTCAAGTCGATGTTCCAGAGTGCTGTAGGTCGCACGGAAGGCATCGGCCCGCCGCACCAGTTCACGCGCGCGCAACACGACCGGCATGTCCACCATGCGGCCGCGGAACTCGAGTGCACCGCGACCCCGTGCTTCGGCCTCGTCGTAAGCAGCAAGCAGTTCACGCGCGTGGCGCACGTCTTCTGCTGGTGACGCGAATAGCTCGTTCATCACCGAGACTTGAAGAGGATGGATCGCGTACGAGCCGACAAACCCCATCTCTCGCGCACGGCGGATGAGGTCGCGGAACAGGTCGAGGTCTCGAAATACCGAGATCGATCCCGGAAAGCCAAAGGGCAGGATGCCGGCACGACGGCAGGCGAACAGGACGAGCTGGTTAGGGTCGTACAGCGCCTCCGGCGTCGGCTCGGCCCCAGCCGAGACGGAAAAATCCTCGGAGCCAAGAATCATGCCCATGATCCGCGGCGATGCGGTGGCGATTTCATCGAGCTTAGGCAAGGCATTCACATGCTCGATCTGCGCGATGAGCAGCATCTGGCCCGGTGCCATGCCACGTCGACGCTCGAGCGAAGTGATCCGGGCATCCAGGATGTGCACCTGGGCAGCCGACTCGACTTTCGGAACCATCAGCGCGCGCACCCCCGGTAGGACGGCGGCGTCGATATCTGCTGACACGAGCGCATCATCGGCATTGATGCGCACAAGCGCCGCGGCGCCAGACTGCGAGACCCTGAATGCAGCCGACGCGAGTCCTGCACGCGCCTGGATTTTTTGCGCCAGGGGCACGCTGTCTTCCAGGTCGAGCAGATAGGCGTCGGCGCCGCGGGTATGCGCGGCGTCGACGAACCTGTCCACGTGCGCTGGCACGAACAGCATCGAGCGCCAGATTGGAAACAAGCCGCTCATGCGAGAGTTGCGGTCGCACTCAGGCAGAGCTGCCCCTGGTGGTCCGCACTCCAGAGCTTCACGCTGGCTCCCTCCCGTTTTCCATTCACGGTGAATGGATGTGAGTCGAAGGTGGGACGTACTGCGCGGAACTGGAATGCGGTGAACCTGGCATTCGGCATATGGGCGCTTGCAAATTCCAGCAGCAGCGTCGCCAGCAACGGGCCATGGACAACAAGAGCGGGATAGAACTCGTGCTCCATGGCGTACTGCCGGTCGTAGTGGATGCGATGTCCGTTGTAGGTCAGTGCGGAGTAGCGGAACAACAGCACGGGGTCCGGCATGATGGTGCGCGACCAGTCGGCGTCGGTCCGCGCCGCAACTCCCTGAGCAATCGGCACCGGGCCTGTCGGCATCTCGCAATAGACGATGCTCTGCTTTTCGCGCAGGCAGAGCTTTGCATCCTGCGAGAACTCGTGATCGACCGTGACAAACACCAAGCTGCCAGACGTTCCCGACTTGGCATCCACCGAGCGGAGCACGGAGCGCCGCGTGGCCACCGCTCCCAAGCGAAACGGGCGCTCGATATATATCTCGCTCGCGGCCCACATCCGACGCGGCAAGGGCGTCGGGGGCAGAAAATTGCCGAGCTCGGCATGGCCATCGGGGCTGGTGTTCGACCCGGCGGGCGCGTCGAGAAAATAAAGCCACTGCCAGCCAAGCGGCAGCAGGTCGCCGGCCTTCGGCGCTGCCCCCCGGTCCAGCGCGCTGGCGAGTGCCTGCGCGCGGAAGGGATGCAAATCGTCGACGAGCACGCGCTCGCGGCCAACCCATTGGCGTAGATGGTCGATATCGATCTCGCTCAAGCGCGGCCAGCCTCCGGAGTGAGCAGCGACAGTCCCAGGCCCACGCGTCGCGTCAGCCAGGGGCTCGGGCGATAGCGCGGATCTCCGGTGACGGCCTGCATATTGCGCAGGATCATCAGTAGCGGGCGGCCGCCGATGCGGTCGCCCCAGCTCAGGGGACCATGCGGATACCCGAGCCCAAGTTTCACCGCATCCTCGATATCCGGAACCGATGCGATACCACGCTGTGCGATGTTCGCCGCGATGTTCACGATGGTCGCCAGCACGCACTGCACGACGAAGCCCGGGCTGTCGTTGATGATGGTCACCGGCGTTTCATGGCTTGCGATCAGCGCGTGCGCGGCATCTCTCGCGGCGGCACTCGTCACCGGCGTGATCATCAGCGTGCGGCGCTTGCCAAAGCCGGACAGCGGATCGAGGGCCACGGTCCGTGTTGCATCCAGCGCGTATTCGACGCAGACCGTGGTCGCGTCCTGGCCCCAAGGCTGCACGAGGATAAGGTCCGCCTCGTGGGCGTTCAAAACCACCCTCACCGATCGCGATTCGGCAAGCGTCACGAGGCTCTCTCGCTCTGCTGCAGCAGGCTCGATCCAGAGTCGCAGGGCGGGCGGCAACGCGGGGACGGGACGCGCCGTCTGATCCGGGATCGCCTTTGACTGCGCGTCATAGCGATACCAGCCCGCGCCCGACTTGCGACCAAACAGTCCCGCAGCGATACGCGGTCGCACCAGCGACGATGGACGGAAGCGCGGTTCCTGCTGGAACTGCTCGTAGATCGATTCCATGACCTTGCCCGACACATCGAGTCCGGTCAGGTCCAGCAACTCGAAGGGCCCCATCCTGAAGCCCGCAGCCTCGCGCATCAGCGTATCGACCTCGGCGACACTCGCGACTCGTTCCTCCAGAATCCGCAGGGCCTCGGTGAGGTAGCCACGCCCCGCGTGGTTGACTAGGAACCCGGGCTGGTCGGCCGTGATCACTGGTCGATGGCCGCTGCCTTCGACCAGTGCGACCAGGGTATCGACCGTTCCCTGCGTCGTCCGCACGGCGGCAATGATCTCCACAACCTTCATCAGCGGAACGGGATTGAAGAAGTGCAGACCAGCCACGCGCCCCGGGTATCGACACTTTGCGGCAATTTCCGCAACCACCAGCGACGAAGTGTTGCTGGCCAGGATCGCATGCTCGGAGACAACGGCTTCGAGCGATGCAAACAGCACCTGCTTCGCACCGATATCCTCGACGATGGCCTCGATCACCACATCGCAGGATGCAAGCTGGTCAAGCGCTGTGCAGGCCTTGATCCGAGCCATCATGGTCTCGGCTTCGGCGTGTGTATGGCGTCCTTTTTCGACTCCCTTTCCGATCATTCCAGCGACCGATGCCAGCGCCTTCGACACGGCGCCCTCCAGCGCATCGAACACCGAGACGGTATGCCCCGTCTGCGCGAACAGGTGCACGATGCCCTGGCCCATGGTGCCGGCGCCGACAACGCCTACGTGAAGTTCATTCATCGATGACCCGCATCCTAGTAGTCCGTGAACCCGAATCCGACGGGGCGCGCCAGGACAACCCCGGCGCCCCGTTGAGGTAGCGATCGCTCACCGGTCCGAGCCGGTCACCGCCTTGATCTCGAGGAACTCCTCGAATCCGAATCGCCCCCACTCACGGCCGTTGCCGGACTGCTTGTATCCGCCGAAGGGGGCGAAGGCATCGGGCGGCGCGTTGTTGATGTGCACCATCCCCGTTCGCAGGCATCCTGCAACCCGCCTCGCACGATCCGCGTTCGAAGAGGATACGTAGCCCGAAAGGCCGTAGCTCGTGTCATTGGCCATGCGAATGGCCTCGTCTTCATCGTCGTAGGGAATCATGCAGAGCACGGGACCAAAGATTTCTTCCCTCGAGATCTGCATCCCCGAACGTACATCGGCGAAGATCGTCGGCCGGGTGAAGAATCCCCGCTCGCATCCGTTGGGCCGCCCCAGCCCCCCTGTGACGATGCGGGCCCCCTCCTCCATGCCGATACGGATGTAGCTCTGTACCCGCTCGCAATGCGCCCGACTGCTGAGCGGACCCATCCTCACGCCGGGTGCCGAGGCCTCACCCACCGACACCGATTCGACCGTACTCACCGCGATGTCGATGGCCTCACCATAGTGGCGCCGATGCACGAACATGCGCGATGGCGCATTGCAGGACTGGCCACTGTTTTCAAGCAGGTGCAGCACGCCGGCCCTGACGGCGCTAGGCAGTTCGGCGTCGTCGAGGATCAGGTTTGCGGATTTTCCACCTAGTTCCTGGGCGACTCGCTTGACCGAATCGGCGGCTAGCTTCGCCACGCGGATGCCGGCCTTGGCGGAACCAGTAAAGGAAATCAGGTCGATGCCGGGATGCGCGACCAAGGCCTCGCCCACCGTTGCCCCATCGCCGTGGACCAGATTGAAGACGCCCGCAGGCACGCCTGCTTCGTGCAGGATCTCAGCGATCAGGATCGCGCTCAGCGGGGCCATCTCGCTAGGTTTGAGCACACAAGTACAGCCGGCAGCGAGAGCGGGCGCGAGCTTGCACATGATCTGATTGATCGGCCAATTCCACGGCGTGATGAAGCCGCAGACGCCGAAGGGCTCGCGCAGGATCAGGGTCGACCCGAGGCGCTCCTCGAACTGATAATCCCTGAGCACTGCAAGCGTGGTGTTCAGGTGCCGGAGGCCCGATGGCGCATGCCGACGGTTGGCGAGCTCCAGTGGCGCACCCATCTCGACGGAGACCGCCGCTGCGAGCTCCGGCACGCGCCGCTGGTAGACGGCGATGATGGCCTCCAGCAATTCGATCCGCTCTTGGCGCGTGCTGCGCGAATAGCTCACGAACGCCCTTCGCGCCGCCTGCACCGCACGATCAACATCGGCGGCCGATCCCAATGTCACGGTTGCTACCACCTCCTCCGTGCTCGGGTTGACGACCGCATGCGGTCGACCATTCGTGGCGGCGATCCAGGCGCCACCGATGTATAAGGTGTCAGTGTGCTGCATAGTCGTTTCCTCAGGCTCCGGATCGATCGGCAATGGCGCCAGAGCTATTCAAACGTCCGAGTTCCTCGGTGCCCAGGCCCAGCCAATCCGCCAGCACTTCGTTGGTATCCTGGCCCAGGCCGGGCGGCAGCCGGCTGAATCGTGCCGGCGTCTCCGACAGCTTCCCGGGATACGCCACCGACGGCACGCGCACGCCATCTGCCCGCTCGAAGTGATGCACCGTGTCGCGCGCCTCGATCATCGGCTCGCCAAAGGCCTGCGCGACGGTATTGACTGGACCGCAAGGGATATTGCGTGCCGATAGCGATGCGATCAGTGCCGATACCGACCGCTGCGCGATGAGTGCCTGCAGCGTGGCTTCGAGCGGGTCCCGGTTGATGGTCCGCAGACGATTCGTGGCGTAGCGTTCCTCCTGCGCCAGTTCGGGAACCTCCAGCACATCGCACAGTGCAGCGAACTGCCCGTTGTTGCCGACGGCGACGACGACCGGACCATCCATGGCATCGAATACGCGATACGGCACCACCGCCGGGTGCGCATTGCCGAGTCTGGGTGGCGAGCGGCCGCTGACCAGGAAGCTCAGCGCCTGGTTTGCCAGCGTGGAAATCTGCGTGTCGAACAGCGAGCAATCGATGGACTGGCCACGCCCCGTTCGTTCTGCGTGCCTCAATGCCATGAGCACGCTGACGGCGGCATACATGCCCGTCGAGATATCCGCCATCGCCACGCCTGGCTTTAGCGGGGGGCCATCCTTTTCACCCGTCACGCTCATCATCCCGCCCATCGCTTGCGCCACGAAGTCGTACCCTGGCCGATCCGCGTACGGGCCGGTCTGCCCGAAACCAGTGATGGAGCAGTAAATCAGGCGGGGATTCAGCGCCCTCAGGCTGTCACAATCCAGGCCGTACTTCTTCAGGCCACCGACCTTGAAGTTCTCAACCACCACATCCGCGTGCACGGCTAGGCGCCGAATGAGTGCTGCGCCATCGGGTGATGCCATGTTGATGGCAACGGACCGCTTATTGCGATTACACGCAAGATAATACGCGCTCTCGCCCAAGCCCTCGAAACCAGCTTCGGGCGGCAGGTTGGGCGGCCCCCATGTCCGCGTGTCGTCCCCCTGGTTCGGCGCCTCGATCTTGATCACGTCGGCGCCAAAATCGCCGAGGATCTGTGTACACCAGGGTCCGGCGAGCACCCGCGAAAGGTCGAGAACCTTTACGCCCGCCAGAGCTTGAGCCTTGCCTTCGTTGAGTTCCATGTTCATCAGTAGTCTGAAATCGCGATCGTTGGGTTTCGGAACGCGAGGGATTGGAGGACTAAAGTCCGAGTACGGCGAAGGACCGATGTCCTGCCACAGGAAGCCGCGGCGCCGCATTCTTGTGAATCAGGCAGTACAAAGGAACTTCCCCGAGTGGCCACGACATCCCCGTCATGAGGAAGCCGCCGGCCGCAGTCGACGTCCCCCCGCTTTGAGTAGCGATTTGTTTTAGAGCCCGTGGGTGGATGTTATCGCCTTGGCGGCAAGTTGCCTGGCATAGGCGGCGGGCGTGAGCCCGCCGAGTGCTTTCTTCGGTC
>NZ_JAHFRY010000052.1:0-901 GCF_023266035.1 Nevskia sp.
AACGCCCGTGATGCCACACGCGCGGCCCTGAAGGATGTGGCCGGACCGGTGGTCGCCATCGCCCTGGTGTTGACGGCGGTATTCGTGCCGGTGGCCTTCCTCGGTGGCCTGACCGGTCTGTTCTACCGGCAGTTCGCGCTGACCCTGTCGATCTCGGTGCTGATCTCGGCATTCGTCGCGCTCAGCTTCATCCCGGCGCTGTGCGCGCTGCTGCTGAAGCCGACGGCGGAATCACGCTGGTCCGGTCTGCCCGGCCGCTTCTTCGGCGCTTTCAATCGCGGCTTCGGCAGCTTCGCCAAGGGTTACAGCCGTGTCGTGCAGCGTTCGCTGCTCCATCGGGCGCTGCCGATCGCAGTGTTCGTTGCCCTGGTGGTCGGTGCCGTGGTGCTGGTCGAGCAGCGGCCGGCCGGCTTCCTGCCGGACGAGGATCAGGGTTATCTGCTGATCAACGCCCAGTTGCCGCTCGGTGCGTCTCTGCAACGCACGGAAGCGGTGATGGAGAAGTTCCGCAAGATCGTCGACGAGAAGTTTCCGGAGGTCGAAAGCTTCATCGCCATCAATGGCTTCAGCCTGATCACCCGCGTCAACACGCCCTACAGCGGCACCGGTTTTCTGGTGCTCAAGCCCTGGGCGGAGCGTGGCGGTGGCCACTCGGACGCATTCTCGATCGTGCGCCGGCTCAATCAGGAACTGGCCTCCTTGAGCGAAGCCAGCTTTCTGGTGCTCAACCCGCCGTCGATCCCCGGTATCAGCGCTACGGGCGGTTTCGAGTTCCTGCTCGAAGATCGCCGCGGCGGCGATGTCGGCGAACTGGCGCAGATCTCCCAGGAGCTGGTCGCCGAAGCATCGAAGCGTCCGGAGATCAGCCGCATATTCACGCTGTTCACCACCAAGGTGCCGC
>NZ_JAHFRY010000052.1:911-5480 GCF_023266035.1 Nevskia sp.
ATCGACCGCGATCGCGTGAAGACGCTGGGGGTGCCGATCTCCGATGTCTTCGGCGCCCTGCAGTCCTTCCTCGGCGGCGCCTATATCAACGACTTCAATCTGTACGGCCGCACCTTCCGGGTGACCGCGCAAGCGGAAGCCGGCGCGCGCAGCTCGCCGGATTCGGTCAACAACCTGTATGCGCGCTCGGAAAGCGGCGAGATGGTGCCGCTGTCGACCCTGCTCAGCATCATCAACCATCAGGGTCCTGAGTCGATCGACCGCTACAACGTCTATCGCGCGGTCAGCATCACCGGCAATCCGGCGCCGGGTTATTCCTCCGGTGACGCCGTCAAGGCGATGGAAGAGATCGCCGCCCAGGTGCTGCCCGACGGCTATGGCTACGAGTGGACCGGCCAGACCTACCAGGAAAAGAAATCCGGTGGCCAGGCGCCGCTGATCTTCGCGATGGCGATGCTGTTCGTGTTCCTGGTGCTGGCGGCCTTGTATGAAAGCTGGGCGGTGCCATTCGCGGTGCTGCTGAGCATTCCGTTCGCGGTGTTTGGTGCCTTTGGTGGTCTGGCCTTGCGCGGCATGTCCAATGACATCTATGCCCAGGTCGGCGTGATCATGCTGATCGGCCTGGCGGCCAAGAACGCGATTCTGATCGTCGAGTTCGCCAAGCTGGCCCGCGAGCGTGGTGCCACGCTGGTCGATGCCGCCATGGAAGGGGCGCGCCTGCGTCTGCGGCCGATTCTGATGACCTCGTTCGCGTTCATCCTTGGTGCCGTGCCGCTGGCCATCGCCAGTGGCGCCGGCGCTGCAGCGCGCTCGGTGCTCGGTACCGCGGTGGTGTTCGGCATGACCGCGGCCACGATGATCGGCATCTTCCTGATCCCGCTGCTGTACGTGCTGGTGCAGGGCGCGGCTGATCGCCTGCGGCCGAAGAAGGCAGCGGTCGCCGCACCGGTCGCGCCGACGCATGGAGACGCGCCATGAGCGCGAGCAAAGGCAATTTGTTGTTGGCAACGGCGCTGCTGGTCGCCTTGACCGGCTGCGCGCTGGGCCCCGATTACCAGCGGCCCGAACTGACGGTGCCTCAGCGTTTCCGCGGCGATGCGCCGCCGGCGCTGGATCCGACCGTCGACACGGCACTGGCTGAAAGCGACTGGGCGACGGTCTATACCGATCCGGCGCTGCGCCTGCTGATCCAGCAGGCGCTGGCCGGAAATCTCGACGTGCAGATCGCCGCGGCGCGCATCGAGCAGGCCCGCGCCACCGCGGGCGCCACGGGTCTGGTGTTGTTTCCACAGGTCAGCCTGAGTGCCGATCGCACGCGCAACAAGCAGTCGGAGCTGGCGGTCGGTGCGCCGAACATTCCACGTGATCTGACCACCAATCGCGTATCGCTGACCGCAACCTGGGAGATCGATCTCTGGGGCCGTCTGCGTCGCTCGACCGAAGCCGCGCGTGCCGAACTGCTGGGCGCGGGCTACGCGCGCCGCGGCGTGGTTGTCGGCTTGATCGGCGATGTCGCCACCGCCTACTACAGCCTGCAGGCGCTCGATGAGCAACTGGCGATCACCCGTCGCACCATCGGTACCCGCGAGAAATTCGTCGAGTTGACCCAGGCCCGCCATGAGCGCGGCGTGATCAGCGGCCTCGATGTCGCTACCGCCGAAGCCCAGGCCGCAGCGGCACGCGCCAATCTTCCGGAACTGCAGCGCCAGATCACCCTGGTCGAGGATCAGCTGAGCCTGCTGCTCGGCGGCTATCCGGCGGCGATCGCCCGTGGCGAAGCCACTCATGAACCGGGGCACGAGCTGAGCCCGGAACCACCGGCAGGCCTGTCGTCGAGCCTGCTCGAACGACGGCCCGATCTGCTGCTCGCCGAAAGCCGCTTGAAAGCCGCGAACGCGCGAGTCGGTGTCGCCAAGGCCGCGCTGTTCCCGCGGCTGGCGCTGACCGGGACCTTCGGTACCGCGAGCCAGTCGCTCGGCGATCTGTTCACGCAGCCGTCGAATGCCTTCTCGTTCGGCGGCAATCTGTTGCAGCCGCTGCTCGATGCCGAGCGCAATCTGTATCAGGTCGATCTCGCCGATGCCCGCAAGCGCGAAGCGATCCTGAGTTATGAGCAGGCGGTGAAAGGCGCGTTCCGCGAAGTGGCGGATTCGCTTGCCGAGCGCAGCCAGTACGAAGCTTTCGAGCACGAACAGGATGCCCGGGTGTCAGCACTCCGACGCGCTGATGGCATCGCCCTGGCGCGTTACCGGATCGGTTTTTCGTCGTACTTCGATGTCATCAACGCCGAGCGCGATCTGTTCGATTCGGAACTGGCGCTGACCGCCGCTCGCCGCAACACGCGGCTGGCGGCGGTGCGCCTGTACCGGGCGCTGGGCGGGGGCTGGGCGGCAGCGGCATCCGAGGAAGCAAAAAACTGATCTCACGCAGAGAACGCAAAGGACGCAGAGAAAAGATCAAGGAATTTCCTGCTTTTGCTTCTCTCTGCGATCTCCGCCCTCGCCGTAAACGGCTCGACTGCGTGATGCCCCGCTGTTGCGGCGCTTACTTCTCGACGAAGGCGCGCTCGAACACATAGTCGCCCGGCTGGCCGATGCCGGGTGACACGACGAAGCCGCGCTTGTCGAGCATCGCCCGGGTATCGGCGAGCATCGACGGGCTGCCGCAGATCATGCCGCGATCGGCTTCCGGGTTCAGCGGCGGCAGGCCGATGTCCTCGAACAGCTTGCCGCTCTCGATCAGATCGGTCAGGCGACCGCGGTTCTTGTACGGCTCGCGGGTGACGGTCGGGTAGTAGATGAGCTTGTCGCGCACCAGTTCGCCGATGAACTCGTCGTTCGGCAGGTCCTTGGTCAGGTAGTCCTGATAGGCCAGCTCGCTGACCAGGCGCACGCCGTGGATCAGCACGACCTTGTCGAAGGCATCAAAGGTCGCCGGGTCGCGGATGATGCTCATGAACGGCGCCAGGCCGGTGCCGGTGCCGAACAGGTACAGATTCTTGCCTGGCTTCAGGTCGTGGATGGTCAGGGTGCCGACCGGCTTGTCGCTGACCAGGATCGGATCACCAACCTTCAGATGCTGCAGCCGCGAAGTCAGCGGGCCTTCTTCGACCTTGATCGAGAAGAACTCCAGGTGCTCCTGGTAGTTGGCGCTGGCGATCGAGTAGGCGCGCATCAGCGGCTTGCCGTCGACGACCAGACCGATCATCACGAAATGACCGTTCTCGAAGCGCAGCCCCGAGGTTCTCGTGGTGCGGAAGCTGAACAGGCTCTCGTTCCAGTGATGGACGTGAGTGACGGATTCGGTGAGGAATTTGGCCATGTGTGTCGGTAAGTCCGGTAAGTCGGTGGAGTAGGGAAACGGTGGTTCAGTGCAGCGCTTCGAGGCGGACTGGCAGCCGGTCCTTCGGGATCGGCAGGCTGGTGAAATCCTGCGGCATCACATAGCCATCGACGACGGTGATGCGGTAGCGCAGCAGCAGCTGATGCAGGATCGCTTTCACTTCCATGGTGCCGAAATGCAGACCGAGGCACTTGTGGGCGCCGCCGCCGAACGGCGTCCACAGGAAGGCGTGCTGCTTGTCTTCGGCGCGATCTGCAGCGAAGCGTAGCGGATCGAAACGCTCCGGCTCGCGCCAGTAGGCCGGCAGGTAATGGGTCAGCCAGGGACTGACGGCGACGGTCGCACCGGCCTTCAGGCGCAGGCCCTTGAACGCGCAATCGGCGGTGACGCCTCGTGGCAGGATCGGCACCGGCGCGCAGAGGCGCAGCGCTTCCTTCATGACCAGGGTCATCGATTCGAGTTGGTCGAGATCGGCATAAGCCAGCGTCGCGGTGCCGAGCGCTCGGCTCTCCGCACGCAGCCGCTCCTGCCACTCCGGATGGCGAGCGAGCTGATAGACCATGTTGCTGAGCGTGATCGTCGAAGTGTCGTGCGCGGCCATCAGCACGAAGATCATGTGATTGACCACGTCTTCATCGCTGAACAGCTCGCCGTCCTCGGTGCGCGCTTCGCAGAGGCGCGAGAACAGATCGTTGCGCGGGCGGCGACGCTGATTCGGGATGGCGGCGAGGAAATGCCGCTCCAGCAACGCCCGGCCCTGGATGCCGGCGCGCCAGCGGGTGCCGGGCAAGGGCAGTCGGATGATCGAGGTGGCGGCCTGCACGGCATCGAGAAAGGCGGCGTTGACCGCATCGGCTTCGGCACCCGGCGTCTGGCCGACGAACACTTCGCTGCCAATGTTCAGGGTCATCGCCTTCAGGCGCTTGAACAGCAGACAGGGGCCGGTGGTCCAGCTTGAGAGTTCGTTACCGATGGTCTGCTGCATCTGCTCGAAGTAGCCGACCAATGCCTCATGCGAGAACGCCGCGTTCATGATCCGTCGATGCAGGCGGTGCTCGTCGAAGTCCAGCAGCATCAGGCCGCGGGGAAAGAACGGGCCGACGAAGTGGTTCCAGCGCGCGTTTGCGAACAGGTTGCCGCGGTTCTGGAACACGAACTGATTCGCGTCCGGGCCAAGCAGGAAATGAATCTGGATGCCGAAGGCATTGATGCGCACCGCTTCGCCGT
>NZ_JAHFRY010000052.1:5490-29306 GCF_023266035.1 Nevskia sp.
CGATCACCGGCCAGCTGCGGTGATGCGGTGCTTCGCGCAAAGTCGGTGACGAATCCATCGTGCTCTCCAGCGGGTGAGCGGCTGCGACAGTAAGGGCTGGCGTGATATCGGTCCGTTCAAAACAAAAACGCCGCATCGGCGGCGTTTCGGAACGGGCCGATGAACTGGCTCGCAGGTTACAAGTGGCGCTCCTACCCGGATTCGAACCGGGGTTAAAGCCGTGAGAGGGCTCCGTCCTAGGCCTCTAGACGATAGGAGCGTGGTCAGCGCGGGCGGATTATAGGGGTAGTGCCGCGATACAGCCAGCCTCGCGTTTAACGCCGTCGTGATCATCAGAAAGTCAGCGGATATGCGGGCTTGCCGCGTCCTCGCGTAAACTTCGCGCACCCGCCCGTCCCCGCCCGTGATTTCCAAGGTCGAAGAGACGCAGAGCCAGGGCCATTCGAACAAGCTAGAGATCAGCCATCACCGAGCCGAACCGTACCCCGCGCGAGCAGCACCCGATTTCGCGCGCCAATATTTCCCAAGGCGCCCTCAAGGTGCTCTACGGCTTGAAGGACGCCGGCTACGAGGCCTATATGGTCGGCGGTGGCGTTCGCGACCTGCTGGCGGGCATCGAGCCGAAGGACTTCGATATCGCGACCAGTGCGCACCCGGACCAGATCAAGCGGGTGTTCCGCAGCTGTCGGCTGATCGGCCGCCGCTTCATGATCGCCCACGTCCGAGCTGGCGAGGAAATCCTTGAAGTGACGACCTTCAGGGGGCCGATCACCGATAGCCACGAGCGTGACGAGACCGGCCGCATCCTGTCCGACAACGTCTACGGCACGCTGGAGGAAGACGCGTTTCGGCGCGATTTCACCGTCAACGCGCTGTACTACGACATCCGCGATTTCTCGATCGTCGATTTCTGCGGCGGCATCGAAGACCTCAACGCCCGACGCCTGCGCCTGATCGGCGATCCCGAACTGCGCTATCGCGAAGATCCGGTACGCATGCTTCGCGCGGTGCGCATCGCCAACAAGCTGGGCTTCGGTATCGATCCGGAATCCGCCGAGCCGCTCAATCGTCTGGCTTCGCTGCTACGCGAGATTCCGCCGGCCCGCCTGTTCGACGAAATCCTCAAGCTATTCCTGAACAAGGACGCGTTGGCGAACTTCGATGGCTTGCGCAAGCACGGCCTGTTCGCGGAATTGTTCCCAGGCACCGAGCGGGCGATCAGTGCCGCCAAGCGCGATCTCGAACTGCTGCGCATCGCGCTCGCCAACACCGCCGACCGCATCAAGCGCGACCTGCCGGTGACGCCGGCCTTCCTGTATGCCGCGCTGCTGTGGCCGCAGTATGCGGACCGCACCTATGAACTCGAAGTCGAGCGCGGCCATGATCCGCAAACCGCGCAGACCCAGGCGGCCGACGAAGTGCTGGCCAAGCAACAGCATCGCATCGCGATTCCGAAGCGTTTCTCGCTGCCGATGCGCGAAATCTGGGCGGTGCAGCCGCGCTTCGAAGATCTCCGCCCGGGCCGCGCCAAGCGTCTGCTGACCCATCCGCGTTTCCGTGCCGCCTACGATTTCCTGCTGCTCCGCGCCCAGGCCGGTGAGCCCGGATGTGCGGCGCTGGCCGACTGGTGGACCAAGGCGCAGATCGGCGTGAGCTTGCCGGCTCCGATCGACGGCGAAGGCTCGGACGACAGTGCCGAAACCGACGCCGCTGGCGATCCGGCTGGCGAGGGCGCAGCAAAGAAGCGCCGCCGTCGCGGTGGCCGCAATCGTCGCAAGGGCTAGGCTCCAGGCGAGTAGCCGATGCGTGTCTATCTTGGCCTCGGCGCCAATCTCGGCACGCCGGCCGTGCAGGTCGAGCGGGCGCTGGCGCTGATCGCGGCGCTGCCGCACACGACTCTGGTCGCGCGCTCGCCGCTGTATCGCAGCGATCCCGTCGGGCCGGCGGGTCAGCCCGACTACTGCAATGCCGCCTGCATGATCGACACCGCGCTCGAACCACTGGCGCTGCTCGACGCCGTGCAGGCGATCGAGGTCGATGCCGGCCGCATTCGGGATGGCATTCGCTGGGCCGCGCGGCTGCTCGATATCGACCTGCTGCATATCGAGGGCTTAAGCCTGTCGACGCCACGTCTGCGCTTGCCGCATCCGCATCTGCAGGAACGCAACTGGGTGCTGGTGCCGCTCGCTGATTTCGCGCCGACCCTGGACATTCCCGGCCTCGGGATCGTCGCCGAACTTGCTGCGGCGATTGGCCAGGCAGGACTGCGGCCTTGGAGCTGACTGTTCAGGTGATCGTTCAGCCGTGCGCGCCGAGCTTTCCAAACTTGCTGCGATAGCGCGCCTGCAGGCCGGGATCCGGCGCCAGCTGCAGCGCGATCTGCAGGATCTCGCCGGAGTGCTCGGTATCGCCGAAGCGCCGCAGCAGTTCCGCTGCCAGAAAGAAGAAGCGCGGGTCAGTCTGATTGAGCAGGATGGCCTGGCGCGTCTCGCGGTAGGCGCGCTGCTCGTCCCGTTCCTTCAGCGCGGTCAGCGCGAGCTGGAAATGGTAGTACGGGTTCTGCTCCAGATAAGCCTGCGCACGCTCGTGAAAGTAGGCGGCAAGCCGTGAGTTGCCGAGCTGCGCATGGATGTCGGCCGCGGTGTTGTAGCTGGACACGCTGCGCGGCTCCAGCAGCAGCGCTTGGGTGATCGCGATGCTCGCGGCACGCAGCTGACCGTCCAGCAGATAGAGGCTGGACAGGTTGGCCCAGAGATAGCCGGCGTCGGGCAGCAGTTCGAGCGAACGCAGCTGGTAGCGCAAGGCTTGGTCGCGACGCTGCTGCAAACGCAGTTCGACGGCGCGGTTGTTGTAGAACTGTGCCAGGGCGGTCTGGTCGCTGACGATCCGCTGATCGTAGCGGGGGCTGTAGTCCTCACCACTGACATCGACGATCTGATACTGCGGCGATGACAGATCGACCCGCACATTGATGTGCCGGTAGAGCAGCAGGGTCTGGTCGTCGCCCAGCTCCCAGATCGGTGGAATATCGACTTCGTTGAACTTCGCCGGAATTCCCACTTCGCGAGCCAATGCGACGAACAGCAAGGTGTAGCTCAGGCAGTTGGCGCGTCTTTGCAGGAAGGCCTGTTCGGCGCTCAAGCTGGCTTCGGCGTCGTAGCGCAGATGGCGGCCTTTCTCGGCGTGCAGTGCGGCGGCGAGCGCGCGAGTCTTGTCGCCGATGCTGGATGCTCTGCGGGTGGCGTCCTGCGCGAAGCGGCGCATCTCGTCGCTGACTGCGAGCAGCGAGGGCAGATCTTCGATCGCCGGCGAATCGGCCGCAATCGGTACCCGATCAGCCCCGGCGAGAGCCCAGGCGACATCTTCAGTCGAGATCGACGGTTGCTCGGGGAGGTTGGCACAACCAGCCAGCGTTGCCGCAGCAGCCACCAGCAGGATCGCAGCTTGAATCCGCCCGATATT
Source organism: Nevskia sp. (assembly GCF_023266035.1). GTDB lineage: Bacteria > Pseudomonadota > Gammaproteobacteria > Nevskiales > Nevskiaceae > Nevskia. The sequence goes on from NZ_JAHFRY010000052.1 coordinate 8,953, forward strand.
CATTCGATCTCCTCCCGCCGGCGACACTGCGTTCGCCGATTGCCCCAGTTCAGGGTACTCCGGTGGAGACGGCTTTCCAGCGTTTTTCGTCGTGGCGATTTCATCGCTACAGACCAAGAAAGCCGGCGAAAATCGCGTGATATATTTCGCCGCCGCGCCGATTGGCTGGAAGCCCGCTCAATGACCGCTAAACCCGCCGCACCCAGCGCGCAAGTCCACATCTCCGAGTTGCGCCGCATGCGCGCCGCCGGTGAACGGATTGCCTGCCTGACCTGCTACGACGCCAGCTTCGCGCTGATCGAGGACCGTGCCGGTGTCGACGTGATCCTGATCGGCGATTCGCTGGGCATGGTCATCCACGGCCAAAACTCGACCACAGCGGTGACCGTTGCCGACATCGCCTATCACTCGCGCACCGTGGCGCCGCATCTGAAGCGGGCGTTCCTGGTCGCCGATCTGCCGTTCCTGAGCTTCGCCACCCGCGAGCGCGCGCTCGATGCGTCTCAGCGGCTGATGCAAGAGGGCGGGGCGAAGATGGTCAAGCTCGAAGGCGGCCGCGAGCAGGCCGACATCGTCGAATACCTGTCGGTGCGGGGCGTGCCGGTCTGCGCGCATCTCGGCCTGCAGCCGCAGTTGATCCACAAGATGGGCGCCTTCAAGGTGCAGGGTCGCGACAATGCTGCCGCCGAGGCCATGCTCCACGACGCGCGCATTCTCGAAGAAGCGGGTGCGGACATGCTGCTGCTCGAATGCGTGCCGTCCAAGCTTGGCAAGCAGATCACCGACGCTTCTCAAGTGCCGGTGATCGGCATCGGTGCCGGCCCCGACGTATCGGGCCAGATCCTGGTGCTGCACGACATCCTGAACATTTCGCCGATGGTCACGCTCGGTCGCACGCCGCGCTTCGTGCAGAACTTCATGCAGGGCGGGGCGGATATCGAAGGGGCGATTCGCGCGTATGTGCAGGCGGTCAAGAGCGGCGCCTATCCGGCGCCTGAGCACTGCTTCTGAGGTTCTTCGAAATCCCCGGTGGTGCCCGTGTTCGCAGCTGATCTGCCGAAGCTGGATGCCTGGCGTTTCAAGCTTGGCCTGTGGTTGCTGTTTCTGCTGGTGGTCATCCGTTTCGGCTGGATGGCCGACGATGCCTATATCAGCCTGCGCACTGTCTGGAACTTTACCCATGGTTACGGGCTGACCTGGAATCCGGTCGAGCGGGTGCAGGCTTATACGCATCCGCTGTGGCTGTTCCTGCTCGCTGGCGTGCATGCCATCAGCGGCGAGATGTACCTGAGCGTGCTGGTCGTCTCGATCCTCTGTTCGGCGCTGGCCGTGGCCTTGGTGCTGTGGCGGCTGACCGCACGTTTGCCGCAGGCGATTGCGTTCGTTGCCTTGCTGCTGTGTTCGCAGGCGGTGCTCGATTACACGACCTCGGGCCTCGAGAATCCGCTGTCGTTTCTGCTCGCTGCAACGTTCTGCTGGCTATGGCTTGCGCCAGCCGAACAGCCGAAGCCCCTTTTCCTCTTGTTTCTGGTCGGCTGCCTGCTGACCCTGAACCGGCTCGATCTGGTGCTGCTGGTGTTGCCGGCGCTGGCCTGGCTGCTGTGGCAGCAACGTTCCTGGCGCAACCTGGGTCTGGCCTCGCTGGCCTTGCTGCCGCTGCTGGCCTGGGAAACGTTTTCGCTGATCTATTACGGCGTGCCGTTTCCAAACACCTATTACGCGAAGCTGAGCACCGGCATTCCGGCCGCCGAGTACCGCTTGCAGGGTCTCCTGTATCTCGTCGATCTCGCAACCCACGATCCCGGCACCTTGATGCTGGTGCTGCTCGGTATCGGCACCGCGTTCAGCGGCGGCGCACGACGGCCGCTGGGGATCGGCCTGCTGCTGTATCTGGCCTACGTGGTGTCGGCCGGCGGCGACTTCATGCAGGGGCGTTTTCTCAGCGTGCCGGCTTTCATCGCGGCGATCCTGCTGACAGCCGGGCGTGATGACGGTACGCAGCCTTTCAACGACAAGGCGATGCTGGGCAGTGTGGCTTTGATCGTTGTACTGGCCGTAAGCCGGCTGATCGGCATCGAAGGGCCGGACCCGCTGATTCGCGCTTCGGGTGTGGCCAACGAGCGCCAGTACTACGCAGCGTCGACGGCACTATCGACCCACAGCCGCGATCGTCCGGTGCCGTACAACCATCCCTGGGGCGAGCTCGGCAAGTCGATGAGGCAACGTCCGCCGGAGCGCATCTTCGAAGCCGGCGTGATCGGTTTCATGGGCTATGCGGCGGGACCAACGGTGCAGCTCGTCGATCACCATGCGCTGTCCGACGCCTTCCTCGCGCGCTTGCCCTGCCTGCGCCCTTGGCGCATCGGCCATTTCAAGCGCGCCTTTCCAGACGGTTATCTCGCCTCTCTACGCAGCGGCGAAAACCGCATCGTCGATCCGGCGCTGCGGCCGCTGTATGACGATGTGCGGCTGGTCACCCGTGGCGAACTGTTCAGCGCTGAACGCTGGGCGGCGATCGGCCGGTTGAACGGTTACCGTGTTGCCGACGCCACGCCAGCGTCGCCCTGATCCTCATCACCACGAATTCACCGATGAACACCGTGCACCTCGCGTCCGAACTTCGCGCCCGGATTTCGCAATGGCGCGCCCGCGGCGAACGTATCGCCCTGGTGCCGACGATGGGCAATCTGCATGCGGGACATCTGGCGCTGGTCCGTCATGCTCGCAGTCTGGGTGATCGTGTGGTCGTCACCGTGTTCGTCAATCCGCTGCAGTTCGGCCCCAACGAAGATTTCGGCCGTTATCCGCGCACCCTGCCGGAAGATCTCCGCCAGCTCGAAGCGCAGGGTGTCGATCTGGTTTACGCACCGCCCGTCGAGGAGGTCTATGTCAACGGTTTTCCGCCGGCGACGACGATCACCGTCTCGCCGCTGTCGGCCGAGCTTGAAGGCGCGTTCCGGCCCGGCTTCTTCACGGGCGTGGCGACGGTGGTGGCGATCCTGTTCAACAGCGTGCAGCCGGATGTCGCGGTGTTCGGCGAAAAGGACTGGCAGCAGTTGCAGATCGTCAAGCGGATGGTCGCTGACCTGCGGATGCCGGTGGACGTGGTCGGCTATCCGACCGAACGCGCAGCGGATGGCCTGGCGCTGTCCTCGCGCAACCAGTACCTGACCTCGGTCGAGCGCGAGCAAGCGCCGCAGGTTCATGCCGCCCTGCAGGCTGTGGCCGCTGATCTCAGGGCTGGTCGTGATGACTACGCAGCGATTGCTGCGGAGCAGATGCAACAGCTCGAAGCGGCAGGTTTCCGACCGCAGTACCTCGAAGTGCGGACGCCGACGCTGGCGCAGCCCGCGGCAGGCGACAAGGACTTCGTCGTGCTGATCGCCGCCGTACTCGGCACGACGCGACTGATCGACAATCTGCGGCTTGAACGGTGCTAGTCGCACCAATTTGAAGCATCAGCGAAGGCGTTCGTGGTGGCGGTAATCCCGTTTGTCGGGTGGTTTCCGGGGTCGCGTTATTTCCTTAGGCCGGAAGGTTGGCGGCAAGCGTGAACCTCGTTACACTTTCGCGACTTGGTGCAGTGATGACTCCTGCATCAACGGGCGTATGTCTTTGTGGGCCGCCCTCGGTCGTTGAACATCTTGATTCCGGGTGCATGTCTTTTTGGGCCACCCGCATCAAACAACCATCCAGGAAAGAAGCTCATGCAACTGACGATGCTCAAGTGCAAATTGCACCGTGCGCGTGTTACCCACGCTGAACTCGACTACGAAGGCTCCTGTGCGATCGACGGACGTTTGCTCGATCTCGCCGGCATCCACGAGTACGAGCAGATCCAGATCTACAACGTCGGCAATGGCGAACGCTTCACGACCTATGCGATCCGCGCCGAGAACGGCAGCGGCATCATCTCGGTCAATGGCGCGGCTGCGCACAAGGCACGGGTGGGTGATCGCGTGATCATCTGCGCCTATGCGGAAGTCGAAGCCAACGTCGCCAAGCTGCACAAGCCGAAGCTGGTCTATTGCGACGAAGCCAACCGCGTCACCCGTACCGCGAACACTATTCCGGTGCAGGCTGCCTGAAGCAGTTGCTGCTCGCGCCAGTGAATCCGGCGCTGAAGCAGACTTTAAGAGGCCCAAGCTTTAGTAAGCTTGGGCCTCTTTTTCGTCCGGACCCGTTTCGATCCCGATGTCTGCATTGACGGAAAGCGCCGCCTGGCGCGCACTGACTAGCCTGGCTGCCGCCGATGCGGCGACGACGCTGATCCAGCGTTTTCAGAACGATCCCGCACGCGCTCAGCGTTATTCGGCGGAAGCTTGCGGGCTGTACCTCGATTACTCAAAGCAACGCCTCGGTGATGACGGCATCTCGGCACTGCTGGCGCTCGCCGAGCAGCAGCAGGTGTCGCAATGGATTGCCCGGATGCACGCCGGCGAGGCGATCAACTTCACCGAACATCGTGCCGTCGGCCACATCGCCCTGCGCGCCCCGCGCGATGCTGGCCTGCAGATGGCGGGCGAGCCGGTGATGCCACTGGTGCATGAGGTCCTCGACCGCATGTTCGCGTTCGCCGATGCGCTGCGCAGCTGCGCCTGGCGCGGTGCGACCGGCGAGCGCATCAGTGATGTCGTCAACATCGGCATCGGCGGTTCGGATTTCGGGCCACGCATGGTCTGGGAAGCGCTGACCGAAACCGACACCAGGCCGCGCGCGCACTTCGTCGCCAACGTCGACGGTGCGCAGTTGTCGGACGTGCTGGCGAAGCTGGATCCGGCCCGCACCTTGTTCGTCGTTACCTCGAAAACCTTCACCACCGAGGAAACGATGGCCAATGCGGGTGCTGCCCGGCGCTGGTTGACCGCCGCGCTTGGCGACGCCGCCGTCTCCCGGCACTTCGTCGGCGTATCGACGGCGCGGCCGGCGACCGAAGCCTTCGGCATCGATCCGGAAAACGTCTTCGAATTCTGGGACTGGGTCGGCGGCCGCTACTCGTTGTGGTCGGCGGTCAGCCTCGCCAACATCGTGGCCCTGGGGCCTGAGCGTTTCCGCGAACTGCTGGCCGGCGCCCACGCGATGGACGAGCATTTCCGCCACGCACCGCTGGCTACGAATCTGCCCGTGTTGATGGCCTTGATCGCGGTCTGGAATAGCAATTTTCTCGGTGCCGTGAGCCAGGTCGTCGCGCCTTATGCGCAGCGCCTGAGTCATTTCGTCGGCTGGCTGCAGCAGCTGGAAATGGAATCGAACGGCAAGGGTATCGACCGTGATGGACGGAAGGTCGACTACGCGACGACGCCGGTGCTGTGGGGTGATGTCGGCAGCAATGCCCAGCACGCGTTCTTCCAGATGCTGCATCAGGGGCCAGCGCTGAATCCGGTGGATTTCATCCTGCCGGTGGCGGCCACCAATGCCTTGCCAGAGCAGCAGCCGCTGTTGATCGCCAACTGTCTGGCGCAGAGCGCGGCACTGATGCGTGGCAAGAATGCCGCCCAGGTGCGTGCCGAGCTTGAAGCGCAGGGCTTGAGCGGTACCGCGCTGGATGAGGCGATCCCGCATCGTGTGTTCAGCGGCAACCGGCCGAGCAATACGCTGTTGCTGCCGAGGCTCGATGCGTTCCATCTTGGCGCACTCTGTGCGCTGTACGAACACCGCACTTTCGTGCTCGGCGTGCTCTGGAACATCAATGCATTCGATCAATGGGGCGTGGAACTCGGCAAGCAGCTGGCGCATCAGGTGGTCGCAGCGCAATCGGGTCGCGCGACAGATGACGATGGGCTTGATCCCTCGACCCGCCGCCTGCTGGAGCGCATCGATGGCCGCTGAACTGCGTCTTTCGCTGGTGTTCGTCGTCGCAGCGATGCTCGGCGGCTGCACGCCGGCCGTGGTTCAGCGTGTGCAGGATCACGGCTCCGGCGAGGAGCGCATCGAGCTGAGCAAGACCGCGTTCTTCCCGAACGAGGATCGCGCCGCTGCGGCCGCTGCGCTGGCGACGATGTTCTACACCGACGGCCTGACCTCGACCGGCCCGGTCCAGGTCGCGCCTTTGCTTGGCAACAGGACGCCGCCGGCCAACCTGCGCAGCGAGTTCACCGGCATCGCCTATCAGCTGGACCGGCTGGCCTTCGTGCTGCCGCCGACCCTTGATGCCGTGTTCGCCGAAGTTCGCGCCGGCCGGCCGGTGATGGTGCTGCAGAAAGTGCCGGACTGGCGTTATGCCGTCGTCATCGGCGTCGAGCCTGTGAGCAATCAAGTGATCCTGCGCTCGGGCAAGGAAGGCCGCGTCTACCAGCCGCTGGGCGATTTCCTCAGCTACTGGAAGGGCGGCGACAACTGGGCGATGGTGATCAGCGACGGTAGCCGCGTGCCGGCCAGCGCCACCCAGGCTTCCTGGATCGCCGTCGGCGAAGCGGCGACCTTGGCCAACTACCCGAAGCTGGCCGAGAAGAACGCCTATGGCGCGATCGAACGCTGGCCGGATCAGGTCGTGCCCTGGGTTGCGCTCGGCAATGCCCGCTATGCGCTGAAGGACTGGGCTGGCGCGCAGGAGGCTTATCTCGAATCGCTGCGCCTGAAGGCGTTCAACCCGGTGGTGCGCAACAACCTAGCGCTGGTGCTGCTCGAGCGTCACTGCGTCGATCTTGCCGAGCAGCAGCTCGACGAAGCCTTGAAAGGCGAGACCGATGCCGCGCTGAAGCTGGCGTACGAGGGAACGCGGCAGAAGATCAGCCGCTATGAAGGGCCGTCGATCTACTGTCCGCCGCCGGACGACGCTGCAGCGCCCATCGAATATGAGATTGCACCGTTGAATCCGGAAACGCCGAACGCGAATCGAGTGCGGCGACGAGGGCGGTAGCCGCAGCTTCGCTGAGCTTGGCATCGGCCAGCGCGTTGCCGATCGCCACCGCAATGTTGCGCAGCCAGCGCAAATGGCCGGCACGGCGCAAGGCCATGCCTTCGGTACGGCTCAGGTATTCGGCTTCAGTCCAGGCAAACAGCTCGATCAGCCGCGCGGTATCGAGGCCGTGGCGGGGCGCGAAATCTGGCGTCGCGTCGAGCTTCGCGTAGCGGTTCCACGGACAGGCGAGCTGGCAGTCGTCGCAGCCGAAGATGCGGTTGCCGATCGCTGGCCGCAGTTCCTCGGGAATGTCGCCGTGGTGCTCGATGGTCAGATAGGAAATGCAGCGCCGCGCATCGAGCCGGTACGGGCCGATGATCGCCTGGGTCGGGCAGATGTCGATGCAGGCCGTGCAGCTGCCACAACGCGGTGTGACCGGTTCCGCGGGCACGGCGTCGATCGGCAGATCGGTATAGATCTCGCCGAGAAAGAACCAGGAGCCGGCTTCGCGGTTGAGCACCAGGGTGTGCTTGCCGATCCAGCCCAGCCCGGCATTGCGGGCCAGCGCTTTTTCGAGCACCGGGGCGCTGTCGGCAAACACTCGATAGCCATGCGGCGCGATCGCTAGCGTCAACTGTTCGGCGAGCGCCTTGAGCCGCTTGCGCATCAGCTTGTGGTAATCGCGTCCCAGCGCATAGCGCGAGATGTAGGCGGCTTCCGGATCGGCGAGTACCGCGTCGGCATCCTCGGCCGAAGGCCGGTAGTCGAGCCGCACGCTGATCACCGTGATGGTGCCCGGATGCAGCTGCGCGGGGTCTGCGCGCAGCGCCGCATGCTCGGCCATCCAGCTCATGCCGCCGTGCAGACCTTCATCGAGCCAGCGGCGCAGATGGGCGTGATCGTCGTCGAGCGCCAGACTGGCAATGCCAGCATCGGCGAAGCCCAGCGCACGGGCCCGATCACGGATCTCCCTCGCCCAATCGCGAGGTGTGGCGAGGGGTTCAGGAGGGGCGGGCACTTATACTGGCGGCATGGAAAACATTGCGGCGCGATTGTATTCCGCAGCCCAGGTGCGCGAACTGGATCGGCGCGCAATCGAGGACTGCGGCATCCCTGGTTACAGCTTGATGCAGCGCGCCGCACAGGCCGCATGGCGGGCCGCTCAGGCGCGCTGGCCGCAAGTCAGGACGGTCACCGTGCTCTGTGGCCCCGGCAACAACGGCGGTGATGGCTACGAACTGGCGTGTCTTGCGCTGGCTGATGGCTGCACGGTGCGGGTGTTCGAATGCGAAGACTTGCCGCGTCGCGGCGATGCCCTGACCGCGCGCGCAGCCTGGCTGGCGATTGGCTCCGTCGAGCGCTGGTCGGCCACGTCTGCCGAAGCGCTGCTGACGGCTGATCTGATCGTCGATGCGCTGTATGGCATCGGCCTGAGCCGAGCGCCGGAAGGCGAGACCGCCGACGCCATTACAGCTGCCAATGCCGCGCATGTGAACGGTGTCGCGGTGCTGGCACTCGACATTCCTTCCGGTCTGATTGCCGATACCGGACAGGTGCCGGGCGCAGTGATCAACGCTGATCTGACCGTGACCTTCATCGCGCAGAAGATCGGCCTGCTGACCGGCCAAGGCCCGGCATTCGCCGGCGCCGTGGAGTTGGCGACACTGGATGTGCCGGAACGCGTTCATGTCGGCCTGACCCCGATCGCCCAGCGCATCGACGCCTCGGACCTGCGCCGCTGGCTGCCGCGCCGTAGCCCCACCGGCCACAAGGGCGATCACGGCCACGTGCTGCTGATCGGCGGTGATCACGGCATGCTCGGCGCGATCCTACTTGCCGGTCGTGCAGCGCTGCGGGCTGGTGCCGGACTGGTGACCATCGCGACCCGCGCTGTGCATGCGCCGCTGCTCGCGGCTGCGCAGCCGGATCTGATGGTGCGTGGCGTCGAATCAGCCGCCGAACTGGCAATGCTGATTACCCGCGCTGATGTCGTCGCGATCGGCCCCGGGCTGGGCACCGACGACTGGAGCCGGACGATGTTCGACACGGCGATGGCAGCGGCGCTGCCGATGGTGGTCGATGCCGACGCTTTGAATCTGCTCGCGCAGCAGTCGCCATCTCTCCGGCGCGATGACTGGCTGCTGACGCCCCATCCGGGCGAAGCCGGCCGGCTGCTCGGCTGCAGTACCGTGACCGTTCAGCAGGATCGAATCGCTGCCATACAAGCGCTGCAGGCGCGTTACGGCGGTGCGGTGGTGCTCAAAGGTGCTGGCAGTCTGGTCGCCGATGGCGAGGTTCTGCGGCTCTGTCCCTACGGCAATCCGGGCATGGGCGTCGGTGGCATGGGCGATGTACTGACCGGTATCAGCGCTGCATTTCTCGCTCAGGGCTTGCCGCTGGGCATTGCGGCCGCGGCGGCGGTGACGGTGCATGCCAGAGCCGGGGATGCCGTGGCGATCGCAGGCGGTGAGCGCGGGCTGATTGCTTCTGATGTCGTCGATGCGCTGCGTGCGCAGGTGAATCCATGAGCCGCCTGACGATCGAGCTGGCTGACGATGCCGCGACCGAAGCACTCGGCGCACGCCTTGCCGCCGAGACGGCATCGCGGCCGGGTGGGGTGATCTACCTGCAGGGCACGCTCGGTGCCGGCAAGACCACCTTGGCGCGCGGCTTTCTGCGCTCACTGGGCGTCAGCGGCAGCATTCGCAGCCCGACCTACACCTTGATCGAGCCGTACCGGATCGGCGATCAGGACCTGCTGCACATGGACCTGTATCGCCTGAAACATCCGGACGAACTCGAAGGCCTGGGCCTCGACGATTACCCGCCATCAGGCTGCTGGTGGCTGGTCGAATGGCCGGAATGCGGCACTGGTTTTCTGCCATCGGCGAGTCTGGTCGTTCGGCTCTCGGCCGATGGCGAAGGGCGCTTGGCCGAGCTTGAAACGACCGCTGAATGGCCGTTGATCGCCGCGCGCTGGCCGGAAATCGTGCCGAACTTGCCATAGAGCATGAGATAGTTGGTACTAAGCACTGATTTCGATACGAAAATTCTTCGAAATCGGTTGAAGTCACGGCCGCCAGGCCGTATCTTCTGGCTTTGATCGACCCCGATGGGGCTTCATGCGCGCATTGACCGGATTTTTGTTTTTGCTGACGGCGCAGGCTGCTGCCGCGACCGAGCTGCGCGAGTTGCGTCTGCTCGACGGTCCGGACTCGACGCGCGTGGTCTTCGATCTCGACGCCGAAACCAAGCCGAAGGTTTTCACGCTCGCCAATCCTGACCGTGTGGTCATCGATTTCAGCGATGCCCGTCGCGGCTCAGCCCTGCCGTCGAGCAGCGCTGGCGCCGGCCTGATCAAGGCCTTGCGCACCGGCCCGCGCGACAAGGGTCTGCGTGTCGTGCTCGATGTCAGCGAGAAAGTTCAGCCGCATTCCTTCGGTCTGCAGCCAGACGGCGGCTACGGCTATCGGCTGATTGTCGATCTGATTCCGAAGACGCCCGGCACAGCGCGTGTGCTGCCGGCACCCGTAGTCAGCCCGGCACTCGGCATCGTCGCCACGGCACCGGCGCCCGCTTTGAACCCGACGCCGGTCGTGCAGCCGCCAGCCCCTGCCGTTGCGCCGATCCAGGTGCAGACGGTCGCGGCCTCGTCGGCGGAAACCTTGCCGCTCGCAGCGCCCCGCGCAAATGGCCGCTTCCGGGTGTCGGAAAAGGAAATCGTCATCGCCGTCGATGCTGGCCACGGCGGTACAGATCCGGGTGCGATCGGCCTTGGCGGTCTGCGCGAGAAGGACGTGACTCTGGCGATCGCCCGCAAGCTGAAGAAGAAGATCGATGACCAGCCCGGCATGCGCGCGGTACTGACGCGCGACAGCGACACTTTCATCGAATTGCGGACCCGCACGGTCAGGGCGCGTCAGGCCGATGCCGATCTGTTCGTGTCGGTACATGCCAATGCCACCGAAGATCGCGGCATGCAGGGTTCAGCGGTGTATGTCCTTTCCGAGCGCGGCGCGTCGAGTGAACAGGCGCGCTGGATCGCCAACCACGAAAACGCCGCGGATCTGGTCGGCGGCGTCGCCTTGCAGAAGCAGGACGACAACGTCGCTGCCGTGCTGATCGACATCTCGCAGGGCGCGACCATGGAAGCCAGCTTCGATCTCGGCGGCCGCATGCTGAGTTCGATGGGCCGCATCAACCGTTTGCAGAAATCTGAAGTTCAGCAGGCCGGTTTCATGGTGCTGAAATCGCCGGACATCCCGTCGGTGCTGGTCGAAACCGCGTTCATCAGCAATCCACGCGAAGAGAAGCTGCTCGGCGACGCTGATTACCAGGACAAGATGGCGCAGTCGATCTTCGAAGGCGTGCGCAGCTATTTCGCGCGCTACCGGCCGCAGCAGGTTGCGGCCAACGAACCGCCACCGTCCTCGGCTCCGGCTCAAGGCAAGGCGAAAGCAGTGCAGGTGCGCCTGAAGCGCTAGCTGCTTCCAGTCTCTGCCCTGCACATAAACGGCCTCCTCGCGAGGCCGTTTTCTTTAAGCTTGCCGCCTTCCTTACAGGCTGGCAGTCGTGACGATCCAGGTACTTCCCGAGCAGCTCATCAATCAGATTGCCGCGGGCGAAGTGGTCGAGCGGCCGGCGACCGTGGTCAAGGAACTGGTCGAGAACAGTCTTGATGCGGGCGCGACGGTGATCGAGGTCGATCTTGAAGCGGGTGGTCTGAACCTGATCCGGGTTCGCGACGATGGCGGCGGTATCGCCCGCGAGGAGCTGGCACTGGCGCTGACTCGCCACGCGACCAGCAAGATCAGCCTGCTCGACGATCTCGAACGAGTTGCCAGCTTCGGCTTTCGCGGTGAAGCACTGCCGAGCATCCTGTCGGTGTCGCGGCTGGCGCTGACCTCGCGCCGCGAGATCGACCAGCACGGCTGGAAAGTCGCCGGCAGTGGTCTGCTCGATGACGGTAGTCCGCAGCCGGCGGCGCATCCGCCGGGTACCACCATCGAAGTGCGCGACCTGTTCTTCAACACACCAGCGCGGCGCAAGTTCATGAAGGCGGAAGGCACCGAGTTCCGCCATGTCGATCAGGCCCTGCGGCGCTTGGCGTTGACCCGTTTCGATCTGCGCCTGCGCCTCAGCCACAACGGCCGGCGCAGCTTCGAACTGGCGCAGGCCGAGGGTGACAGCGCACGCGCGTCGCGCGTCGCCGCCGTCTGTGGTGACGAGTTCCTGGCCAATGCGGTGACCATCGACGAGCAGCGGCTCGGCCTCCGGCTCTGGGGCTGGGTAGCGCTGCCGAGCTTCGGCCGTGCCCAGGCCGATCTTCAGTTCCTGTACGTCAACGGCCGCAATGTGCGCGACAAGCTGCTTGCCCACGCGCTGCGCCGTGCCTATCACGACGTCATGCATTCGCAGCGTCATCCGGCCTTCGTGCTGTTCCTGGAACTTGATCCGGCGCGGGTCGATGTCAACGTTCATCCGCAGAAGACCGAAGTGCGCTTCCGCGATGCTTCGGTGGTCCACGATTTCCTGTTCGGCGCCGTGCACCAGTTGCTGCGTCGCATCCGGCCCGAGCCAGGCCAGCACCATCGAGTCGAGTTCGAGGCACCGGCGTTCAGCGCGCCGGATCCTGTTCAGAGCACGGTGCCGCTGAGCTATGGCCGCAATGTGTCGACGCCACCCTGGCCGGTGCGCGAAGCCTCGGGCACGTCCGGATCGGCCTGGCCGCTGTATCGCGCCGGCTTTGCCGAATCGGAAACGCCCGCCGCTTCGAACACGACGGAAGACGCGCCGCTGGGTCGGGCGATCGCGCAGATCCGAGGTGTCTTCGTGCTCGCCGAAAACCGCCATGGCCTGGTGCTGGTCGATGCCCATGCCGCGCATGAGCGGGTGCTCTACGAGCGCCTCAAGCTGCAACTGGCGGCGGATGGCATCGCCTCGCAGCGGCTGCTGCTGCCGGAGGTCATCAGGATCGGCGGCGCGGAGGCCGATCAGCTCGAAGCGCAGTTCGAAGCGCTGCGCCGCTTCGGCCTGATCCTCGATCGCGCCGGCCCGGAATCGATCACCGTGCGAGCGGTGCCGGCGCTGCTGATCAAGGCCGATCTCGCCGCACTGCTGCGTACGCTCTGCGGCGGCGCCGACGATGCCGAAAGTGCCGAGCACTTCAACGAGGCGCTAGACGCCCAGCACCGCATCCTGGCCGACATCGCCTGTCGCGCGGCGATCAAGGCCAATCGACGGCTGACGGTGCCGGAGATGGACGCGCTGCTGCGCGACATGGAGCAGACACCGAATGCCGGCCAGTGCAATCACGGCCGACCGACCTGGGTGCAGATCGATGCCGACGCGCTAGACCGCTTGTTCCTGCGCGGCCGTTAAGCGCGACGTCCGAAATTAATCTGTATCTGACCCCAATTCTTGGCTCAAATGATCAGATCACCGCGGCGCAGCGAGTACAGGCGGTACTTGCCATAGCGCTTGGCCAGTTCGATTTCGCCGGCGTATTCGGTGGCGAAGCGTTCCGGCGCTTCCAGCGCGAGGCGGGCGGCGAAGGCTTCGGTGACGAAGATCATGCCGGGCGGGGTGACCGGCTCGACGCGCGCCGCGAACGACAGCTGGGAGCCGAAGTAGGTGGTCGTGCCTTCGACGGCGTCCAGCCCTTCGTGCACCGGCGCGTAATGGGCTGATAGCCGCAGTTCGAGCTTGCCGAGCATGCCGCCGAGCGTCGGGCGAACGCGATCGACGATCGCGTGGATGTCGGCAGCCACGGTGGCGACGGTCGCGGCATCGTCGGTGACGATATGCACGGCGTCGCCCCAGGTGTGCTGCAGCAGGATGTGCGCGGCATGCGGCCGCAGCACATCGGCAATGCCTTTGATCATCAGCGACTGGAACGCCGTCAGTTCGTGCTCGGCGAGGCGGCTGTAGCCGGCGAAGTCGGCGAACAAGGTGCCGACGAAACGGCGCAGCACCGGGCTGCCGTCCGGGGCGGTCGAGGCTTGGCCGGGTTGATCGAGTTGGCGCACCCAGGCGGCGCCGACGGCATCACCGCAGTCTTCACTGCCGTCATCGCCGAGCACGCGCCAGCGGCAACCGAGCCGCTGTGCGGCTAGCCGGGACAGGCCGCAGGCAGTGGCCGATACGTAGGCCGCGCACCAGTCGGTCTCATCCTCCAGAAAGCCCTGCGCCACGGAACATTCGGCTGCGTCTTCCAAGCAGCGGATCAGGCGGGCACTGATGACGCTGCCGTGGTTGCGCTGCCAGCGTTCGATCAGCTGCGAGCGGGTGCTCGGCAAGACCAGATGAACGCGGATGCCGCGCTGCAGGAACTGTTCGGCGATGGCCAGATCGTCGGGATTCGACAGGCCGCCGTAGACCACCGAGGCGGCCGATGGAAAGGCATCCGCCGACAGGTTCGGCGGCAGCGGTCTCGGCACGTAGTAGACCGGCGCCAGGCTGAGCAGATGGGTCAGGCTGTCGCTGCAGCCGAGGTGGCGGCAGAGCAGTTGCAGCTGGGTCACGGTGCGGCTGCGGACGTTGACGTTGCCGCGCAGCAAGGCATCGGCGCTGGTCAGTGCTGACTGGGCACGCGCCATGTCGCCGAGCAGCAGCGCAGCTTCGGCTTCGGTGACGCGCTGGTAGTACGCCGAGGTCTCGGAATCCGGCGGGTTGCGCAGGTGTTCTAGCACCTTGGTGGCCAGCGCCACGGCTTCTTCGCGACAGCCGCCGAGCATCAGCATCGAGGCGGCGTTGATGCCGGGAAAGAAGCCGCCGGTGCGATCGAAAGCAACTTGATAGACGCGGCCGGCGCGCTCGAACAGTTCCCGCGCACGATCACCGCGTGAAGCGAGCGCCAGGTCCTTGTACAGCCGGCCACCGAGCGCCAGCCATTCCTCCAGATCCGGCTCATCGACGATCGCCAGCTCGCGATAACGGCGCATCGCCAGCTGGGTGCTGCCGGCATTGGCGAGCGACAGCAGGGCGATGTAGTCGAGCTGGCGATCATGCAGACCCTCGCCCTGCGCTTGCCGGGCCAAGTCGTGGCAGAGCAGGTAGTTGCCGGCCTTGAAAGCGCGATGGCAGAGCGCCAGCGCGGCGGTCAGAGGATCTTCGGCCAGCCCTTCGCCTGGCGTCGGATCGATGACCAGCAGCGCCCGTCCGCTGTCGGCCGGGCGGCGGTAGCGCAAGGTCGACCAGGGCAGCGGAATCCGCGACGGATGCTGGCGCCATTCGATGACTTCGGTGGTGCCGCCGGGCAGCGGTGCGTGGCCGGGCCGCTGGATCGCGACCAGCACATCGGATTGCTCGGCCAGACAGGCGGCGAGGCGGCGGTACTGCTGTTGGCGGAAAATCGGATCGGGCAGCCGTCGCGCGGCATCGGGATCCGGCAGCAGATCGACGATCACCGAGCAGCGTTCCAGCTGCTCCTGCAGCGCTTCGCGGACGTCGATGATGCTGTCGCGGGCCAGCACTTCGGGCTCGTCGTCGAGGCGACGCATCCAGTCTTCGACCAGTACATCGAGCGGCACCGGCAGTGCCGCGACGGTCTCGAACGGCACACCGGCCTGGCTCAGCCAGTCCGACGCGGCCTGCTTGAACAGCAGGTCAGCGCCGGGGGCAAGGCCGGTCAGCAGGGTGACGCGGATCGGCTGGCAGCGCGCCATCAGGCTGGGCAGCGCTTCCTCGGTCAGGCGTTGTCGTGCAGCGGCGTGTTCGTCTGCGGACAGCGACAGATGCCCCGTGGCGCCGATCAGCAGATGCCCTTGTTCGCGGCTCGGCAGTTCTGCCAGCCAATTCGCCAGGCTCAGGGTGCGCGGTGTCATCTGCTTAACCGCCTGGACCACTCGACGGAGCCGCACGCATCAGCACGTAGACCGCGCCGGTGCCGCCGTCATGTGGCCGCGCCGAGCAGAAGGCGATCACGTCATTGCGGCGGCGCAGCCAGCCGTCGAGCAGGGTCTTGATCACCGGGCCGGTGTTCGGCGAGCGATTGCCCTTGCCGTGGATGATCCGCACGCAGCGCACGTCCTTGCTCTGGCATTCGGCAAGGAACAGCGACACTTCCTCGCGGGCGACGCTACGGTTCAGGCCATGCAGATCGAGCTCGGCGCGGATCCGGTAACCGCCGCGCCGCAGTCGCCGCCAGACGCTGTCCTGCAGGCCATTGCCGCGATAGCTCAGGGTATCGCCGCTCTCCATCAGCTCCGGCTCGAACATGCCGTAGTCGAGCAGTTCGTCCATCACCGCGCGCTCGTCGGCCTCGGCCTGGATCGGTCGTGGCGGGGGAAGTTTTCGGGGCGGCGGCACGCGGTCCGAAGCCGGACGCGGCTGGACGCCGGACATCGCGGAGCGGAAGGCGTCGTCGTCGTCCACAGCATCGAAATCCGGAATCTTCATGGCGTCGGCATCATAGCCCGGCGGTCGGTAAACTAAGACTCCCTCGATTGCTTACGACCATGCGGATTCTTCTGTCCAACGATGACGGCTGCACGGCCCCCGGATTGCTGGTGTTGGCCGAGCAGCTGAGGTCCGTGCACCACGTCGATATCGTCGCGCCGGATCGCAACCGCAGTGCGGCGTCCAATTCGCTGACCATCCTCCATCCGCTGCGCGTGCAGCGGCATGCCGATGGCACCGTCTGCGTCGACGGCACGCCGACCGATTGCGTGCACATCGCGCTGGCGAGCCTGCTGGAACAGACGCCGGACATGGTCGTGTCGGGCATCAACAACGGCCCGAATCTGGGCGACGACACCTTGTACTCGGGCACCGTTGCCGCGGCGATGGAAGGCCGGCATCTGGGCATTGCGGCGGTGGCCGTGTCCTGCGCGGCCTACAACCCCAAGCATTACGACACTGCGGCGCGGGCGACCCTGCGCATCGTCGAGCGGCTGCGTGAAGAGCCGTTTCCCGGCAACACCATCCTCAATGTCAATGTGCCGGATCTGCCCTGGGACGCGCTGAAAGGCTTTGAGGTGACGCGGCTGGGACATCGCCACAAGGCCGAGCGCTTCGAGCAGACGCTCGATCCCCGTGGCCGGCCGATCTACTGGGTTGCCCCCGCCGGTGCCGGCGCCGACTGCGGACCGGGTACCGATTTCCACGCGGTCGAGAACGGCTACGTGTCGATCACGCCGCTGGTCGTCGATCTGACGCGCCACAACGTGCTTGAGCCGCTGAGCCGCTGGGCCCAGAAACTGTGATGACCGGCAGTCATCCGCATAGCCGCGGCCTCGGGCTGACCTCGCCGACCAGCCGCGCGCGGATGGTCAGCGAACTGCGCAAGAACGGCGTCAGCGACGAGCGCGTGCTGGCTGCGATGCAGAAGATTCCGCGCCACGAGTTCGTCGAGGAAGCCTGGCGCGGCGAGGCTTATCGCAACAAGCCGCTGCCGATCGGCCTGGCCCAGACCTTGTCGCAGCCGGTGGTGGTCGGCCTGATGTCGCAGGCGCTGATCGCGGCCGTGGCCGGTGCACCGGCCGGGCCGCGCAAGCGGGTGCTGGAAATCGGCACTGGCAGCGGTTACCAGACGGCCGTGCTCGCCGAACTGATCGAACGCGTCTATTCGGTGGAGCGGCTGAAGCTGTTGTCCGAACTGGCCCGCAAGCGGCTCGGCGGGCTCGGCTATCGCAACATCCATTTCGGCTATGCCGATGGCACCCTGGGCTGGGATGCGCACGGGCCGTATGACGCCATCATCGTCACTGCGGCGGCCACCGAAGTGCCGAAGGCGCTGCTCGATCAACTGGCGGCTGGCGGGCGGCTGGTGATTCCGGTCGGGCCACCGAACAACCAGATGCTGCGCGCAGTCGATCGCATCGGCAGCCGCTACATCGCTACCGATCTGGCCACGGTCAGCTTCGTGCCGCTACTCGAAGGCCGAGCTTGAGCCCGCGATGATCGATCTGTTCAAGCAGTGGGTTACGAGCGTGATGGCCGAACTGGGCTATCTGGAAATTTTCTGCCTGATGGCGCTGGAATCGAGCCTGTTCCCGGTGCCGTCCGAGCTGGTGATGATTCCGGCCGGCTATCTTGCCAAGGGCGGCGCGCTCAATCCGTTCCTGGCGACTCTCGCCGGCGGCAGCGGTTCGGTGTTCGGCGCCACGGCCAACTATCTGCTCGGCCGCCATGTCGGCCGCGCCTTCCTGCTGCGCTATGGCCGCTACCTGTTGATCAATGAAGCGAAGTACCACGAAGCCGAGGCGATGTTTCTCGGCAATGCGCGGCTGGCAACCTTCATCGGCCGCTTCATCCCGGTGGTGCGGCATCTGATCTCGCTGCCGCCGGGCGTGTTCGGCATGCGCTATCTGCCGTTTGCGGCGATCACCTTTGCCGGAGCCACGCTGTGGTGCGGCGTGCTGGTGGCGGCCGGCTATTTCTTCGGCGAAGCGGCGGTGCAGGTCATCGTCCATTACACGCACGAACTGGCCTACGCCGCGCTGGCGTTGCTCGCCGGCGGTCTGCTGTGGTTCCTGTTCCGCAAGCGCGCGTGAAACGGGCGGCGACATTGGCGCTGGCCGCGCTGATGTTGCTGACGGCTGGCTGCGCTTTCGAGACGCCGCGCGCCAAGGTGTCGCGCGCTTCGGTCAAGCAGTCGCCGCGCTCGACACCGACTTTCGGCGAGGTCTATGTCGTCACCAAGGGTGACACGCTGTATTCGATCGCTTTCCGCAACAACCTCGACTATCGCCAGCTCGCCGAGTGGAACGGCATCGGCAGCGACTACCGGATCAATATCGGTCAACGCCTGCGCTTGACCCCGCCAGGCGCAGCCGTTGCTGCTGACGTGGTGACCCAGGCGCCGCAGCGAGTCACGCCAACGCAATCAGTGCAGCCCGTGCTGCCGATGCTCGATGGCGCCGGCACTTGGGAATGGCCGACGCGCGGCACGGTGGCACGCGGCTTCGATGCCGGCGGCAACAAGGGTCTCGATATCGCTGGCGAACTGGGCCAGATCGTCGTCGCCAGCCGTGGCGGCCGCGTTGTCTACAGCGGCGCAGCGCTGAAAGGCTATGGCGAACTGGTGATCATCAAGCATGACGAGCAGTACCTGTCGGCCTACGGCTACAACCGCAAGCGTCTGGTCAACGAAGGCGAGGAGGTGGGTCCCGGCCAGCCGATCGCCGAACTCGGCGAAGGCCCGGCGCAGAAACCGCTGCTGCACTTCGAGATTCGCGACCGCGGCCGGCCGCTGGATCCCAGACGGCTGCTGCCCGCTCGTTGAACCGGCAGCAGCGCGCTCGATTTACTGCGGCTGCTTCGCCTTCCACTCCTTGACTGCCGCCAGCGTGTTGGCGACGTGCTTGTCCGGGCTCAGTGCCGAATAGGCGTAGGACACGGTGGAGTCCGGCAGGATCACGAACGAGGTGCGATCCGAGTAGCCGACCAGTGGAATCTTCGCGTCGTAGGACTTCGAGATCTTCAGCTCCGGATCGGCCGCCACCGCGAACTTGTTGCGGCATTCGCTGATAGAAAACTTGTTCAGCGTGTCGATATCGTCCTTCGAGACGCCGATCACCGTCGCGCCCAGCGCATTGAATTCCTCGGTCGCCTCGGCGAACAGATGCGCTTCCACCGTGCAGCCCTTGGTGAACGCCGCCGGATAGAAGTACAGCACCACCGGGCCCTTCTTCAGCGCGTCGGCCAGCGCGAACTGGAACGGCTTGCCGGCCAGCGTTGCCTGGGTGGTGAAGTCCGGCGCCTTGCTGCCAACCTTCAGCGCAGCCATCGCCGGCACCACGCAGCCTAGTGCGACGGCCGCAGCAAGAAATTTCAGGCGCTGCCGGGAAACGACAGGGTTCAAGGACATCGGGTGCCTCCGCAAGGGTTGTTGACTTTCTAGCTTACTCGCGGGGAGCTTGTGTGGATTCAATGCACGATTGTCAACACGGCACGGAGTCGTGACACTGCATGCGACGCAACCGGCTCGATCCAGCCCCCTCGATGACAGACGACCGCGCCATCCGCCTGCAAGCCTTGTTCGACGAGGCCTCGCTGCTGCCCTGGGATCGGCGCGGCGAGTTTCTCGACCGTGTTTGCGTCGGCGATGTCGCCCTGCGTCTGGATCTGGAGCGGCAGCTGCGCAATGTCGGCGACACCGTCGTCGTGCTTGATCGCTCGGCGGTGACCGGCGAAACCGAATCGCATCCCGAGCCCCTGCAGGCGGGCACGCTGCTGGGACCCTGGGAAATCGAGCGCTTGGTCGGGCAGGGTGGCATGGGTGAGGTCTATCAGGCCCGGCGGGCGGATCAGGCTTTCGAGCTGCGGGTGGCGATCAAGCTGCTGAAACGCGGCCTGGATACCTATCAGGTGATCCGCCGCTTCCTGCTCGAACGTCGCATCCTCGCCCAGCTCACCCATCCGAACATCGCCCGCGCGCTCGATGCTGGCGCAGCACCCGACGGCCGCCCCTATCTGGTGATGGAGTACGTCGAAGGCCAGCCGATCACCGATTACACGCGTACCGGAACCCACGGACTAGCTCCGTCGATCACCGAAATGCTGCGCCTGA
>NZ_JAHFRY010000053.1:0-11524 GCF_023266035.1 Nevskia sp.
CACCGGCCATTCGCCGACTTCGGCTTTCGACACGAAGCGCGTCGCTTCGAACGCGGCGACCACCGGAATGTCGAGCCAGGAGATGTGATTGCAGACGATCACCCGGGTGCCGACCATCGGCGTGCCGCGCACCACCAGCTTCACATCGAGAATGCGCAGCAGCACCCGATGCCACCAGGTGCTGAGGTTCTCGCGGGAATAGCGGCCACGGCCGTCGAGATTGACCAGTACCGCCAGGCCCAGCCCGACGAACAGGTGGGAAACGATGCGGATCGACTTGGCGGCTACGCGAAAATAACTCACGTCTGCGGCCGATCATTCACGAACCAGTGCTCAGGCGTGACCCGCAACAACGGTCGTCTCCTCGATCTTCGGGCGGTCCAGGAAGTGGCGGGCGTAGCGCGGGTGCAGGTCGCTGACGTTGAGCAGCACGAAGACGTCGGCGCAATTGAATTCGCGATCCCAGTACGGCTCGCCGCAAGCCTTGGCGCCAAGGCTGAAATAAGCCTTCAGCAGCGGCGGCAGGCGCACCTTGTCGACCGGGCGGGCATCGGCGATCGGCAGCTGGATCAGCGGACGGACTCGCTGCCAGGGCGCGGCCATGTACTTCTGCTTGATCTGGCCGAGGATCGCGTGGGCGTTGGCGCCACCGTCTTCGAGGCCGATCGAGGCACAGCCGAACAGGTAGTCGAATTCGTTCTTGATGATGAACTCGGCGAGCGCCTGCCAGAGCACGGCGATTACCACACCGCTGCGGTATTCGGCATCGACGCAGGTGCGGCCGACTTCCATCACCCGGCCGGGCAGGGAGTCGATCATCTTCAGATCGAACTCGCCGGCGGAATAGAAGCCGCCAGCCCGCGACGCCTTGTCGTCGGTCAGGATGCGGGTGCAGGCGACCAGACGGCCGCTGCTGGTTTCGCGCACGGTGAGATGGCGGCACCAGGCATCGTAGTGATCGCTATCGAGGCCTTCTTCGCCGCCGTCGATATCGGCACCCATCTCGCCGGCAAAGATGCGATAGCGCAGACGCTGGGTCTCGGCGATCTCGTCGGGCGTGGTCGCAAAGCCGGCGATGAAGCGGGGCGTGCTTTCTGGCGTGCTGGTTTCAATCACTGGGGACATGACTTGCTCCGACGAACATTTCGCAAACTCTATGAACGTCGCGTTGAAATGTGATGACTTCGGCTTGAAGCATTTATGACAGCGCGGCCGGATTGACGTTCGTCATCCAGCTCTTGTGGGCTTCGCTCGAAGTCCAGACCAGGTGGTGCAGTCTTGATAAAGCGATGGAATCCGTCAACAGCATGTTCTTCTGATTCGCATCGAGCTTCGCGGGTCCCTGGATCAAGGCCGTTTGCAGCAGCGCCAGACGCTCACGCTTGGTGGCATCCGAATGGAACGCCCGCGCCGTGCCGGCCGAACAGACCAGGGCATTGGCGATCGGATCGGTCACAGCCACTCGGAAATCCGAATATTCCGGCGCCCGCTTGAAGCCGAGCGCGGTCCAGCGCAGTTCGCGCGGCGGTACGGCTTCCTCGGGGATCAGGAAGAAGCGGCCGTTCTTGAAAGTGCGGCCCAGGGTCACCTTGCTGGACCAGACCGACAAGGGAATCGCCAACATCAGGGCGCCGACCACCGGCAGCAGCCACCACAGGAACGCCGGTTCCAGGTAGTAGACGAGTGCTGCCCAGAGCACCCCGAGCACGGTGCCGAAGCCATGACGGGCGATCGCTTCCGACCACGGCGTCTGCGAATCCTCGCGCGGCGGCGATTTCCACTGGATGCCGATGCCGAGCAGCGCTGCCGTCACGAAATGGGCATGGAACAGCATGCGCACCGGCGCCAGCATCGCCGAGAAGATCAGCTCCATCAGCATGCTGACGGTCAGAGTCAGGCCGCCGCCGAAGTTGCGGGCGCCTTTCGCGAGGATGACGATCACCGCCAGGATTTTCGGCAGGAACAGCAAGGTGGCGGTCGCCGAGAACAGCGCGATCGCCCATTCCGGATGCCATTCCGGCCAGGACGGAAACAGCTGGTTCGGCTGGGTGAAGTACTGCGGCACGGCGAAGGTCTGCACGGCGAGCAGCGCCGTCGACAGCACCAGCGAGGTGAACCACAGCGGTGCCGACAGATAGGCCATGACGCCGGTCATGAACACCGCGCGATGCGCCGGATGCAGGCCGGAGGTCATGAACAGGCGGAAGTTCATCAGATTGCCTTGGCACCAGCGGCGATCGCGCTTCAGCTCATCGAGCAGATTCGGCGGCATTTCCTCATAGGAACCGTCGAGGTCATAGGCGATCCACACTGCCCAGCCGGCCCGGCGCATCAGGGCGGCTTCGACGAAATCGTGGCTGAGGATTTCTCCGGACAGCGCACCGCGTCCCGGCAGGCGGGGCAGGGAACAATGGGCCAGAAACGGCGCCACGCGGATGATCGCGTTGTGGCCCCAGTAATGGCTTTCGCCGAGCTGCCAGAAGTGCAGGCCAGCGGTGAACAGCGGACCGTAGACGCGGGTTGCGAACTGCTGGATGCGCGCGTACAGCGTGTCGCGGCCGGCGGCGCGCGGCGCGGTCTGGATGATGCCGGCGCTCGGGTTCGCTTCCATCAGCTGGGCGAGGCGCACCAGGCAGGAGCCGCTCATCACCGAATCGGCGTCGAGAATCACCATGTACTTGTAGGCCGAGCCCCAGCGCCGGCAGAAGTCGGCGATGTTGCCGCTCTTGCGCTTGATGCGGTGGCGGCGGCGGCGGTAATGCACGCGTCCGAAGCCGCCGACCTCGCGGCATAGCAGCAGCCAAGCTTCCAACTCGGCGACGCGGATGTCCGGATCGGAGGTGTCGCTCAAGATGTAGAAATCGAATGCTGCACCTTGTCCGCTGCGCATCACCGAGTCGTAGGTGGCGCGCAGGCCGGCGAACACGCGGGCGGTGTTCTCGTTGCAGATCGGCATCAGGATCGCGGTGCGCGCGCCATCCGGCAGTTTCGAGTCCGGCACCTTGCTGCTGTTGATCGAGTAACGATCCTGACCGATCAGCAATTGCAGGAAGCCCATCATCGCCGTCCAGAATCCTGCCGATACCCAGGCGAACAGCACTGCGTACAGGATCAGCATCGCCACTTCGAGCGCATGGGCGCCGTGATACGGCAGCACCGCGGTCATGTAGAAAGTGGCAACCACGGTCTGGGCGATGACCAGAAACACCAGGATGAACCGGCGTACCGAGGCAGCGACATGCCAGCGCCCGGCCGGCATCGGCGCATCCGGTTCCGGCACCGCAGCGCTGTCTTCCTCGGGCCGCTGCTTGCCACCACCGAGCAGCAGACGGCTGATCGAGCGGAACAGGGCCAGCAGCGGATTCGGCGACCATGGACGGGACGTGAACGAAGCGCGCCGCAGCGCCGGCATCGTCGCCAGACGCACCCGGCCCTGAAGATCTTCGGTGAAGGCGCGGCTTTCCAGCTGCTGCCCTTTTCGCTCGGCATCGTCGAGCGCCATTTTCAGGCGCGGCGCGATCGAGCCGAGCGCCGGGTTGTCCTTGTCGAATCCCGCGCCGGCCAGCAGCTGATGGACTTCGGCCAGCGGATTCGCCGATTGCGAGGCTTGGCCCAGCAAGCTCGCACGCGCGGCGTCCGACAGATGCAGCTTCGCGCAGTAGGCTTCCGCTGCGGCCAGAGAGTTTGGCGAG
The DNA here is from genome assembly GCF_023266035.1 of Nevskia sp. GTDB lineage: Bacteria > Pseudomonadota > Gammaproteobacteria > Nevskiales > Nevskiaceae > Nevskia. The sequence continues at coordinate 3,693 of NZ_JAHFRY010000053.1, forward strand.
GCGTTCGATGAGTCCATGATGGATGTACTGCCCGGATCAGCCCGGCGGCAGTACGTAGCTCCAGGTTTCCGACAGGGTGCTGTTGTCGCCCTTCAGGTAGGCGCGCAACTCGACCGCCTTGTCTTCATCGACCCGCTTCAGGCGCAGCGACACGCGCCAGCCGCCAGTGACTTCGTTGCGATACGTCGTGCGTTCAAGCAATTCGCCGTTGCCATCGACGGTGACCACGCCTTCGATCTTGGCGTCCGCCTTCAGCTTGTCGAGCGCCGGGCCGGTGAAATCGATCACGAAGCTGACGCTGCCGTCGTTGCCACGGCCGTAACCGCCGCGTCCGCGCCGACTCTGTTCGACCCAGGCCAGCGGCGGCCGCTTTTCCTTGTCCATCTGCCAGAGCATCCGGTAATCGAGCGCCAGCGGAGTGCCCGGCTGCGGCATGTTGTCCGGCACCCAGTAGGCGACGACGTTGTCATTGGTCTCGTCCGGCGTCGGAATCTGCACCAGCTCGACCCGGCCGGCCCCCCAGGCGCCCTTCGGCTCGATCCACAGGCTGGGCCGCAGTTCGTGGTGCACTTCCAGATCCTCGTAGCGCTCGAACTTGCGATCGCGCTGCATCAGGCCGAAGCCCTGCGGGTTCGACATCGAGAATGAAGTGACCAGCAAACGCTTCGGATTGACCAGCGGCCGCCAGATCCACTCGCCGGTGCCGGAGGCGATCGACAAGCCGTCCGAATCATGCACTTCCGGGCGGTAGTCCTCATGATCTGCCGGCTGGTTCTCGCCGAAATAGAACATGCTGGTCAACGGCGCGATGCCGAGCTTGCTGACGTTTTCGCGCAGGAACAGCCGCGCCTTGGTGTCCATCACCGTTTCCGAGCCCGGCTTCAGGATGAACTTGTAGGCACCGGTGGCGCGCCGCGAATTGAGCAGTGCGTAGATCACCAGTTCCTTGGCGTTGGCTTCCGGGCGCACCACCCAGAACTCGGTGAAACGCGGGAACTCCTCGCCGGAAATCAGGCCGGTGTCGATCGACAGGCCGCGGGCCGACAAGCCATAGCGTTGACCGGCGCCGAGCGCGCGGAAATAGCTGGCACCGAGGAACACCAGCACCTCGTCCTTGTACTTCGGAGTGTTGACCGCGAAATGGACACGAAAGCCGGCGTAGCCGAGATCGCGGAACGATTCGGCATCGACCTTGTTGTCGCCGTAGTTGAAATCGTCCGGCGAGAACTTCAGCTCGCGCAGCGCCCGGCCGTTGACCTCATTGATCTTCACCGGCCGGTCGTAATAGAGGCCCTGATGAAAGAATTGCAATTCGAATGGCAGTTTTTCCGCATGCCAGAGCGCGCGATCCGGTTTGAAGCGGATATCGCGATAGTGGTCGTAGCCGAGCTGCTGCAAGGCTTTCGGCAAGCGTCCTTCCGGTTTCTCGAACGGCTGCGCGGCCAAGGCTTTGGCTTTCGCAGAAACATCATCCAGATCAAAGGCATGCGCCGGGCTGGAATGCACGGCGGCGCAGCTCAGCAGAACGGCGCAGGCCCCACTCAGCAGGCGCAAGGCAAGCCAGGAGGCATGCCGTCGGTCGATCGAATTCATCAGGTAGGGGTCGGTGATCGGAAAGCGTCGGGGCATTTTACGTGACCACGAGCGTAGCCACGGCTGTGCACGGGCCATGCCCGAGCAGGCGCTCAGACGGATGACGTGACCGCCGATGCGACAGGCGCCGGCGCCAGGAAGGATTCATAAACGCCGCGCAGGCGGTTGATCATCAGGCAGAACAGATCGGCGGTGCGCTCGGCGTCGTAGATCGCCGAATGCGCTTCCCGCGTGCTGTACGGCAGGCCCGCCGCTTCCAGCGCCCGCGCCAGCACCGTCTGGCCGAGGATCGCGCCGCCCAGCGTGGCGGTATCGAAAGCCGAAAACGGATGGAAGGGATTGCGCTTGATGTCGCAGCGGCCGACCGCGGCATTGACAAAGCCAAGATCGAAATGGGCGTTGTGGCCAACCAGGATCGCCCGCGTGCAGCCATGCTCGGACACCGCCTGCCGCACCGGCTTGAACACCTGGGCCAGCGCTTCACGCTCGGGGATCGCGCCGCGCAGCGGGTTGGTCGGGTCGATGCCATTGACCTCCAGCGAGGCCTTCTCGAGGTTCGCACCCCGGAATGGCTCGACATGGGCGGCGTGGGTCACGTCGCGGACCAGATTGCCCTCGCGATCGAACTTCAGCAGCACCACGGCGATTTCCAGCAGCGCATCGGTGCGGTTGTTGAAACCACCGGTTTCGACGTCGACCACCACCGGCAGGAAGCCGCGGAAGCGCTGACCAATACGCGGCGCAGGCTTGAACGCGTCAAGCAGGGCGGGGGGGAGTTCCATGGGATGCCGGGGGAGAGTTCGGGGCGGAGTTTAGCCGATGGGGGATCAGCGATGCCGCGCTGCGGCATGGACAGCCCGCGAGCCAAGGCCGGCCCGCAAGCTCGATCGTCTGGCATCGCTATAATTCGCCGCCTTCCCCGTCCCCTGCTGCCAACGTCCGAATTCCATGAGCAAAAATCAGGTCCGCAAAGTCGCGCTCGCCTATTCCGGCGGCCTCGACACCTCCGTCATCCTGAAGTGGCTGCAGGACACCTACGGCTGCGAAGTCGTCACCTTCACGGCCGATATCGGTCAGGGTGAGGAACTCGATCATGTGCGCCCGAAAGCGCAGCAGTTGGGGGTGAAGGAAATCTTCATCGACGATCTGCGCGAGGAATTCGCTCGCGATTTCGTGTTCCCGATGTTCCGCGCCAACGCCGTCTACGAAGGCGAGTACCTGCTCGGCACCTCGATTGCCCGGCCGCTGATCGCCAAGCGCCTGGTCGAGATCGCCCGCAGCACTGGTTGCGATGCGATCAGCCACGGCGCCACCGGCAAGGGCAACGATCAGGTTCGTTTCGAACTCGGCGCCTATGCGCTGTGGCCGGGCGTGAAGGTGATCGCGCCCTGGCGCGAATGGGATCTGAACTCGCGCGAATCGCTGCTCGCCTACGCCGCCAAGCACGAGATCCCGATCGCCAAGAAGCCGGGCGGTGGCAGCCCGTACTCGATGGACGCCAATGCGCTGCACATCTCCTATGAAGGCGGCGGTCTCGAAGACCCGTGGTGGAGCCCGGATGACAGCATCTGGCGCTGGACCAAGAACCCGGAAGATGCGCCGAACGAAGCCGAAGAAATCACCATCAGCTTCGAGCGCGGCGATGCCATCGCCATCAACGGCGAAGCGGGCACGCCGTTCCAGATTCTCGATCGCCTGAACGCCCTCGGCGGCAAGCACGGCATCGGCCGTCTCGACATGGTCGAGAACCGCTACGTCGGCATGAAGTCACGCGGCTGCTACGAAACGCCGGGCGGCTCGATCCTGCTGAAAGCACACCGCGCGATCGAGAGCCTGTGCCTCGACCGCGAACAGGCGCACCTCAAGGACGAGCTGATGCCGAAGTACGCCAGCCTGATCTACAACGGCTACTGGTGGAGTCCGGAGCGCCGCATGCTGCAGGCGCTGATCGACGACAGCCAGACCCGGGTCAACGGCGACGTGCGCCTGAAGCTCTACAAGGGCGCGATCTACAACCTCGGCCGTCGCTCGAAGGACTCGCTGTTCGACGCCAGTCTGTCGACCTTCGAGGACGATCGCGGCGCTTACAACCAGAAGGACGCGGAGGGCTTCATTCGCCTCAATGGGCTGCGCCTGCGGACTGGCGCCAAGCGCGACGCGCGCTGATCGCGCTGTCCTTCTGGTCGCTCGCCCGATGCCTTGGCGTCGATCCCGTCGAAAAGCACGACGGGTCCCTCGCCGCGTAGCATCGGTCGGCACCAGAAGGACGCTGAAGGGTTCATTCGTTTGAACGGCCTGCGTCTGCGCACTGGCGCGACGCGCGACGCGCGTTAAGCTCAGCTAGATTTCATCCACCACCCAACCACCGGAGCACGACCATGGCCAAAGGCATGGACAGTAAAAAAGCCGAAAAGAAAGCACCGCTGAAGACGATGAAGGAAAAGAAGGCCGAGAAGCAGGCCAAGAAGAAGTCGAAGTAGCCTCGGCTTCCCCAAATCCCCGCCATGTTCTGCATGGCGGGGATTTGTCGTTTCAGGCGGCCGTCAGCCGCCTATCCGCCGCCAGGGACGCCAGCGCCCAGCGCTTTGCCGTTGATGGTCAGCACGCCGCCTTTGAACGCGGCGACGCTTTTCGCCTGCCGGCCGTCGACCAGCAACAAACCCTGCGCAATCAGGGCGTCACGGGTGTTCTGAAGCGCGCTGGCGATGACTTCCTGCGGCACTTCGTCCGGAGCGACACCGGCGTTGCCGGCTAGATCGGCGCGAACCTTCTGGCTCAGCAACAGGTTGACGTAGTCGAGCGGGGCGTCGAACTGGGCATGGCCTTCGACATCGGTCAGCGGCGTGAAATCGTCGAAGTTCGCATCACCGATGTAGCGCAGGCTGCCCTCGGCCTTCACCGCGCCGGCCGGGCTGCCGAACGACAGTTCGTCGACGCGCAACTCGGGATGGCCGGCCGCCAGCTGACTCAAGGCCGGCTTCAGCTCGGCCATCATCGCGGCCGGATCGACTGCCGCGTCCTTGCCGTGCGTCTGCTGATAGCGATTGGCCGCGGTCGACATCGCGATCGTCGCCGCCGCATCGAGATGATCGAAGCGGACACTCAGGCGGGGCTGGTCGATCCGGGTGCCTGCGGCGTCGAAGCTGGTGGCCGAGAACTGCACGCCAGAGTTGATCGCGCCGTCGACCAGCTGGGTATCGGAGTTGAGCGCGAACTGATTCAGTGTCGACGTGACTTCGGCGGATTTGAGTGCGAGCGAGGCGACGGTGATCGCCGAAGTGCCGATCCACAGCGGGCTGTCGTCGACCTGGGTCATGTCGGCGGTCATCGCCAGTTGCCCGAACGAACCCTGCTTGCCGTCGTTGCCGGTGATGTCGAGGCTGGGCGCAGCCAGTTGCAGCAGCAGATGGCCGCCGCCGAGCGAGTAGCTCGATTCGATACCCGCCCAGTGAACCTTGAGCGCGTCCGCACCCGCAGTGCTGGCATCGACAGCGGGCGACCGGAGGCTGCCGCTGACGCCGCCGGCAAAGCCGAGATCGGTGATCAGTGTCAGCACAGGCAGATCGCCGAACAACGGCGCCAGCGAGGTCTTCAGATCGTCATCGAGCTGCGGCGTGGTGATCAGACGACCCAGGCGCAGCAGGCCGTCGAGCCGCGGCCCATGGCTGATCGCGTGGTTCAGGCGCAGCCGCACGACCTTCGGCGCAGCCGTCGCTTCATCCTCATGCCCCTCTTCGTGGACGTGGGTTTCCGGCGGCAGCACGATCTCGATCGCCGTTTCGGCCTCGGCCGAGTACAAGCCGCGCTCGTAGCGGCTGATCCGGATCGGGTAGGGGCTCTGTTCGCTGATGCTGGCGATGCCGGCACGAAAGGCGGACTCGATCCGCAAACCGATCACATACGGCCCTGCCACGGCAACGGCGCCGATGATGCCGAGCGCCAATGCCGTTTTACCTGCTGCCTTCATCGTCTACTGCTCCTTGATGGATGGTTGACCCGCTGCCTTAGAGACGGTTCTCCACCGGCAGGGTTTTGCGCTCCTCGTCGCTGCGTGTGTCGCGCAGATGCAGATCCATCTGCGGATACGGGATGGCGATGCCTTCGGCGTCGAAGCGCAGCTTGATCTGCTCGAGCAGATCGCTCTGCACGTCGCCCCATTCCGCCGTCTTCGCCCAGGGACAGACCGCGAAATCGACCGAACTCGGGCCGAGCGCACGCACCTGCACGGTTGGCGCCGGAGACTTCAGCACCTTCGGATGACTGAGCACGATCTCCTGGAGGATCGATTTCGCCAGCTTCAGGTCGGCGTCGTAATCGATGCCGATGGTGATGTCGAGACGGCGCGTATTGCGGGCGCTGTAGTTGGTGATGGTCGCCGCGGTGATCGTGTTGTTCGGCACGATCACTTCCTGGTTGTCTGCGGTGCGCAGCACGGTATGGATGATCTTGATCTCCTCGACCGTGCCGGAGATACCACCGGCTGCGACCAGATCGCCGACCCGGAACGGCCGGAACAGGATCAGCAGCACACCCGCCGCGAAGGCGCTGAGCTGGCCCTGCAAGGCCAGGCCAACGGCAAGCGCGGCTCCGCCGACGACCGCCGCCAGCGAATTGGTGTTGATGCCGATCTGGCCGAGCGCCGAGATCACCACCAGCGCATAGCCCAGGCCGTAGGCGACGTTGCACAGGAAGCCGGTCAGGGTCGGGTCGGCATTGGCGCGCTGCATGACCGAGCGCAGCACCTTCACCGCTGTCCGGACGATGAACCGGCCGATAAAGAAGATCAGGAACGCCACGGCGATCTTCAGCAGGACCGGCAGGCCGAGTTCCAGCCAGCGTTCCGGCTGGGTGAGTTGTTCCAGCTTGAAATCCATAAGGTCTCCCGCGTTGTGCCTGTGTTCGGGTAGTTTAACGGGCCGATCCCCGCAACCACCCCAGCCGATGCCGATGAGCGATACCTCCGCCGAAGCCCCTGCCACCCTGACGCCGCGCTACATCCAGGCCAATGGTCTGGAGTTCGCCTACCTCGAAGTGCCGCCTGCCAGTGGCGCTGCCGAGGCGCCGCTGGTGCTGGTGCTGCACGGTTTTCCCGATACCGCGTGGAGCTTCGCGCCGCTGCTGCATGAACTGGCCGCCTCCGGCTATCGCGCCGTGGCGCCGTTCACACGCGGCTATGCGCCGACCGAAATTCCCGAGGACGGTGATTACTCCCTGGAAACGCTGGGCCAGGATGTGCTGGCGCTGATCGAGCACTTCGGCGCCGATCGCGCCTTCATCGTCGGCCACGACTGGGGCGCGGTCGTGACTTACGCCGCCGCCGCGCTGCGCCCGGATCGTGTGCGCGCGATCGTCACCGCAGCGGTACCGCATCTGCGCCGCTTCCTGCTGCGGCCTTCGCGGGCCCAGCTCTCGGCCTCGCACTACATGTTCAAGTTCCAGCTGCCGGTCTGGCCGGAACGGCGCATCCGCGAGGATGATTTCGCCTGGTTGGTGAACCTTGCGCGCAGCTGGTCTCCGGGCTGGATTCCGGACGACGACTATCTGGTGCCGATGAAGGCCAACTACGCCGATCCGGGGCGGCTCAAGGCTGCGCTTGGCTACTACCGGGCGATCCCGGCGATGTTCTTCAAGAAGGTCGCCTGGCAGTTCCTGCTGCAGCCGACGCAGGTACCGGCCTGCGTCATCCGCGGCGAGCACGACGGCTGCATCTTGGACAGTTCGTTCAGCGATTCCGAGCACCTGTTCTCGGCCGGTTATGAATCGGTGCGCATGGCCGGCATCGGCCACTTCATGCACCTGGAAGCGCCAGACGCATTCGCCAAGCACGTGCTGGAATTCCTGGCCCGGCATTGAGCCGATGAGCCTGCGCTCGATCGACTGGCTGGCCGACAGCGTCTGTCGCTGGACGCCGTTGCCGATGGTCGATGAAGCGCTGGTCTTGCCCGAAGCGGAAGCGGCGCTGGTCGTCGATGTTGCCGAGCGCCGCCGCGGCCATTTCATCGCCGGCCGCGTCTGCGCCCGTGCGGCCCTGGCGGAACTGGGTCGTGTCGATGCGGTGATCGGCCGCACCGCCGACGGGGCTCCGGCCTGGCCGGAAGGCGTGATCGGCAGCATCGCTCACTGCGGGGATGCGGCGGTCGCGATTGCCGCCTCGACCCAGCACTGGTCTGCCTTCGGAATCGATATCGAGATCGATCGCGCACTGCCAGATGATGCGGCCGCCTATGTGCTCGACGAAG
>NZ_JAHFRY010000053.1:11534-23114 GCF_023266035.1 Nevskia sp.
CTGGGCCTTGCCGGCCTTCAGCGCCAAGGAATGCGTGCACAAATGCCTGCAGCCCCTGCGCGGCCTGTTTCTGGAGTTCAGCGAGGTGGCGATCGCATTTTCAATCGACTCGGATCGGTACACCGTCGAAGCGAAATCGGCGCGTGCGCAACAGGCCATGGCCGGATTCGAGTGGACCGGCGAGCTGCGCCGCTTCGATGGCCTGCTGCTGAGCCTGCTGGCCGCGCGGCGGCTCTAGGCGCTCGTCTGACGCCGCGCAGCGACCCCAAGCACCCAATCGACGAGCATGTCGATCAAGGCTTCGCGGGTGGCCCTGCGGATGAAATGGTGGTCCGCTTCGGGAATCTGGCGAATCGTCAGGTGGCGATAGCCGCGCAATATCGGAAAGGCGTCGATCAGCTGCGCGGCATAGGTGTACTGGTGCTCGACATCGCCGGTGTAGACGTACAGCAGTGACAGCTGCCGGCGGATGAACTCGACCAGATCGGCTTCCATACGCTGGTGCGATGGCGCGTCGTAATAGTGGATCTCGCTGGGCAGGACATCGTGCAGCGCGCTGCCGGATTTCGGTGTCAGGCTGATGCCGAGTGGCGCCGGTGGCAGGTGGCGGCTGCGCTCGGTGAGGCGCGCCATCGTCCGGTTCAGCCAGGCGCGCGGCGTCGAGTGGATGTAGCCGTCGAGGAACACGGCGCCGATCAGTCGCGGATCGACCCGGGCCGCTTCATGCGCATCGTGGGCGCCGCTATGGCTGCCGATGATGATCGTGCCGGTGGAGATGTTGCGGGCGTCGAGCGCATCCATTGCGGCACAGAGATCCAGCGTCGAATCGGCATCGCTGCGGCCGGGCACGATTTCGCTGTCGCCGAGGCCGGCGTTGTCGAGGCGCAAGCTGACCAGGCCGGCACTGGCGAGCGCCCGGGCCAGTTCGACGTGCATGCGGCTGGGGCCGACTCGATGGATGACGCCGGTGTTCGGGATCAGCACCGCCGGGCGCTGCGGATCCGGTATCTCGGGGCTGCCGATGATGCCGAACAGGGCGCCGCTTTCGCCGAAGGAGATTGCCCGCTCGTTCATTTCAGGCCATCCGCCAGACGCTCGGTGACGATGCGGAACGAGGTGCTCGGCAGCCACGGCGAGTGGATGCGCTCGACATCGCTCCAGTGGCCGGCGTCGGGCAGGCGGATCGATTCGACGCTGTCCGGCGGAATGCGATCACGGCTGACGAAGATCACCCGGCCGGGCAGGTCGCGGCGCAAGCCAGGCAATTTGGCGATGTCGGCGGCGAGGCCATCCGGCCAGTCGTGGCCGAGGAGTTCGTTGCGCGCCGGCGGCACCAGCTGGGAGCGCACGCGACGTTCGCCGCTGCGCTTGTGGTTCAGCGCCAGATCCATCTGCTGCAGATTGGCGACGAATACTTCGCCACTCGGTGGAGAGTCCCAGAGGGTAACGGCCTGAGCATTGACGATTCCCGTGGCAACCGCTTCCTGCGCCAGCAGAGCGCCGAAGCGCAGACCGAGCAGGCAGAGTTGGCTGCAGCCGGTTTCCGCGCGCAAGGCCAGTGCGGCAAACCCGAGTTCGTCGACCCAACCCTGCAGATGGCTGTTGCGGCCGTCTCCACCGGAATCGCCGGTGCCGCCGTAGTCGAAACGCAGCACCGGAAAGCCGCTGGCACTGAGGCTTTGCGCCAGTTCGCGCAGGCCGCGATAGGTGCGCAGGTATTCGGTTCCCCAGCTGTTGCAGATCAGGATGCCGGTTTGCCGGGACGCGCCCAGCGGCAGGTGCAACATGCCGAACAGCGGCCTTGCCACCGGCCCGAAGTAGAGCGGCTTGTTCAAGCGAAGGGCGCGGAAGCGAAAGGCGACGGCTGCAGTGCCGGACAGTCGATCGCGTGGCGAACGGGCCGGAGCGTGCAGACGGTAGCCGGGGCTTGGTCGGGGTTCCGTTTCACATCCGTTCGAGGGTGTCGGCCAGCGTCGGCGTCAGCCGGTTGGGACGGCGCAAATCGTTGTTTGCGGACTTGGTCGACGGAGGTTGACGCGGTGGAAAGGACGGCTCGGCGAACACCCGCCGAGCCGTCGCGATTTGCTGACGAGCGGCGCTTACTTGACGGTGACGGTGATCTTGTCGGAAGCCAGCGACGGATTGAACGGCACGTGCAGGCCGTTTCCGTACACCAGCTGCAGGGTGTGCGTGCCCGGGGTCAGCTCGATCGTGGCCTCGGTCTGGGCCTTGCCGAAATGCACGTAGTTGGCGTTGGCCGGGATCGGCGCATCAGCAGGCGGCAGCTCGGCGTCGATCACCAGATGGTGATGGCCGCTGGCCGGTTCCACGGCGCCGGCCGGGGCCAGGGCGATGCCTTCGACGGCAAATTTGACCAGCAGCGGGCTGCTGACGGTGGCGCCGTCCTTCAGCTCGGCGAACGAAACCTTGGCGCCTTCTGGAGCCGGCGACGATTTCAGCCCTTCGGCTGCGGCTTCCGGTGCGGCGGCAGCCGGTTCGGCGGTGGGCGCTGCCGCAGGAGCGGCTTCTTCCTTCTTGCAGGCCGCAAAAAATACGGTGGCGGACAGCAGCAGCGACAGTGAGCGAGTGTGGTTCATGGTCTTTTACCTTCGGTTTTTGTGGGAACGACGTCGGCAGCAAGATGCGGCCGCAGGCGCAGGCAAGGATACCTGCACCGCCCATGCCCGAAGCCCGGCCTCGTCCGGCGCGGCCCCTGGCGGCCAAACGCGGTCGGGCGTGGCCGGGGCCGATCGCGTATACTTCGCCCCAGTTTGGTGAGGCGCTCCGGTTGCGCCCCTGCTTGAAGACGATGCATCCGGCCGCCGCCCTGGCGCCGCAGTTCAAGGTCTTTCCGGTAGTACAAACCCTCGATGCGCCAGTCGGCGCGGTTCGAAATCCTCGTCCCCACTGCCTGAACCGGTGCCGTGCAGAGCGTTTCTGCGCACGGTGTGGCGGCTTCAGGAGTAATGAAACATGTTGTTTGCTGAATTGGGCCTTTGCCCGGAACTGTTGCGCGCCCTCACTGACGAAGGCTACGAAAAGCCCACGCCGATCCAGGCGCAGGCGATCCCGATCGTCATCTCCGGCCGCGATCTGCTCGGTGCCGCCCAGACCGGTACCGGCAAGACTGCCGCCTTCACCCTGCCGATCCTCAACCGCCTGGCCTCGCAGCCAAGGGATGCCGCGACCACCGCGCGCGTCGCACCGCCGAAGGTGCTGGTGCTGGTGCCGACTCGTGAACTGGCCGCCCAGGTCGGGGACTCGATGCGCACCTACGGCCGCCATCTGCCGGCGATCAAGACAGCGATCATCTTCGGCGGCGTCGGCATCAATCCGCAGATCGACCAGCTGCGTCGCGGTGTGGACATCATCGTCGCCACGCCGGGCCGCCTGCTCGACCATCTCCAGCAGCGCACGGTGAATCTGTCCGGCATCCAGATGCTGGTGCTCGACGAAGCCGACCGGATGCTCGACATGGGCTTCATCCGTGACATTCGCCGGGTCATCCAGGCGCTGCCGCAGAAGCGCCAGAACCTGCTGTTCTCGGCCACCTTCAACCCGGAAATCCGTTCGCTGGCCGAAGGCCTGCTGCATGATCCGGCGAGCGTCGATGTTGCCCCGCGCAACACCGCGGCAGAGCTGGTTGCCCAGCGCGTGCACCCGGTCGACAAGGGCCGCAAGACCGCGCTGATCGCGCATCTCGTGAAGGCCGGCGACTGGAAGCAGGTGCTGATCTTCACCCGTACCAAGCACGGCGCCAATCGTCTGGCCGAGCAGCTGGTGCGGGAGAACATCCTGGCCGACGCGATCCACGGCAACAAGTCGCAGAACGCCCGCACCCGCGCGCTCGCCGATTTCAAGGCCGGCAAGATCCGCGTGCTGGTCGCCACCGACATCGCCGCCCGCGGCATCGACATCGACCAGCTGCCGCACGTCATCAACCACGAGCTGCCGAACGTGCCGGAGGATTACGTCCATCGCATCGGTCGTACCGGCCGTGCCGGTGCCGAGGGTGAAGCGATCAGCCTGGTGTCGCCGGATGAGCGCGCCTTCCTGAAGGACATCGAGCGCCTGCTGCGCAAGTCGATTCCGTCGTCGACGGTGCCAGGCTACGAGCCGGGCTCGCAGCCGACCGCTGAAGAGCGCGCTGCCGCCGCAGCCCGTCCGCCGGCGCCGCCGGAGCGCGAGCGTGGTGAACGTCCGCGGAATGCGCCGGGTGGCCGTGGCCACGCGCCTGCCGGCAACGGTGCCCGTCGTCCGGGTGCCGGCGCCGCGCCGAGCAGCAACAACGGCAATCGCCATGCACGTCCGTCGCGTGATGGCGCGCGGCCGGCCGGCACCAACAATCAGAACCAGCGCACGCGTTGATTGCGTCGCTCACCGTTAACCGAGAAGAAGGAGTCATTGGATGAAGCGTATCTATGCCGGCAACCTGCCCACCGACACGACTGAAAAGGAACTGACCGAGCTGTTCTCGACGCACGGTCGCGTCCGCTCGATCAAGCTCGCGCACGACGTGTTTTCGGGCAAATGCCGCGGTTTCGGTTTCATCGAGATGGAAGGTCACGAAGCGCGTGCCGCCATCGCCGGCCTGAACGGCAAGGAACTGCGCGGCAATCTGCTGCGCGTCAACGAAGAACGCCCGAAGGACGACAAGAAAGGCGGCCGCCCGGGCGGTCCGCGCCGTTAAGGGCTGACGCGGCCTTTCGGGAGATCACCACGATCACCTGAAACGCCGCAGCTTGCTGCACCCAGACGCCACGATCGCTTTGCGGTCGGGGCGTTTTTTTTGGGGCCCTACTCGACGCTGGCGCCCGGATCGAAATCCTCATCGAGCGCGTAATCGCCCGAGGCTAGCGCGGTGATGACCGCCTGCGCTGCACCGACATCACGGGCCTTCACCTGTACCCGCACGCCGCCCAAGGCCAGCGCGATCAGTGGATCGGCCTGCACGTGGTTGCGATCGGCGAGGAAGGCTTCGATGCCGTCCGCCTGCAAACGCCCCTGCAGCAACTGCGCTTCGACTGCATCGCTGAAGCGCGCGACGGTCAGCCAGTCGTCGGGATCGTCGCGCATGGCCTGCTTCAGGCTGGAAGCACTTCACGAACGCCGTTCGGACCGCCGAGCAGCAGCACGTCGGCGCCACGATGGGCGAACAGGCCGACGCTGATCACGCCGGCGAGCATGCCGATCTCGGTTTCCATCTTCAGCGGATCGATGATCGAGAAACCGGAGACGTCGAGGATCAGGCCGCCATTGTCGGTGACGAAGCCTTCGCGCAGCTTGGGATTGCCGCCCAGGCGCACCAGTTCGCGGGCGACATAGGAGCGGGCCATCGGAATCACTTCCACCGGCAGCGGAAAGGCGCCGAGCACCGGCACCAGCTTCGATTCGTCGGCGATGCAGATGAACTTGCGGCTGGCGGCCGCGACGATCTTCTCGCGGGTCAGTGCGCCACCGCCGCCCTTGACCAGGCGCAGGTGCTTGTCGGCTTCATCGGCGCCGTCGACATAGATCGACAGGGTGCCGGCCTCGTTCAGCTCGACCACCGGAATGCCGATCTTCTTCAGCCGTTCGGTCGAGGCGTTCGACGACGACACGGCGCCGGGAATGTCCTGCTTGTGAGCAGCCAGTGCATCGATGAAGTAGTTGACCGTCGACCCGGTACCGACGCCGAGCAGTTCGCCCGGCACGAGATATTTCAGGGCAGCTTCGGCGGCGGCTTTCTTGGCTTGGTTCTGGTCCATGAAGCAGTGGTCAGTGGCTAGTGGTTGGAGGGCAGTAGTGTGGCGCATGGCGCTCACCGTCGCTGAACATAACCGCATTTTCACTGGCCACTAGACACTAGCCACGGACCACTGCTTCTCGCTCCCCGAACAGCGCTGATCCGATCCGCACCATCGTCGCGCCTTCCTCGATCGCCACTTCGAAGTCGTCGGACATGCCCATCGACAGCTGATCGAATACGCTCGCCTCGACGCTGCCGGAGGCGCGAATGCGGTCGCGCAGTTCGCGCAGCAGCCGGAACGAGGCGCGCGAGTCTTCCGGGTCATCGACCGGCGCCGGAATGCACATCAGGCCGCGCAGGCGCAGGTTCGGCAGTCTGGCGATATCGGCACAGAGCGCTGCCGCTTCATCCGGCGTCACGCCGCCCTTGCTCGCTTCGCCGGAGACGTTGACCTGCACGCAGACCTCGAGCGGCGGCAGGTCCGGCGCGCGCAATTCGGACAGGCGTTCGGCGATCTTCACGCGGTCGACGCCATGTGCCCAGGCGAACATGCCGGCCAACGCCCGGCACTTGTTGCCCTGGATCGGGCCGATGAAGTGCCAGATCAGACGCTGGCCGGCCAGCGCTTCGGCGAGGCCGATCTTGTCGATCGCTTCGCGCATGTAGCTTTCACCGAAGTGCGGCGCGCCGAGTTCGGCGACCTCGGCCACGGCATCGGCATCGAAGGTCTTGGAGACGGCGATCAGGCTCACTTCGTCCGGCGCACGGCCAGCGCGGGCGGCGGCTGCAGCCAGTCGTCGGCGGATATCCCTCAGCCGGTCGGAAACGGTATTCATGCGGGTGTGAAGTAAGGTCTCATACGTCCATCATCTGCCAGCGACGGCCGCCATCACGGCGAAGCCTGCGGCATAAGGAAAACTCGGGGAGAGTCGGTCTTGGATATCGCGCAGCTGTTGACCTTCAGCGTCAAGCAGGGAGCTTCGGACTTGCATCTGTCCGCCGGCGTGGAGCCGATGATCCGAGTCGATGGCGACATGAAGCGCATCAATCTGCCACCTCTGGAGCACAAGGAAGTGCACGCGATGCTCTACGACATCATGAACGACAAGCAGCGCAAGGCCTACGACGAATTCCTGGAAACCGATTTCTCGTTCGAGATTCCCGGCCTCGCGCGCTTCAGAGTCAATGCCTTCACCCATGCCCGCGGTGCCGGCGGCGTGTTCCGCACCATTCCGTCGAAGATCATGTCGCTGGAAGACCTCAAGTGTCCGGCCATCTTCAAGGACATCGCCGAGACGCCGCGCGGCCTGGTGCTGGTCACCGGCCCGACCGGCTCCGGCAAGTCGACGACCCTGGCGGCGATCATCAACCACATCAACGAGAACGACTACGGCCACATCCTCACCGTCGAGGATCCGATCGAGTTCGTCCATCCGTCGAAGAAGTGTCTGATCAACCAGCGGGAAGTGCATCGCGACACGCTCGGTTTCAACCAGGCGCTGCGCTCGGCGCTCCGCGAAGACCCGGACGTGATCCTGGTCGGCGAAATGCGCGATCTGGAAACCATCCGCCTGGCGCTGACCGCGGCCGAGACCGGCCACCTGGTGTTCGGCACCTTGCACACGACCTCCGCCGCCAAGACCATCGACAGAGTCGTCGACGTGTTCCCGGCCGCGGAGAAGGACATGGTCCGCGCGATGCTGTCGACTGGCCTGCGCGCGGTGATCGCCCAGACCCTGTTGAAGAAGACTGGCGGCGGTCGGGTTGCCGCACACGAGATCCTGATCGGCACGCCGGCGGTGCGTTCGCTGATCAAGGAGAACAAGATCGCGCAGATGTATTCGGCGATCCAGACCGGCTCCCGGGACGGCATGCAGACGCTCGATCAGTGCCTGAAGGATCTGGTCAGGAAAGGCGTGGTCAGCAATGCCGAGGCGCGCACCAAGGCCGAGAACAAGGCGGACTTTGCCGCCTAGTCGTCCGGCCTGCTGCGCAGCCTGACCCTCACCGAGACCACACGATGGAACGCGACGAAGCAATCAAGCTGATCCAGCAACTGCTGGTGCAGATGAAAACCCGGGGCGCCTCGGATCTGTTCTTGAGCGCCGGCTTTCCGCCGGCGATCAAGCTCGACGGCCAGCTGACGCCGGTCACCGACAAGCCGCTGACCGGCCAGAACTCGGCGCTGCTGATCCGCTCGCTGATGAACGACCGCCAGCTCAAGGAGTTCGAGTCGACCAACGAGTGCAACTTCGCGATCAATCCGCCGGCGATCGGCCGCTTCCGGGTCAGCGCCTTCGTGCAGATGGGCCAGGTCGGCGGCGTGCTGCGCACGATCACCACCGAGATTCCGACCTTCGACCAGATCGGCCTGCCGGCGAGCCTGAAGGAGGTGATGATGGCCAAGCGCGGCCTGATCCTGATGGTCGGCGCCACCGGTTCCGGCAAGTCGACGTCGCTGGCCGCGATGCTCGGCCATCGCAACGCCAACTCCAAGGGCCACATCATCACCATCGAGGATCCGGTCGAGTACGTGCATCCGCACCTCGGCTGCATGATCACCCAGCGCGAAGTCGGCACCGACACCTTGAGCTGGGAAGCAGCACTCAAGAACACCTTGCGTCAGGCGCCGGACGTGATCCAGATCGGTGAAATCCGCACTCGCGAAACCATGGAGTACGCGATCAACTTCGCCGAAACCGGCCATCTCGTGCTGTCCACCCTGCACGCCAACAGCGCCAATCAGGCGCTCGACCGCATCATCAATTTCTTCAGTGAGGAAAAACGCGAACAGGTGCTGATGGACCTGAGCCTGAACCTGCGCGCGGTGATTTCACAGCGTCTGGTGCGGCGCGAGAACGGCGGCCGGGTGCCGGCCGTGGAGATCATGCTGAACTCGCCGCTGATCGCCGATCTGATCTTCAAGGGCGAAGTCGTCGGCATCAAGGAAGTGATGAGCCGCTCGAACGAGCAGGGCATGGTCACCTTCGATCAGTACCTCTACCAATTGTTCGAGAGCGGCCAGATTTCCTATGACGAAGCCGTGCGCAATGCCGATTCGCAGAACGAACTGCGCCTCAAGGTGAAGCTGGAATCGAAACGCATGCGCGAAAACCTGCTCGAGGATCCGGCGGTGAAAGGCTTGCAGATGAAAGAAGAAGCCAACGCCCAGCTGCGGAGATAGGCATGGAGAAGCTTCTTGCGTATCTGAAGCTGACGGTCGAGCAGCAGGCTTCCGATCTGTACTTCAGTGCGGGCGCCACGGCGATGCTGCGCATCGAGGGCGATCTGCATCCGGTCGGCCGTTCGGTATTGACCAGCGATTTCATCCGTGAACTGTCCAGCTCGATCCTGAATCCCGAGCAGCAGGAACGCTTTGATCGCGAGCGCGAGATCGATCTCGCCATCGAAGCCGCCGGATTGGGCCGCTTCCGGGTCAATGTGTTCACCCAGCGCGGCACGGTGGCGATGGTGCTGCGCTATGTGAAATCCGAAGCGCCGAAGCTCGCTGATCTGAACCTGCCGGAGACCCTGGCGCAGATGGTCATGCAGAAACGCGGCCTGCTGCTGATGGTCGGCGCGACCGGGTCCGGCAAATCGACGACCCTGGCAGCGATGATCGATCACCGCAACGAGCACGCGGCCGGCCACATCCTGACCATCGAGGACCCGATCGAATTCGTCCACGCCAACAAGCGCTCGATCGTCAACCAGCGTGAAATCGGTCAGGACACGGTCAGCTACGAACGGGCGCTGCATTCAGCGCTGCGCGAAGCACCGGACGTGATTCAGATCGGCGAGATCCGCACCCGGGAAACGATGGACGCCTGCCTGCAGCTGGCCAACACCGGCCATCTGGCGATCTCGACCCTGCACGCCAACAACGCCTATCAGGCGCTGCAGCGGATCGTGAACCTGTATCCGGATGCGCTGCGGCCGCAGCTTTATCTGGACCTTTCGCTGAGCCTGCGGGCGATCGTCTCGCAGCGGCTGGTCAAGCGTCTGGATGGTCGCCGGGTTGCCGCCGTGGAAGTGCTGATCAACACGCCGTTCCTGCAGGACCTGATCGTCGGCCGCCGCATCGAAGAGATTCGCGAAGCGATGAGCCAGTCTTCGGACGCCGGCATGCAGACTTTCGATACCTCGCTGCACAGCCTGTACAAGGACGGCCTGATCTCGCTCGACGAAGCGCTGGCCCATGCCGATTCGCGCACCAATCTCGAAGCCAAGATCAACTTTGGCCATTAGGCGGTCATCGAAGCGCAGCCATGGAGGCGCGCGGTTGCGTGGTCACGGGGACCACACTACAATCCGCGTCCCGCTGTACCCGACGTCGGCGCAAAACATCGCGAAGACCGAACTATAACCACCTCCAGACGCAAGTTTGCGAGGCAATCAGAGCAGGAAAATGGGCACTTATTTCGCAACCAATGAAAATGCGAAGCGTGATTGGACCTTGATCGACGCCGAAGGCGTTGTTCTGGGCCGTCTCGCCTCGGAAGTCGCACGCCGTCTGCGCGGCAAGCACAAGCCGGAGTTCACCCCGCACATCGACACCGGTGACTATGTTGTCGTCATCAATGCCGACAAGATCCGTGTGACCGGCAACAAGATGGAAGGCAAGATCTACTGGCGCCACACGGAATATCCGGGCGGCATCAAGTTCACGACGCTGGGCAAGATGACCGCCGAGCATCCGGAACGTGTTATCGAGAAGGCGATCAAAGGCATGCTGCCGTCGGGCCCGCTGGGCTACGCGCAGTACCGCAAGCTGAAGGTCTATGCCGGTGCCGAGCACCCGCACACCGCGCAGCAGCCCACCACCTTCACGATCAAGGGTTAATCCATGGCCACGCTCAAGCAGCCTGCTGACCAGCATTACGGCACCGGCCGTCGCAAGACCGCCGCCGCCCGCGTTTTCATCCGTCCGGGCAAGGGCGACATCGTCATCAACGGCAAGACCGTCGAGGCCTACTTCGGCCGCGAAACCTCGCGCATGCTGGTTCGCCAGCCGCTCGAAGTGTCCGACTGCGTCGGCCGTTTCGACATCAAGGTGACGGTTGCCGGCGGCGGCCCAAACGGCCAGGCCGGCGCGATCCGTCACGGTCTGACCCGCGCCCTGATCAAGTACGATGAGGCCCTGCGTCCGGGTCTGCGTGCTGCCGGTCTCGTCACTCGCGATGCTCGCGAAGTCGAGCGCAAGAAGGTCGGCCTGCACGGCGCCCGTCGCGCTCCGCAGTACTCGAAGCGCTAATCGATATCTGTGGCGGTGCCTTCGCAGGCGCCGTCACGGTCGAAAGCTTCAAGGTTTTTGGGAGATCGTCTAATGGCAGGACAACAGATTCTGACTCTGTTTATCTAGGTTCGAGTCCTAGTCTCCCAGCCAACACCGCTTCCGACAGCTTCCAAAAGTGTCCGAAGATACAACTAACCCCGCGGAAATGCGGGGTTTTTTGTGCCTGACGGTTCCTAAGTGGGCCAACCGGTGCCGAGTCCAGCGTGGTAGCAATTTTGGTAGCACTGTTTGCTACCAAATCGTTTTGCTACCAAAATCGAGCGAACTTCGAATCTGGTGCTACCAATGGCTGCCAAGCTGACTGAGCTGGAGATCAAAAACGCCAAGCCAAAGGCTGACAAGTACACGATGGCAGCGGGACATGGGCTGACGTTGATCGTTATGCCGGACGGGTCGAAGTATTGGCGGCAGCGATTCTCCGTTGGCGGCAAGCGGAAGATGATGACGGTGGGGCGTCCGTACCCGGAGACCACCTTGAAGCAGGCGCTGGCGAGAAGTGCCGAACTTCGCGCCCTGACAGATCAGGGGACGGACCCCTCCGAAAAGCGCCGGACTG
>NZ_JAHFRY010000053.1:23124-29203 GCF_023266035.1 Nevskia sp.
ACCTTCGGCGAAGCAGCTGACGCTTGGCACGCGTTCCGCAGTGGTGCCTGGAATGCGAAGACAGCGGAGCAGGCCCGCACCTACCTCGACAAGGACCTCCTACCCAAGCTACGTGCCCGGCCCCTAGACAACATTTCCCCGTCAGAGCTTGGCGCACTGATCGGCGGCATCGAGGCCCGCGGCGCATTCGACGTCGCCAAGAAGGCGCGGCAATGGATCAAGGCGATCTACAGCTATTCGCGGGCAAATGGCTGGACGGCGAATGATCCTGCGCGCGATCTTGCTGCTATTGCCCAGTCCGGTCCTGGCTCGCAGAACTACGCTCATCTATCGCTGGAAGAGCTGCCGGCCTTTCTTGAGGCGGTGGATAACGATGAAGGATCGATGCTGGTGAAGTCATGCGCGAAGCTGGCGCTATGGACTGCGAACCGCCCCGGTGTGACCCGAGGTGTGAAGTGGTCAGAAATCGATCTGGACGCCGGCGTCTGGACGATCCAGAAGGGCAGGGAGGGCATGAAGCGCGGTTACTTCCACATGACCCCGCTTCCAACCCAAGCGATCGAGATGCTGCGCGAGATTCAGCAGATCACCGGGCATTTCGAGTATGTGTTCATCGGGCGCACCGATCCCCGACAGCCGCTTAGCGATGGCGCGATTGCCGGCATGATCAAGCGCATCGGCTACCGGAACAAACAGACCATGCACGGATTCCGGCATCTGGTCAGCACGGCACTGAACGACAAGGGGTACGAATCAGACTGGATCGAGCGCCAGCTAGCGCACGGTGATCCGGACAAGATTCGCGGCACCTACAACAAGGCTGCCTACCTCGAACCCCGTCGCAGAATGATGCAGGACTGGGCTGACTATCTGGATATGATCATGCGCCGGGCCGAGGTCATCCCTATTCGCCGAGCAACTGGCTGATTAGGAAGTAGTGCCGCCCTCTGCCGGTTTGACCGCGCACATTCAGACCCATCCCGATTCACTGACGGGTAAGCAGCAGGAAGCTCAGACCAAGGCCGAGGAAGCAGCCGCGCAGAAGCAGCTGGAGCGCCGCGCTATGGAGGCTGACGTCGCCGAGAAGGAAGGCAAGGCCAAGAATCAGCAGGCCATGCTGGAGAAGATGATCGCCGACATCGGCGCCATTGCCGCCAAGGTCGAGCAGATCCAGGCGCAGACCGCCAAGACCGTGAAGGAAACCGAGGCGATCGATCAGGACATGATGGATCAGGCCGCAGCGCTCGCCGCCGGCCCGCCGCAGAAGGTCGAGGCACAGCTGCGCTGGTAACCATCGAAAGGTGCAATTTTGCACCTTTCGACCCGAATCAAGAAGGCCCGCTCATGCGGGCCTTTTCCGTTGGCTGCCGTAAAGCCCGTTTTCGGTGACGTTCACCGAAATTCCGCTGCCGACGAGTTGACGCGCCCGCCGAGGATGAATGAGTGATGCCCGGACAGAGGGCCATCGCTACTGCCGGAGCCGATCAGCCACCAATCCGGCTGGTGGCAAGTGCATTTTGCGCTAGTCGCCGGGTATTTCCGATCAAGGTGCAATTTTGCACCTTGCTCCGGCCGCCCATGTCCGCGCATAGGCAATCCTTTGCCAAAGCGGAACTTCGAAAGGATTCGAAGCCTTTGCCCGTTAAGGGCGTCTTCGATGCGGTTCCACACAGAAGCGAGAGCGGCATCCAAGAAAAACAGACTACGCGACCCAGCTGCCGAAGTTTGATTGTCGTCTAGCGCGCTACCAATTTGGCTTGATATTGAAGCGTCGCCATCAAGTGGCTGTGAACGAGGAAATGCTGCCTAGAGCTAGTCACAGTCGAGCGTGTCGAGCAAACGCCCCTCTGGGTCATAGATACGTTTCAACAGTCGCATGTTCAGTCTGAATTCCGAGTTGCAGGCCATCAGCTGGCCGGTGCATCCCGGATGCTGCATGTCGACCGGGATCACCTCATAGAGATCGACTGATTCGTACTCGCTGGGCATGGACGGCTGTGGAACCGTTCGTACCGATTCAGAGGAACAGATCAGGCAGCGGGGACCCGCGCGACGCTCCGACAACGTATTGGCACGTCGCCTAAGCTCGATCTGATTCTCCTCAACTTCCCGGAGACCTTCCCGAAGTTTCAGCCTGTCAGGCGAGAGCCGTTTGAAGCCAAGCAGGCGCATCCAAAGCGGGCGGCCCGATTTCTCACTCTCGCGGAGCTCAGTAAGGCGCAGCTTGTATTCGTCGATTAACGCCCGATTGGCGGCAAGACGTTCGCGAGTCGGCAATTGCTCGATCGGGGCCAGGGTTCCGCAGTCGTCACACCAACCCAGCTGGCGCTCCAGATTGATCTCGCCCTTGGACGTCCGGTAATGAAATCGTCCCCAGACGACGTGCTCTGCGCCCCGGAAGTTGCAGGCCGTGCAGGTGTAGATGACAAAGGGCATCGACATCGGGGTTCCTACCTGATCATGCCGCGATGGGCTTACTGCATGTCCTGCACGTTGTGCACAGCTTGGCCCGATTCTGCTGCATTGTTTGAACCGTAGTGAGCGTTTATTCGCGTGATGAACCGCGCCTTCATTCTCGAATCGCTCACCTTTTCTGGCGATTACGCGTCCGATTGATATCGACAATTGTGGACGTCGATGGCGGCGCGGCAAGCTGGTGCGCGATTTCCATCATCCGGAACTCTTTGCGCGCTGCTTGCCCCAACAGCACGGGTTGCCCTGGTCCAGTGAACTCGTAGCGGGCGCAGCGGCGGCAGCTAGTGCACTCCTGCCAAACAAGCTTCAGATTATCGTGAGACGCGTAGCCCCGCAGCGTCCGACCGCCGCAGCAGCAGATCACGAGATCTGTCCGCGGTCGACACCGGTCACGAGCATCCAGGCCGCCAAGAGCCAGAGCTGCTGCGATTTTCCGATGTCGGGCGAGCTTGCTGCCGCCAACAGCGAAGCACCGTCCGTTCCCTCCGGTGGTAGCACTATCTGTGTAGCTGTCCTGGCTACCGACAACGACGCCATTTCGTGCTGACGGTAGTCACCACGGCTACCGTCGCCCGCTTCAAGGCGCGAAATTACTTCCTCTCGGTAGTCGGTATGGCTACCGTGCGTAGCCAATTTGGCTACCGTGATTTTTACCGGAGCCTGCCAACGCATGTACGATTTCAACGGCACGGCACCGTCAATGCGCTTCAGTGGTTCATTGGTCAGCGCAAACACCGTTGCGAGTTTGTTTTTCCGGTGAAAGGCGCCGGGCTCCAACTCGATGATCCAGCCACGCTCCAGCAATTCGTCGCGAGCCGCTTGCGCGCGGCGCTGCCCGACGTTGAGGCGCCGCTCCATCTCACGAACGCTCAGGAAGACACTATTTTCGTCGATGTTAAACAGCGAGCGGAACTCAACAAGCAAGGCTCGCGCATCGGTGGACATGGTGCGGTACGCCGGGCACTCAAGTTCATGACGGTAGAGGCGGACATGCGCCTCCGCCCGTTTTGCTTTTCCCTTTTTACGAGAGCTGCTCATGACTTGCGCCCAGGCAGCAGCAGGGCCATGCGATTGAGCTGTTCGCGTTCCGATGCTTCGGCCACCTTGGCCGCCTGAAGGGCGCCGGCCGGCAACCAGGATTCGACATGCTCACGGAGCAGCGAGCGCAGCTCTCGTGCCGGCATCGCCTCAGCTTCGACCGTTTCCTTGACGTGCTGGGAGCGGCGGTCACCGGACTTGCGCGGCTTGGTCGGCAAGTCGTACCGGCTGATTTGCTCTTCCGTGATGGCCAAGCGGACGAACCGCATATCGACGTGGGGATCGAGATGCTCGCGCAATTCACGTTCCAGCACCTGATCGATCAGAACGCCGGCAGGGTCATAATCGCCGAGGTAGTAGATCACTGCCGGCTTCTGCACGTGACGATTCATGAAGCCTGCGGCCTCGTGAGCAAAAGTGATCGAACTGAAGCCGCCGCAGGGGAACAAACTCACGGCGAGTTCCTCGCAGTCCGCCTGGATAACACCTGCAAGCGAACGCGATTCGACCCAGACCTCGACATGTGCGGCAGCATCTGCCCAGAGGTCAGCCCGGTAGAAACCCGTCACGCGCTTCAAAAAGTCGCCGGCACCGGAGTACGTATCGACGAAGTAGCCGCGACGGGACGCATCGGAAATCCAGTGGTAGGGCAGCTTCCCCTGCCGCCGGAGTTCAACGCAGCGGTGCTGCACATGGCGATAGCCAAGATCGGATTTCTCGACGGGTTCAAGCAAGCGGGGGTCCGTCATCCGATAGAACACGTGGCGGATGCTCTGCGGGTGGTCTTCGCAAAGCACTGCAAGGATCTGCAAATCCAATTGCTCAACCCGTGCCCGGGTGCGGCGGGAACGGTTTATAGGGCCGGCACCATAATTCTGGATGGTGCTCATGCCACACCCCTGCGGCTGGCCGCAATCTGATCAGCCAGCCACTGATCGACTTCCGATGCGACCCAGCCGACGGCCGCGCCACCGCCAATGCTGATCGGCTTGGGGAAGTCTGGCTTGTAGCGAGGCGAGCGCGGATTGATCCAGTCGTAGATCGTGCTGCGGCTGACTGCGATGCGGGATTCGAGCTGGCGGCGGCGAATGATGGTGATGCGGTTCTGCAGCAAGTGGTCCATGTCGGTTCCTTTTGGATGAGCCGACCCGCACCATGTTTCACAATCCCACTGACTTCGACTCCTCAGCCGCTTGAATGGCCAGTCAAGCGCTTGACTGACTTTTGAGGTCGTCGTTGCGCCACTGCCGAACCCATCCCTCGACAACTTTTGTGCTTGTAAGTACAGGAAAATCTACGAGCATGTCCTTGGCAAATGCCGCCAAATCGCCGTGATGCCAAAGTTTTGGCTTGCGTGCATCAAACCGCTGCCGAACCAAAATCTTCGCGGCGTTCTTCGGGCTTTTCTCCGCCCTGTTTTTCCCACCCTTGCTCGAACTGCGAGCGTGCTTATCGAGGACTTTGCTCCCCGATGGGGCCGCCTCAGCGTTGGCATTCATGGCAGCGGCCATTGACCGTTCCTCCGCCCCGTTCTGCAGAAATTCCTCGATGGCGATCGCCGCCTTCTCGCGCGCTGCCACGGCGGTGTTCCGAATGCTCACTTCCGCCAATCCCAACAGCTGATCCGCCCGCCGGATCAAGGAATTCCAGCCATCCGAGTCGCGCTGGCCAAGGCGTTCGGCATGACGGGTAAGCGCAGTAGTAATTCGGGTTTTATCGAGATGATTCAGAGTGAACGGCTGTGCGCCGGCCGGCCAGGCGAACTCGTCCAGCAGGCCGTTCAGAATTGCCCGACTCGTTTCAGCGGAGTGCTGAGGCTTTAGGTCAGCCCGGACCTGGTCCCAGACCCGGCCGGGCCAGTCGTGCGTTTCGGAAGCGATGAAGGTTCCAAGTTCTTCGAGGCTTCTGAGTGGAACTTCGATCAGTGCCAAGCCGCCGCGGCCGGCCCGCAGTTCAGCTGACGCGTACTCGGTCAGGGTCGAGTACGAGGTAAGGGCGCGTGTTTGCAGCCGCTGGTCCAACTCGTGGCGAAGCACTTCAACGCGCCGCCTGATCAGGCGCTGCTTGGCGATATTCACCATGGTTGCGGGCACTGCATCACACGCCTCCGAAATGAGGGCACAAAGATGATGGGGCAGAGCCCTGCCGTACCGTACTATCCGTTAACAAGCGCTTCCAGAGTTTTCGATGCCGGGCTAGCGTCGTACCTGTAACGGCCTGCGGATAAGTGATCCTGTTGACGAAGTGGTAGCGGCAAGATCAACGCAGTGCGTGGAGACAGCGCCAGCAGAGCGCCAAAAAATTCAGGGAATTCAAAGCAATAATGAAGCTGGAAGAACTTCAGACGAATGCTGCGATCCGCGGCATCGTGCCGGATGCATCGGTGGTCGTGGTCAGCGTCCAGTGGTTCGGGTCCGAGGCGCTGGAACTGACCTACAAGACGCCGTCCGGCAAGGTGGCCAACGAACTGCTGTACCGCCACGACGAGCCTCGGCTGGAAGTCGTCGAGCAAGGCAGGCCCTGGAGCTTCGACGGCGACGGCGCGCTGTTCCGGCTGGTGTCCGAA
>NZ_JAHFRY010000161.1 GCF_023266035.1 Nevskia sp.
GCTTCGCGCGGGTATTCGGCAAGCGCTTTCTCGGCACCATCAACGTCAAGCTGGCCAGCGCCGATGTCGCTGATAGCACGGAGGCCGCGATCACCGAACTGCTGACGGCACGCCACGGCACTATCGATTTCCAAGTGCGCAGCACCACCTCGCTGATGGAGATGGCGACCACCACGCAGAACACGCTGACCCTGTTGCTTGGGTCGGTGGCGTTCATTTCCTTGCTGGTCGGCGGCATCGGCGTGATGAACATCATGCTGGTCAGCGTCACCGAGCGGACCCGCGAGATCGGCGTGCGCATGGCCACCGGCGCGCGCACCAGCAACATCCTGCTGCAGTTCAACACCGAGGCGCTGGTGATCTGCGGCATCGGCGGCGTCATCGGCGTGCTGCTCGGCATCGGCGCGGCCCTCGCGGCCGAAGCCCTGGGCTCCAAAGTGGTGTTCACCGTCGCCCCGGCCGTGTTCGCCTTCGGCTCCGCTTTCATCACCGGCCTGCTGTTCGGTTATCTGCCGGCGCGCAAGGCGGCGAACCTCGATCCCGTCGTCGCTCTGGCTTCCGAATAGTCCGAAGAACCAGCCATGAAAAACTTCTCCTGCCTGACATTCGCTGCCGCCGCGCTATTGCTCGCCGGCTGCAGCCTGACCCCGACCTTGACCCAGCCCGAGCTGCCGCTGCCGGAACGCTACGCCCAGGCCGACGAAGCCAGCGCCGAGGCGGTGCCGGTCGTCCCGCAATGGTGGCAGCGCTTCGGCAGCGCCGAACTCGATCAGCTGATGAGCGAAGCGCTGGCCGCCAATCACGATCTGGCTGCCGCACTGGCACGCATCGAACAGTCCCGCGCCAGCGCCCGGGCTGCGCGCGCCAACCTGGTGCCGGCGGTCAATGCATCGGCATCGGCCTCGACCAATCGCAGTGGTGGCAACGACACCAGCGAAAACAGCCAGGCGACGCTCAGCGCGTCCTACGAGCTTGATCTCTGGGGCGCCAACCGGGCGACCGCAGCGGCAGCGCGAGCGCGGCTCGATGCCAGCGGCTACAACGGCAATGCCGTGGCGCTGGTGCTGCAGGGCGACGTGGCCAGCAACTATTTTCTGATCCTGTCGCTGAAGGATCGCCTGGCGCTGACCGAGGAAAACCGCGCTGCCGCCGCTGAACTGCTGCGCCTGGTCCAGCTGCGTTACGACAACGGTGGCGCCAATGCGCTGGAGCTGGCGCAGCAGCGAACCACGCTGCTCAACATCGAAGCCAGCCTGCCGTCGCTGCGCCTGAGCCTGGAGCAGACCCACCACGCGCTGGCCGTGCTGCTCGGCCGCGCACCAGGCGGCTTCACGGTGACGGCGACCACGCTCGCCGGGCTGAACGTGCCGGAGATCGCCGTCGACACGCCGGCCAGCCTGCTGCTGCAGCGGCCGGACATCCGCGCTTCGGAAAGCTCGCTGATCGCCGCCAATGCCGATATCGGCATCGCCCGTGCGGCGCTGCTACCGAGCGTGTCGCTGTCGGCCTCTGCCGGCTTCAACGGCCTGATCACCAGCGGCAGCAGCACCTTGCTGTCGCTCGCGGCCTCGCTATCGCAAACCATCTTCAACGGCGGCCGCCTGCAGAGTCAGGTGCGGCTGGCCGAAGCGCAGCAGCGGGAACTGATGGAGAACTACGCCCAGACCGTGCTGCTGGCGCTCAAGGATGTCGAAGACAACCTGGTCGCGGTCGGCACCAACGAGCAGCGCGCCGCGCTGCTGCAGCAATCCACCGAACAGGCGCGGCTGGCCTACCAGCTGGCCCGCACCCGCTACGACGCCGGCGCCGACGACCTGCTGACCCTGCTCGACGCCCAGCGCACCCGCCTCAGCTCCGAAGACAGCCTGGTGCAGGCCTCGCTTGCGCAGCAGACCGCGGCGATCGGTTTGTTCAAGGCTTTGGGTGGCGGTTACTGAGGATGCGTTGCAACATTCCCTCGTTTGCAAGTAGCAGCGTGAAACCGCCAGCTATTCCGCCCGATATCTGAAGGAGCTGGGCAATGAGTGAGAATATCTTGGGCAGCGGAGAACTGATCCTCTATCCCACGGAAGACGGTCGCGCCCAGTTCAGTCTCAAGGCGGTGGACGGCACCGTCTGGCTTGCGCAAGCCGAAATTGCCGAGCTGTTTCAAACTACCCCACAGAACATCACCCAGCACGTCAAAGCCATCTATAGCGAAGGCGAAGTGACGGAAGAGGCAACTTGTAAGGCTTACTTACAAGTTCAAGTTGAGGGTGCGAGGTCGGTTCGCCGCACGGTCAAGTCCTACAACCTCGACCTCATCCTCGCCGTTGGCTACAGGGTTCGTTCCCCGCGCGGCATCCAGTTTCGCCAGTGGGCCACGGCTCACCTGCGCGAGTACCTGGTCAAGGGTTTCGTCATGGACGATGCCCGGCTCAAGGAGCCGGCTGGCTGGGATTACTTTGACGAACTGCTGGAACGCATCCGGGAAATCCGGGCGTCCGAGAAGCGGTTTTACCACAAGGTCCGCGATCTCTTTGCGCTCTCGGCGGACTACCGGGATGACGGCGAGGCAGTCGGCCAGTTCTTTGCGGAAGTGCAGAACAAGATGCTGTTCGCGGTCACCGAATGCACAGCGGCGGAACTGGTGATGAAACGCGCCGACCCAAGCGTGCCCAACATGGCGCTGACGGCTTGGAAAGCAGGCCGCGTGCGCAAGACCGACGTGATCGTGGCCAAAAATTATCTCGCGGCGAATGAGATCGAGCATCTAAACCGCATCGTCGTCGCCTTCCTGGAGTTCGCCGAACTGCGCGTCATGAACCGCAAGCAGCTTCACATGGCGGACTGGCGGCAGTATGTCAATAGCTTCATCGAGTTCAACGAGCGGCCGCTTTTGCGGGGTGCCGGCCGCGTCAGCCACGACGACATGGTGGCCATCGCACACCAGCGCTACGAACAGTTCGATGCGCAGCGTCGAGTGGCCGATGCGTGCACGGCCGATGCCGACGACATCGCCGAACTGGAGAAGGCGGAGCGGCAGCTTACGCGGGAGTCAAAAACAAAACGCTCGAAAATAAAATAACCCCCTGTCGCAGGGGGTTATGGGTAGCAGAGAAGCGCAGCCTGATCAGAACGGGATGTCGTCATCCTCGAAGTGCTCGGCCGCCGGTGCTGCCTGCGGCTGCGGTGCGCGTGTAGGCGCGCTGCTGCGGGCTGGCGGCGAGCTGCGGGTCGGCGGGGCAGACTGGCTGTAATCGTCGTCGCTCATGCCTCCACCGCCGCCTCCACCACTGCGGCCATCGAGCATCTGCATGTCGTTGACCAGGATTTCCGTGGTGTAGCGATCCTGGCCTTCCTTGTCCTGCCACTTGCGAGTACGCAGGCTGCCTTCGACATAGACCTTGGCGCCCTTCTTCAGGTACTGGCCGGCGATCTCCGCGAGCTTCCGCGTGAACACCACGTTGTGCCACTCGGTCTTTTCCTTCTTTTCGCCGGAGGCCTTGTCGTTCCACGACTCCGAGGTGGCGAGGGTCAGGTTGCAGAACGCATCGCCGTTCGGGAAGTACTTCACTTCAGGGTCCTTGCCGAGGTTGCCGATCAGGATGACCTTGTTTACGCCGCGTGATGCCATATCGCCTCCGTGCTGCTCAATTTGTCGTGTGTTCTGGGGCCGGGATTGCACGTTCAGCAACCGCCAGGCCGGATGCCCCAGTCCCAACTATTATCAGCCAGATCGCCGCCAGCGCGCCTGCGGTCGCGTACACCCCAGCCACCCCGAAATGCCCCAGCGTGATGCCACCAAGCGAGCCGCCGGCGAAGCCGCCGAGGAACTGGGCGCTGGAATAGACGCCGAGCGCGGCACCCTTGCGTTCCGGCGGCACGCGCCGGGAAATCATCGATGGCAGGGCGCCTTCCAGGTAGTTGAAACCGAGGAAGAACAGGAACAGGGCCGCGACCAGGCCAGGCTTCGATTGCCAGGCGCCGGCCGCCAGCAGCATCGCCACCGTCAGGGCGGTGACTGCGGCGATGAACATCGGCTTGGCGATCTGGCGCTTTTCGACGATCCGGAACAGTGGAAACACCGGCACGATCGACACCAGCAGCAGTGGCAGCCAGACTTTCCAGTGCTCGTTGCCGGCGAGGCCGAGGGTTTTCTCCAGCGCCAGCGGCGAGGCCACGAACACCGCGGTCATCGTTGCGTGGAGCAGGAAGATGCCGGCATCGAGCCGCAGCAGTTGCGGATCGGCGAGGGCGGCGCGGATCGAGGCCGGTGCGCCGGCTGGCGGCAGCTTCGGCGCTGCCGGAATGCCCCAGATCACCAGCGGAATCGCCGCGGTGGCGAGCACAGCGGTCAGATCGAAGATGCCGGACACGCCGATGAAACCGGCGACGATCGGCCCGAGCACCAGCGCCAGGATGAACGACACGCCGAGCCCGGCGCCGAGGATCGCCATCGCCGTGCTGCGCACCTGCGGCCGGGTGACGTCGGCGAGCCAGGCGGACGCCGCCCCCGAGATGGCGCCGGCGCCCTGCAGCGCGCGGCCGGCCATGATCCAGTGGATGTCGTGGGTGGCGCCGGCCAGTGCGCTGCCGAGCGCGAACAGCGCCAGCCCGCCGACCATCACCGGCTTGCGGCCGATGCGGTCCGACAGCCAGCCGAACGGAATCTGCAGCGCCGCCTGGATCAGGCCGTAAAGGCCGATCGCGAGGCCGATCTGCAAGGCGGTGGCCGGCACCGGCAGGTCGCGCGCGTACAGCGCGAACACCGGCAAGATCATGAACATGCCGAGCATGCGCAGCGAGTAGATGACGCTGAGGCCTGCGGTGGCGCGTATTTCGTCGCGGTTCATCGGCTGGTTTCCAGGAAACTCGCAATGGCAGCGGCGCCTGCGGCGGCCGAACGGCCTATGGTTTCCGGATCGGCGTCGAAGGTGTCGCGAAAGTATTGGCGTTGGCGTTCGATCCAGTGGCCATGGTTGGCGACTGCATCGCTGAGGGCCACGTCCAGATCGTCGACGTTGGCGATCACGGTTCCGAGCTGCCAGAACAGATAGTCCGGCGAGTTCTGCCACGCAGCGTCGTGGCTGTTGATGAACAAGCAAGGTCTGGGCCGAACCATGAATTCGGCGATCTGGCTCGACACGTCGCCGAGATAGACATCGGCGGCCTGGGTGTAGGTCATGTCGATCGAGGCATCGCTGCCGGTGTCGATCAGCACATGCGGCAAGGTCCGGTAGCGATCGAGCCGTGCCTGGGTGACAGGATCGCGGCGATCGAACAGGCGGATGTGCGGCGCGAAGATCAGATTCCAGTCTTTCGACTGCGCGAAGTGCTCGAGCACCGCGAAGCCCTGCTTGGGCCAGGACGACAGGCCGGGTTCGAAATGGGGGTTGTAGAGCACCGTCGGGCGATCGTTGTCGAACAGCCGGCGGCGCTGGGCATCGAGCCGGTCGACGAGATCGAACTTCGCGTAGCAGCCGGCGTGGTAGCGGCCTTCGCGCAGGGTGCCCTGTTCGCGCATCCGCGCGGCCTGCCGTTCGCCGGCCAGCAGCAGGTAGTCGAACTCGATCAGGTCATCGGCGTAAGTCACGGCGCGGCCGGGCGCGCCGTGATTGGTCCAGATCATCCGCAGCTTCGGCAGGCGCAGCTTCTTCAGCAGCAGCGAGGTGCGCTCGGGCACCACCAGGGCGTCGAAGCGGCGGAAATAGCTGCGGTTGCCGATCAGCACCAGGGTCTTGGGCGGAATGCCTTCGCCACGCAGCCGCTGATACAGGCGCTGCAGCCAGCCGACCCACAGACGATCGATGCGCAGCCGGGCGTTCGGGTACAAGCCCATCAACCGCCGGACCAGACGCTCCTGCTCATCGGTGGAGCAGGCGATATGCACCGCCCAGTCCGGCCGCTGCGTCGCCAGTTCGGCGGCGATCGGGAAGCTGTGCGGAATCTGGTGAGTCTGCGCGATGTACGGAAAAACGACTTTCATTCGGAGGCGCGGGAAGACGCCGCAGGCGGCGTGAGGCAGTGCTCGGCGGGCCGATCGGGGTGCCGGAGTTGGCCGCTATGGTAGCCGTTTACCCTGTGCCGCTTGCCTTCGACACGCTGCGATCAGCGCGCAAAGCGAGCTGCTCTTCGATCAGGCGGATCATCAGCGGAATGCCGTTGACCGGCTTCAGGGCGGAGACCCGCTGGCGGATCGCGTCACCTTCGGTGGTCAGCAATCTTTCGGCAGCCTCCGCCAATGCAGCAGCTTCCGGTGCCGCCGCGAGCGCCAGGCCGGCTTGGGTGTAACGCCGGATTCTTTCCGGCTGGTCGGAACCGCCGAGTGGTGAGGCGACGCAGGCGGCACCGCAGGCCAGCGCCTGATGCAGCGCACCGGTGGCGCCGTTGGTGACGATGATCCGGGCTCGGCGCATCAGCACCAGTAGCTGCGGCAGGTTCAGCGCCTTGATCGCCAGCGTCTGCCCTTCCGGGATCGGCCCCTGGTGCAGCGGCCCGAGCAGGGTGATGGCGTCGAGGCCGGTGGCCGCATGCAGCCGTTCCGCTGCGGCATGGAAGATGTCGCCGACATGGCGGCCATCGACTCGGTAACCGCCGCCGCCCGGCACCAGCAGGGCGAACGGCTGATTGGCGCGCGCCCGGATTTCCGGCTGCAGCTCGTCGAGGTCGGACGGCAGATCGTCGAAGTAGGTATCGAAGATCGCGCGCCGCGTGGCGCTGATCGCCGACAACAGCCGCTGCCCTGGCGTGAATGCCAAGGATGTCAGATAAGGGCGCTGCTGCCAGTGGGCGTCGAGTCGCCACAGCCAGGACCATTCGAAGGCGCGCTTGCAGGTTCCGGGTTGGTCGGCAACGTACGCGCTGCGTGCGCCAACGGCGCGGCACTGATCCAGCACCGCCGGATGGCTGTAGCAATCGAAGATCACCAGATGCGGCCGGCGCTCGCGGATCTCTCGGTTCAGGAAGCTGATCCTGGTCGGCTTGTCGAGATGCGCATCGTTGAAAGAGACGGGGAACGGGCAGTCGTGCCGGGTTTCGGCGCCGCCGGGCAACAGGAATTCGATGGTCGCTGCCGGCCAGCGTCGCCGGGCAGCCTGGGCCAGGGTCACGGCCCGGACAAACTCGCTGCTGCCGCCCCATTTGTAGTACGGCGCGAATAGCAGATGAGGCCTGTCGCTGGCCTCAGGCGGCAAGCTGGGTCTCGGTCAGCACCCCGCCTTCGAGACGAATCACTCGTTCGGCCGCGTCCACCCAGGCGGCGTGATGCGAGATCGACAGCACCGACAGCCCCGTGCTCCGGGCCAGTGCGCAGACGTTGTCGACGATGCCGGCTTCGGTGCCCGGATCGAGCGCGCTGGTGGCCTCGTCGAGGATCAGCAGGCGCGGCTGGTGGACCAGCGCGCGGGCGATGGCGATGCGCTGGCGCTGGCCGCCGGAGAGCATGCTGCCGCGCTCGCCGACGCTGGTATCGATGCCGTCCGGCAGCCGCGCCACGAAATCCCAGGCACCGGCCTGGCGCAACGCGCGTTCGACATCGTCGCGGCTGAACTCGGGGGCGCCGAGCGTGACATTGGTGGCGATGCTGTCGTTGAACAGCATCAGCTCCTGCGGCACGTAGCCGGTCATGGCGCGCCAGCGCATCAGATCGAGCTGATCGAGCGGTACGTCGTCGATCAGGATCTCGCCGGCATCCGGCTGATGCAGGCCGAGCAGCAGGTCGACCAGCGTCGTCTTGCCGGCGCCGGAAGGGCCGGTCAGCGCCGCCACTTCGCCGGCCTTCAAGGTGAAGCTGCCGTTGTGCAGGATGCGGTGGCCATCGAAGGCGAACGAGACGTCGCGAAAGCGCAGTTCCTGGGTGAAGGTCGGGGCCTGTCCGCCGTGGGCGTTTTCGCGCGCCTGCCGGGTGTCCTCGATCGCCTGCCGGACCAGGAAGAAGCCGCTTTCGGCGGCATAGACGTTCTGCAATTCCTGCTGTGCCTTGCCGACGATCGAGACGATCTTGGCTAGCAGCAGGCTCATGATCAGCACCTCGCCGATCGGCAGCTGCATCACCCGCAGCGCGCCGAAAATACCGATGCTCAGACACAGCGCGAGGATCGGTTCCTGCAGCGCCTTGTTGGCGTTCCTCGAGAACACCTGCCGGCGCGAGGCTTTGCGAATCGCTTTCAGATCCTGCTGGAACAGGGTGTTGAAGCGCGCATGTCGGGCCATCGCCTTCATCGGCTTGATGCCGACCAGCACGTCGGTCAGCCGCACCAGCAGGGATTGCAGGCGTCCGGTCTGCAGGCGGGCGTTCTGCTTGGCGATTGCCAGCAAGCGGTTCAGCGAGCCGATCATGATCAGGCTGACCAGGATCGCCAGCACCGCCAGTTTCCACGAGGCGAGGGCGGCAACCAGCAGATAGACCAGCGCCTGCACCGACAGGGAAAACATCAGGCTCATCGCGTTGTAGGCCTCGCCGGCCCGCGTGGCTTCGCCGCCGAGGGCGCTGGAGAAGCGGCCCACCGGCTGGCGCACGTAATAGCTCCAGCGGGCATGCAGCAGCGCTTCGATCAGCCCCAGCCGCATGCCGGCCGCGACATCGGCCACCGCATGGCCGACCTGGCGCAGCGCCAGCAGCATCAGGCCCGCCTTGAGCAGCATGCCGGCGGCGATGATGCCGAGCAGGATCGCCGGATCGTGCGGCAGATGCAGGCGATCGAGGACGCCAAGCACGCCCTGGCTCAGGGCATTGGTTTTCGAGCCGTCATCGCCGAGCACGGCGATCAGCGGCAGCAGGGTGGCGATGCCGATGCCTTCGGCGACGCTCGCGAACGACAGGCACAGCATCACCACGATGTTGCGGCGCAGGGGAATGGCGGCGGCGATCCTCAATAGGGAGCGCGAGCCTGAATGTTCGGAGGAGGGGGAACGGGTCGACATGAATCGCTTGAATCGTGGGAGGCGTGAATGACGGCGCGGCTGCAGCGATCGCTCAGGGTTGATCCGGTTTTTTCATGCGCTGCCAGTAGGCTTCATCGCGCTTGACCACCAGATCGTCGGCTCGGCTGGTGCCGGCTTCCTTGCGATTGCCCTTCATGTGATCCATGAACTCGCCAAGCGAGGAATTGATCAGCACGTGGCTGGCCCGGTGGCCGATGCCCTCGG
>NZ_JAHFRY010000054.1 GCF_023266035.1 Nevskia sp.
ACCTGCGCTATGTGATCGGCCATCCCTGCGTGCAATGCCACGTCGGCTTCGACCCGACCCGGCCGCCGGTCAATCCGAACCTGCCGAAGTGGGAAAACCTGTTGGCGACCATCGGCAACCAGCACATCAACCAGCCGACCCTGTTCTTCCAGGGCGCACCGATTGATTCACTGGCCCGCATCGCGCTGCAGGCCGGCCGCAATGGAACGATCGATACCAGCCTGGTCGCCAACGATTTCCAGAACAATCCGGGCACCCAGAACAACATCATGGATTTCCAGAATCGGCGTGTCTTCACCAACACGATCAAGGATCCGATCACCGGCAAGCTCGAGAAAGGCCGTACCCAGCACGTGCTGAAAGGCGGCGAAGACACGGTCGGCGATCACCTCGCGCTGATCCGCGTCTACGTCAACATCGGCATGTGCACCGAGGAATGCTGGACGCCGAACTTCCCGAGCCCGGGCAGCTTCTTCGGTGAGAAGGCCGCACAGAAGCCGTTCCGCATCGCCCAGTGCGCGCGTGACTGCGAGCCCTGGAACTACGCCGACGCCAAGATGGACGACCTCGCCGCGTTCCTGATCACCGGCGGGCCCACTTATCTGCCGGCGGCAAAGGATGTCGACGGCAAGACCGGGCTCGACTACATCGATCTGAGCAAGGTGCCGCAAGGCCGCAAGGTCTTCGCTCGCGAATGCGCGAGTTGCCACAGCACCCAGGTGGCGCCGGAGAACGTGCGCCAGGACAAGGCGGCGCTCGAGCGCTATTACGACGGTCACGTGTTCGGTTCCGAAGCGCACTGGCAGCAGGAGTTCAGCGAAGCCGAGCGGACCAGCCCGGCGTTCATCGCCAAGCACATGGCCAAGGACGCGAAGGGCGTGCTGCGTCCCGCACAGTTCGCCAAGGACGAGATCTTCGGCCAGGACTGGCTCGGCAACGACGAACCGACGCCATTCAACATCATCGGCACCAACATGTGCCGCGCGCTGCACGACAACCACAACCAGGGCCACATCTGGGAAGAGTTCTCCAGCGAGGACTACAAGAACCGGACATCGCCGGGCAGCGTGCCGAACGTGCTCAACCGCATGGTGCCGGGCCTCGGCGGCACCAAGATGGGCGAGCACAAGATCGAAGGCGGACCAGGCTACTACCGCAATATTTCGCTGCTGTCGGTCTGGGCCACCGCACCGTTCCTGCACAACAACGCGATCGGCGAACAGACGCGGCTGGCCGATGGCAAGACGCTCGACTACACGGTCAAGGGCCGGGTCACGCAGTTCGAGCAGGCTTTCGACGAACTGATGACCTCGGACGATCCGGCGATCACGCCGCACCGGCCGCAGAAGTCGACGGTCATCGACCGTGACTTCTGGCTGGCGCCGCGCGAGGACGGCCAGGGCCTGCTCAAGCTGCCGGTCTCCAAAGGCACGCCGATCGCCAACTTCGCCAGCGCCGATCCGCACCATCCGCTGTTCATGAAGTGCGATGACCCGATCGAGAACAAGGGCCACCAGTTCGGCGTCAGCCTGTCGCCGGCCGACAAGCTGGCGCTGCGCGAATTCCTCAAGCTCATGTGATCGCGGCGATGCGCGCCGTCGTTGCCGCTGCCCTGGTTGCCAGCCTGCTGGTGGCCTGCGGCAGCGACGAGGGCAGCGGCATCACCCAACTGGCCAAGCAGCCGGGCGCGCTGACCGCGGATTCGCTGAGCGCGAAACTCATCCCATCGGACGATCTGCCGCCGGCCGGCACGCGCTCGCTGTTCGATCATCTGATCGCCGCCAACGGCCAGATTCCGTATCCGCTTCCGAAGCTCGTCGAGCTGATCCGCAAGAACGATCCGGAAACGGCGGCACCCCTCAGTCTGCTGATTCCGCATGGCCGCTCGCTGCTCAAGGGCCTGGCCGATGACGCACATCCCAGAGTGCTCGCCGCCGCCGATTTCCAGGCCGCGAGCACGCCGGCGTCGCTGGGCCTGAATCCGCGCGGTCAGCTGTTTCTCGGCTTCGTCGAGAACGCC
Source organism: Nevskia sp. (assembly GCF_023266035.1). GTDB lineage: Bacteria > Pseudomonadota > Gammaproteobacteria > Nevskiales > Nevskiaceae > Nevskia. The sequence continues at coordinate 2,021 of NZ_JAHFRY010000054.1, forward strand.
AGCGAGATCGAAGTGCTGAGTTACAACGAAGCGGCCGGCCGCTACGAGTTCCAGCTGGTCCAGAACTACTGCGCCGGCTGCATCCCGAAGCTGGTCTACGCGAAGCGCGCGATCTGCACCACCTGCCATCAGGGCGCGGTGCCGATCTTCCCGCAGCGGCCCTGGAACGAAACCAATGGCGCGCCGGCAACAGCCGCGGCGATCCAGGCCGCGCGCGGCAACGATCAGCCCTATCTCGACGTGCCACCGAGCAATCCGCTGACCGTGCCCGAGCGCTTCGACCAGCTGACCGATGTCGGCGGCTTCATCCCGGCCACGCAACGCATCTGGATCGACGCCTGCAGCGATTCCCTTGTCTGCCGCCGGACGATGCTCAAGCTCGCGCTGACCTGGCTGGAGAATCCGGCCGGCTTCGATGCCCAGTCCGCCGACGCTGCGAAGCTGCGCGAACTGCAGACCGTCGGCTGGCCGAAAGACGGCATTGCCGTTGCTGAAAGCGATCTCGCCAATCGCGATCCGATCGAGGAAGCAAGTGGCTTCAAGGGCTGGCTGCGCACGCTGACAACCAAACAGCCGAAGCCCGGCGATGGCGCCAGGACCAACGAGGATCTCGAAGCTTTCGATCGCCTGCCGAAGCTGAAGGCCGCCTTCGATCCATTGAGCCGGCGGCCGCCGAAACGCATGCTGAGTGCGGCCGATCTCGATGGCGTCTACGGCCTTGCGGCACTGTTCTCGGATGCCGATCGCCAGCTGCTGGAAAGCAGCGCCGGCTTCGATGCCGCCAAGCTCGTCGCCGCGGCTGACAGAATCGACGACGCTTTCTTCGCGCCTGCCGTCTACTCGCGAGTCAGAACGATGAACGCGCTGCTGACCGCACTCGGCACCCAGCCGCTGAACTACTGCTGCCTCGATACCGCCGAGTTGTCCCCGCCCGTCGCCAGCGGCGAACCGCCGGTGACGCTCGCGGCCGGTTCGGCGCTGGCCCCGTTCGAGCAGTACTGCTTCGCCTGCCATCGCGGCAATCCGTCGAAGAAACTGAACTTCATGAGCGGCCCGGACGAAGCCGCCGTGCTCGCCAACATCAAGGCCAAGGACGCGATCCGCGAAGCGCTGGACTGGCCGCGCTACCAGGGCACCGACAAGGCCAACAAGCTGATGCCGCCGGCCGATTCGCTGCAGCACGAGCGCTTGCAGTCAGCTCTGGCGCAGAATCCGACACTGCTCGAGCAGATGCGGGCGGTGGTGCCGGGAATGTTCGATTTCTGAGGCTGGCTGATTCCATGACTCACTCACCATCATCGTCATTCCCGCGCAGGCGGGAATCCCGTTTCGTTGCCATAGCGCGACTGATCCAGCCTCGGCGCGTGCGTCAGAACTGGATTCCCGCCTGCGCGGGAATGACGTTGTGGATGGTTTGCGCAGCAGCCCAGGCCCAGCCGGTCTTCGCGCTGATGTACAAGCAGCAGTTCGGCTACGCGCCGTCCTGCAACGCCTGCCACAAGGATGGCGGCGGCACCGCGCTGAATCCCTATGGCGAAGCGTTCAAGAAGGCCGGCAAGGACCTCGCGGCGTTCAAGGCGATCGAGAAGCAGGATGCCGATGGCGACGGCTTTGCCAACACCGACGAGGCCAGCGCCAAAGCCAATCCCGGCGTGAAGACCTCGACACCGAAATCACCCGGCGACTGGCTCGATGCCCTGAGCCTGATCCCGAAGGAAGTGCAGCTCCGCTTCCCTGGCGTCAAGACTTGGCTCCCGAAGGACGCGCTGCTGACCGATGCCGATGTCGCCCGCGCCGCCTTGCTCGGTGCGACGCTGAGCAAGGCCGACGACAACACCATCTACATTCCGCTGGCCGATCAGCGTCCGTCCGGCACCGCGCTGATCTTCGCCGCCGAATACCAGGGCAAGCCGTTCTACCTGCTGCTGACCACCGACCGTGCGCTGACCGTCGCCAGTGTCGAGCCGATGAACACCCGGCAGGTGCCCGAGGCGGCGAAGAGCAAGATCTACGCGACGTTCAAGGGCGTGCCAGTCGACAAGCTGCCGGCGGCGACCGGCAACGATCTCGATGCGGTGATCACGGCGGCGGTGAAGAAGGCCGGCACTCTGCTGTTCGTGCGCCTGAAGAATGCTTAGCTCAGCTCTTGTAAGGCGGCCCGTGGCCGCCGGCTTCCGCACCGGTTCCGGACCATGGCGGCGGGCATGGCCCGCCCTACGCGGCGGGCTCCTGTGCTTGCTGATGGGGCTGGCAGCGCCGACGCTGTTCGCCGCTGCCGACGAAGCGCCAGCACCGGCAACGAGCGAAGCCGCGCCTGCGGAGCCAGCGAAGGACGGCTTCGATTTCTTCAGCGACAAGCCCGTCGCCGCTGCCGAAGTCGTCGAGCTGCCGCCGGAGAAGCCGGCCTGGCAGACCGTCGGCGGGCCGATCGGGCTCGCCGCCTTCTTCTTCGCGCTGAACCTGATCATCTGGCGCCTGGTGCCGTTTTCCTCGCATTCGATCGACATCAACCTGCGCAACTTCCCGCCGGCGGCGAAGCGCGGCATCGCGATGGCGGTGGTGATCTTCGGCATCGCTTTCGTGTTCGGTGCCTCGGAAATCAGCTACCAGCTGAACCTGCACGGCTCGGCGAGTGCCTACTTCGAGCAGATGTCACTCGGAAAACTCATTGCCTTCAGCCACGCCCATCTGTTCGGCTTCACCACCAGCTTTTTCATCGTCGGCATTCCGTTCTCGCTGCAGTTCAACCAGCTGCGCGTCTATCAGTGGGTGTTCCCGGTCGGCCTCGCCGCCAGCCTCACTGACGTGATCTCCTGGTGGGGCATCAAGTTCGTGTCGGCGAACTTTGAATGGATCAGCCTGTTCTGTGGTCTGTTGTTCAGCATCAGCTACGGCTGGATGCTGATTGGTCTCTTGCGGGTGCTGCTGTTCCCGGAAGTGATCTGGGGCAGCGACAAGGACAAGGACGAGCGGCTCGCCCGGCGGCGCGCGCAGCAGGCAGACAAGCATTGACCGGGCATTGACCGGCGGCGGTCGCAGCGAAGCGTTTCTCGTACGATGAACGCACAGCAACCCCTAGAAAACGCCGAATGGCCGCAGAGGCCTGAAGCAACGACCTTCACACGGTCCCAGAAAAAGGCTCAGGAGCAGACATGAATTACTTCGTCACCGGCGCCACCGGCTTCATCGGCAAGCATCTGATCGAGCGCCTGCTGGCGCGCCCGGACGCCACCATCCACGTGCTGGTCCGCGAGTCCTCGGAAGACAAGTTCGCGCAGCTGCAGGAGCGCTATGGCGATGCCGGCGACCGGCTGCGGATGGTCGCTGGCGACATCACCACGCCGGGCCTGGTGTCTGCCGCGGAGCTCAAGAAGCTGAAGGGCAAGGTCGGGCACGTGTTTCACCTGGCCGCCGTCTACGACATGAACATGGACGATGCGACCGGCGATCGCATCAACAACGAAGGCACGCGCAACACCGTGGCCTTCACCAACTCCTTGGGCGGCGACGTGGTGCTGCACCACGTGTCGAGCGTGGCGGTGGCCGGCGGCGATTTCGTCGGCAGCTTCACCGAAGCGATGTTCGACGAAGGCCAGCCGGTCAAGCATCCGTACTTCCGGACCAAGTTCCAGTCCGAGAAGATCGTCCGCGATGAAGCCAAGGTGCCGTTCCGGGTCTATCGCCCGGGCGCGGTCGTCGGTCATTCGAAGACCGGCGAGATGGACAAGATCGACGGCCCTTACTACTTCTTCAAGACCATCCAGAAGCTCAGTCACCGGATTCCGAAATGGCTGCCGCTGCTCGGCATCGAAGGCGGCAAGGTGCCGATCGCGCCGGTCGACTACATCGCCGATGCGCTCGATGCGATCGCCCACAAGGACGGCCTGAACGGCCAGACCTTCCATCTGGTGCAGTCGAACAGCCCCAGCGTCGGCGACCTGATCCAGTCGATCCTGAAGGCCGCCCACGGGCCGCGTTTCAAGAAGAAGTTCGAGCTGCCGACGATGCCGGCCTCGATGCGCAAGTTCGGCGGCCAGATGGGCGGCGCCTTGCCGGCCAGCGTCAAGAAGCAGATCGCCAAGGCGATCGGCGCGCCGCTGTCGGTGCTCGGCTACATCACCAACCGCGCCGTGTTCGACGACAAGAACGCCCGCGCCGCCCTCAAGGGCACCGGCATCAAGTGCCCGGAATTCCGCGACTACGCGAAGCATCTGTGGTCGTACTGGGAGCAGTTCCTCGATATCCATTACGAGCCGAGTGCCGAGCTGATCGCCAAGGTGAAGGGCAAGGTGATCCTGGTCACCGGTGCCTCGTCGGGCATCGGCTTCACCACGGCGAAGAACCTGGCGATCGCCGGCGCCCGGGTCATCCTCGTCGCGCGTACCGAATCGAACCTGATCGAAACCCAGAACATCATCGCCAAGGCCGGCGGCGAGAGCTACGTCTATCCCTGCGATCTGATCGACATGAAAGCGATCGACGTGATGGCCGCGAAAGTGCTGCGCGACTTCGGCCACGTCGACATCCTGATCAACAACGCCGGCCGCTCGATTCGCCGCGCGGTGATGGAAAGCTTCGACCGCTTCCATGATTTCGAGCGGACCATGGAGCTGAACTACTACGGCGCGGTGCGCCTGATCATGGCGCTGCTGCCAACGATGACCGCGCGCAAGAACGGCCACATCATCAACATCAGCTCGATCGGCGTGCTGGCCAATGCGGCACGCTTCTCCGCCTACGTCGCCTCCAAGGCCGCGCTTGATGCGTTCACCCGCTGCCTGTCGGCCGAAGTGAAGGGCAGCAACATCCGCACGACGGTGATCTACATGCCGCTGGTACGCACGCCGATGATCGCGCCGACCAAGATCTACAGCTACGTGCCGACCTGGTCCCCGGACGACGCCGCCGACACCGTGATCAAGGCGATTCTCGACGAACCGAAGTCGATCGCGACAACCTTGGGCACCGCCGCCGCGGTGAGCTACGCGATCTGGCCGAAGGTCAACGACTACATCCTGTCGAAGGGCTTCCAGCTGTTCCCGTCATCGACCGCCGCACGCGGCTCGAAGGACAAGGACTCGAAGGCCGACAAGCCGACCCTCGAACAGGTGGTGTTCGCCAATGTGTTCAAGGGCGAGCATTGGTGAGGCTTGGGGCGCTGCTCCAAGGGTAGGGCGGGAAAGCGAAGCGCATCCCGCCGGATTCGGTAGCGTCCGAATCCCGGAAGGCGGGATGCGCCTGCGGCTTTCCCGCCCTACGCGGGCTGGTTCTGGTCATCCCCGTCAAAGCAGATCGGCGGCAGGTCGCCGTCGAGGAGCCTCATCGGGTGCCGGATTTCTGCTTCCAGTAGTTCAAAACGAAATCCACGGCCTCTTCGCTGGACTGCTGTGTGTCCAGATCGGCAATGAACACGTCCGGTGGAATCCCGATGTTGTCGATGGGATGCTTCGGCAGCCGCCGCGACCGGGTCGTTGCTATTCCCAGTAGTCGCTGCGCCGATGGCAACGGCAAAGTACGCACGTTGGAATAGTCGAGCAATCCCCAGCTCGGCTGGCCGAACAGGCGGACCTTCATGCTTTGGCGCGCCGCCAGCAGGAATTGTTCGGTGGCACTGGCGCAACCCTGGTCGATCAGAATGGCGATCCGCGAAGGCAGCACCAGCACCTCGGGCAAGGTCGTTGTCGAATCTTCGACGAGGGAGATGAAGCTGCCCTCGGCTGCGCTGCGTAGCGTCTGTGCGGCATTCATCAACGCCGTTCGGCTAGCGGACTCGGTGTCCGGCAGCTGGGCCCCCATGGCCTCCCACGCATCGGCATTCTCCCGGGTCGCACGCGCATCGACGCCCACGTTGACTATGGGATGGGTATAGAGATACGGCAGCAGGACCTGCCAGGTTCCGTCGCTGCCGCCACTGTTGCCGCGCAAATCGATGATCAGATTCGGGCGTTGTCGCATCTCGGAATCGAACTGCCGTATCAGCGTTGCCAGTTTGGATCGGTAGTACAGGTTGAAGTCGGGAATGGTGAGCACCACGCTCTCATCCGATAACAACCGCGCCGTGGGTTCTAGGGAGACCGCTCCTGCTTGGGATCGTAGCTGCCGAGTGGCCGACAACGATTTCGGGGTTCGACTGAAATTGTCCTGTTGGTTACGCACCAACTGCGACAAGTGTGCGTCGCGGAAGAGGCCGACGTAGTCGTCGATGATTGCGTCGCAGGCCTCGCGCGTAGTGACGTTGGCTGCCGCCTTACGCGCCTGTTGTTCGGACGCATCGAGTTCTTTTGCGCCTAGTTGTGTGCGCTTGTCCGGGTACCCGGCGTAGTTTTTCGCGATGCCGGCAATGGCAGCACGGGTATCGGCCAGGCACTCGTCAGCGCTGGACCCGTCGTTGCCGTCAGAGGCTAGAGGATGGATAACAGCGGTCAGGCAGGCCAGCGTGATCGTCCATCGTTTCGGCAGCATTCCTGTATTTCCCTGTCGCCCCAGGATCTGCAGCTTAGCCGGGGGCCGGACCAGTCGCCATGTGGCAAGCCTCGGAATCGGAGCAGATACCCCGCTGGCCGCTTTGCCGCCCGGAAACCGCCAGACAATCCCCGTTTCCTGACGCTCCGCTTAGCTTGCCAACCGATCAAGGCCTCGCAAACGGCACCAACACCTGCCACAACAGCAAGGTGGCATCGATGTCGAAAGTCGTCGCGCCAAGCGCAATCGTGTAGCCGGCGTAGTTGGTGCCCGGCCAGGTGTGGCCGCCGCCGTTGACGGTATACAGGCGCACATCGCTGTCGGGACAGCTGCGGTAGCGACGCAGGGTCACGGTGGTGCCGTCGGTGAGGACCGTGTTCGGCAAGCGGGTATCGGTGAAGCCGGCGCTGCAACCGTTCTTGACCGACCAGAACGCCGCTGCATCGGGGACGCTGTACTGGCCCAGCATGCCCGTGTACGGAACCACCAGATCGCTGGTGCCGGAGAACATCACCGTCGGCATCCGCTGGCCACCCATGCAGCGCGTGGCCAAGGCGTTGCGCAAGGTGGCGGCGACCATCGCCAAACCAGCGAACTGTTGCGGCCGCTCGCAGGCGAGGCGTTCGGCCATGAAGCCACCATTGGAGTAGCCAGCGACATAGGTCCGGCCGGCATCCAGGCCATTGGCGGCCTGCTCGCGGCTGATCAGGCCGCTGAGAAAACCGACGTCATCGACGCCGAGGCGGCTCGGATCGTCGGTCCAGTTGGCGCCGAAGGCTTCCGGCAGATACACCCAGGCGCCGTACTGGGCGGCGAGGCGTCCGGCGCGGGTCAGGTTGGCCATGCGGGCCGGCTGCAAGGCGAGCGGATGGAGCAGCAGCAGCACCGGTGCGCCGGCTGGCGCCCCGATCGGGCGGACGCCGACATAGCGGCGCGTCAGCCCGTCATGGACGTAAGTGCCCTCGAAGGTTTCGGTGCCCTCCGTCGGCTCGATGCGCTCGCCGCCGAGTTGCAGCAACAGCAGGTCCAGCCCGCCGAAGAACTGGCCCAGATCGGCAAAGATCGGCAGTGCCGGTAGCGCCGGCAGCAGCGGGCCGAGTATCGGCAGCGCGACCAGAAGTGGTGGCGGGCCGGGCGGATCCGCAGCCATCACCTCGGAGGTGATCATCGAGCAGCAGGCAAGCCAGGAAGCGACAGCCAAGCCGACCCGGCGCCGCACAGCGCCAGATCGAAGATTGATGGTCATGCGAGCAACCCCTGAGTGAGCGTTATTTGTCGGTTTGAGTGCTGCTCAACGAGCTTGGCAATCCGCTCGGGGGTCTCCGTCGCCAACCATCAAACCCGATGGCGGCAGCTCCCCAAGCGGCCGTCATCAGTTATCAAATTTCATGCCGGCCAGACCGGCCGGCATGATCGCCAATCAGGCGCTCCGCGCCAGACGCTCACGCCGCGCCGCGACGCCACCGGCGAGGGTGCGCAGCACGTCGGCGGTGTCATCCCAGGCCAGACAGGCGTCGGTGACGCTCTGGCCGTAGACCATCTGCTCGCGCGGGCCGATTTCCTGACGGCCTTCGACCAGATGGCTTTCGATCATCACGCCGATGATCCGCTCGGAACCTTCGGCGAGCTGGCCGGCGACATCGCGGCCAACCTCGATCTGCAGGCGGTGCTGCTTGCGGCTGTTGGCGTGGCTGAAGTCGACCATCACCGCCGGCCGCATGCCGGCCTTGGTCATCGCCGCCGCGGCAGCATCGACGCTGGCGGAATCGAAGTTGGTGCCGGTGGAACCGCCGCGCAGGATCACGTGGCTGTCCGGGTTGCCGGCGGTCTCGAAGATCGAGATCTGGCCTTCCTGGGTTGCCGACAGGAAGCGGTGCGGCGCGCGCGCCGACTGCACGGCGTCGACCGCAACCTTCACCGAACCATCGGTGCCGTTCTTGAAGCCGACCGCGCAGGACAAACCACTGGCCATTTCGCGATGCAGCTGGGATTCCGTGGTGCGCGCACCGATGGCGCCCCAGGACACCAGATCGGCGAGGTACTGCGGCGTCAGGATGTCGAGGAATTCCACGCCGGCCGGCATGCCGTCCGCGTTCAGTTCCAGCAGCAGCTTGCGCGCGGTGCGCAGGCCGGTGTCGATGTCGTAGGAATCATCGAGGTTCGGATCGTTGATCAGGCCCTTCCAGCCCACCGTGGTGCGCGGCTTCTCGAAATACACGCGCATCACGATCAGCAGGTTCCTGGCCAGCGACGGACGCAGCGCCTTCAGCTTCGCGGCATATTCCAGCGCGGCTTTCGGATCGTGGATCGAGCAGGGGCCGACGATCACCAGCAGGCGGTCGTCACGGCCGGCGAGCACATCCTGAATCTCGCGGCGCGTGGTTTCGACGGTCAGCGCGGCGGCTTCGTTGATCGGCAGTTCGGCCTGCACCTGCGACGGTGCCGACACCGCGCGGATCGACTTGATGCGCAGGTTCTCGGTGGCCGGGCGGGCAGCGGTAGCGGGATTGGATGGCGACGTGTTCATCGTGAAACTCTCTTTATGCAACGGAAATCCGGTCGCGGATGCTAGCAGACGACCCGCGCAGCAATCATCCCCGGGGCTGGCCTGCCCCCTGGACAAGACTCGCAGCGCAGGCTTTGTTTATCCTCGCCGCGCCATCCTCCAAGCCCGCCGCCCTCATGAAACTCAGCACTTCCGTTGTTGCCAGCGTCAGCCTGCTAGGCCTGCTGGCGTCGCCGGCCCTGCTGGCCGATTCGGCCCTGGCGGTTCGCAACGAAGCCAGCCTGAGCCGCGCCACAGCGCTGCCGATCCTCGGCAACTCGCAGCTACTGCACGACGGTGAGCAGGCCTATGGCTTGCGGGTGGATTGGAGCAACGAGTACGTCAACGCGCAGAACGCGCGCGAATCACTGCTGATCGACGCTGAAAGCCAGCGCATCAGCTTCGGTTTCCGCCAGGGTCTGGCGCCGGGTGTCGAGATCGGCATCGACGTACCGCTGCTGATCACCGGCGGCGGCGTGCTCGATAACGTCATCGAGAACTGGCATGACGCTTTCGGCCTGCCCAACGGCGGCCGTCAGCAGCGGCCGCGCAATCGCTACGCGGTGCAGTACGTGAAGGACGGCCAGACCTTGCTCGACGTCCACGACAGCAGCACCGACTTCGGCGATGTCGAACTCAATGCCGGCTTTGCGCTGCGTGACGACATCGCCTTCCGGGCGATGGCCAAGCTGCCCACCGGCCGCGACAGCCTCCTGCTCGGCGGCACCACCGGCGGCGCGATCTGGTTCGACTACAACCCCTTCGCCTCGCTGACCCACTGGTTCGGCTACGTGTCGGCCGGCGTCTCCTACAACGAAGCGGCCGACCAGCTCGGTGGCCAGCAGAATCCGCTGGTGGGCGTCGGTGGTGTCGGCGTCGGTTATCGGCTGATTCCGGCGCTGGCGCTGATCACTCAGTTCAATGTCCAGACCAAGCTGTACAAGGGCTCGACCTTGAACGCGCTCGACAACCCGGGCGGCCAGCTCGCATTCGGCGGGCGGATCTCCTTCAACCGGCGGCTGGCGCTTGATCTGGGCGTGCAGGAAGACGTGCTGCTCAGCTCATCGCCGGACTTCAGCATTCACATCGGTGTCAGCTATCGCTGAGGCTTGCCGCGCATGAAGTCCAGCCGCTGCTCGCCGGCCGGCACGCCGCCGTCGATGAAGCGGCGCTCGGCAAACAGGGTACGGCCGTCGCGGCCGATCAGCACGATCTGGCTGGCCCGCGTGCCGTAGCCGGGCAGGCGGATGAACGCCGTCGACAGCAGGCGCTCGCGCTCCAGGCCGATGCCGGTCTCCGGCAGCGCGGCATCGTCCGGGCGCTGCTGATCGGCCAGCGCTTCGTAGAGCGGATCGAGATTCGGCTCCGCCGCCCTGGAATCGGCACTGGCCAGCCAGCTTTCCAGCCGCGCCATCAGCCGCTGGGTCTTCGGCCAAGGCTGTTCGATGCCGCCATTCGACAGGCCGTGGATGCCCCAGGCCAGGGTTTCCCAGCGCGGCTTCAGGCGATTGGTGGCGACCACCAGCTCCTCGCCATCCCAGAGCAGCAGGTTGAACGGGCCGTAGCCGTCGCCGTCGGCACGACGCAGTTCGGCGAAGCCGACGGCCGACTCCTCGCCGCTCAGGTAATCGCTGACCAGCCGGCCGCGCGAGGCAAGCGGGATCGGCGAGGCCGGTTCGCGGACATTGGTCACCGCCGCCAGCCTTGGCCGCGTGCGATCGATCGCCAGCCAGCCGCCGCCGGCTTCCAGATCGCGACCGCCGAGAATCTGCGGGTGATCGTCCCAGGGCGCCAGCGGCGCCGTCGGGCGGGCGTGGAACTCGTCGCGATTGGCGACCAGTACCAGCGGAAATGAAGGGTGAACGTTCCAGGCACAAGCGATCAGGCACATGGGTCGGAATGATGCCTCACCCGCGCAGGCTTCGGAGTGCCCGTGCACACTGCCACCTCACCGAATTCGAATAACGCCCTATGACGACTCGAAAGCCCAGGCCCGATGCCAAGCCCAGTGCCAAGCCGAGCGATTACGAAGTCGATCAGCTGAAACGCATCTCCGCCTGGCGCGATGCGCCGCCGGATCAGCTAACCCGCTTCTTCGACCGTGCGCTGTCGCCCGCCACCCAGGTCGCGCAGAAAGCCATTCCGGCCGACTGGCTGCGCAGCGCGCTGAATGGCGTGCAGCACGGCTCGGCAAGGCTGGCGAACCGCCGGGCGCTGCTGCGCAAGGCTGGCGTCAGCACGCTGGATGAGCTGCACGAAGCTGATCTCGAAGACTGTGATCAGCATGCCGGCCAGGTCGGCCGGCGCGGCGCGGCACTGGCGGGCGGCACCGGCGCGCTGTTCGGTGTCGTCGGCGCCGCCGGCATGGTCGCCGACGTGCCGACCCTGCTGGTGCAGGCGTTCCGGGTCATCCATCGCATCGGCCTCTGCTACGGCGAGGACTGTGCCGATGCCGAACTGAAGCACCTGCCGGTGGCGATCTTCGCGCTGGCCTCGGCAAGCTCGCTCGATGAAAAGCAGGCCGCGTTGCAGGTGCTGGAACGTGATGCCGAAGCCGATAGTGCGGCGATCCGCGAAGGCCTGGAACGCGCCGCCGAGCGCGAGCTGGCCAAGGAAGCGGCGGTCTACAGCATCAGCAACCTGGCGCAGGCGATCACCCGCCGACTCGGTCTGGCCAAGGCCGGCGGCACCTTGCCGCTGCTCGGCGCGCTGGTCGGCGGCGCGGTCAACGCCTGGTTTCTGAACGAGGTGGCAACCGCCGCCAGAACGGCCTTCCAGTTGCGCTGGCTGCGGCGACGCTACGGCTCAGGCTTGCCGCTGGCGACGGCTTACGGCGAGACCTTGGCGCTGGAACATCTGCCCGACGAAGCCTAGACGGGCAGCGGCTTGATCAGCCGCAGCCCGTCCGAACCATCGTCGTAGTAACCGGGCAACGTCTGCACTTCGCGATAGCCGAGCTTTGCGTACAGCGCCCGCGCCGCGAGGTTGTCACTGCGGACTTCGAGGCTCGCCCGCTCGCAGCCGGCGGCGCGCGCAGCCGTTTCCATCGCCAGCACCAGCCGCTCGCCCCAATGCTGGCCACGCGCCGTGGGCGCCACCACCACCGAGTAGATGCGCGCGGCGCGGCTGCCCTGGCGGCGCAGCCAGACCAGGTTGCCGACCACGACGGCGTCCGCATTTTCAGCGATCAGCACCTGCGCGTTAGGCACGCTGAGAAAGCGGCGCACGCTGCGCCGCGACATGCGATCGGACGGGAACAGCGCTTCCAGCGCCAATACCGCTTCGATATCCGCCAGGCTGCCGCGACGGATGCGGCCGGCAGCAGAATGCTTGCTCGGGGCGGCGCTCAAGCCTGCTCGCGCATCCGCGTCTGCGCATCGAGCTTCTTGACGAAGTACTCGATGATCTTGCGGTAGATCGCGTCCTTCAACACCAGGTCTTCGACGCCCCAGTCGATGTTCGGGTTGTCGTTGACTTCGATGACCTTGACGACGTTGCCGAACTGCTTGAGATCGACGCCGTACAGGCCATCGCCGACCGCGCGCGCCGCCTGCAGCGCGACGCTGAGCACCGCTTTCGGCACCTGGGCGACGTCGAGCGTCTCGTGATCGCCTTCGTGCTTGGCACCCTTGGCGTCGCGCTTGACCACCTGCCAGTGCTCCTTGGCCATGAAGTAGCGGCAGGCGTAGAGCGGCTGGCCGTCGAGCACGCCGACTCGCCAGTCGTACTCGGTGGGCTCGAAAGCCTGGGCGACGATCAGGTCCGAGCGTTCGAGGAAATCGCGCGTCTCGCGTTTGAACGCGGCGGCGTTGTCGACCTTGATCACGCCTTTCGAGAACTGCGAATCCGGCTGCTTCAGCACCATCGGAAAGCCGAGTTCGCGGACCACTTCATCGAGGTTGGCGCGATGCAGCAGCAGGGTCTTCGGCTGTGGAATGCGGTGGCGCTCCATCAGCTGGGCGAGGAACACCTTGTTGGCGGCGCGCAGGATCGATTCCGGCGCGTCGACCACCACCAGACCTTCACGCGCCGCCCGGCGGCTGAAGCGGTAGGTGTGATGGTTGACTGCGGTGGTTTCGCGGATGAACAGCGCGTCGTACTCGGCGACGTGGCCGTAGTCGCCCTTGTCGAGGAAATCGACCGAGAAGCCGAGGTCTTCGGCCGCCTTCTCGAAAGCCCGCAACGCTTTCGCGTTCGACGGCGGCTCCTTCTCGTCCTCGTTGACCAGAATGGCCAGGTCGTAGCGCGTCGAGTCGCGCTTGCGACGCGGCGAACGGCGGCGGGTGAAGTAGTCGCGCGCGGTCTGGTAGAGGAATTCGTGGTGGCTGGCTGGCACTTCGCCGAGCGCGATCGGGCCCAGCGTGTCGACCCGCCACTCATCGCCGCGCCAGACGAACTTGGCCTGCAGCAGCGGCGCCGGGAACAGATTGAACAGCGCCCGCGCCAGCTTCTGGTGGCGGATGTAGGGGCTGTCGCCGAAATAGACGTTCAGCACATATTCGTTGGAGCCGAGCCGGGCCAGGCTCTTCTGCATCAGCTCCTCGATCTCGTCGTTCAGCACGCTCGGACTTTCGGCGAGCTTCAGATCCTGCACCGTGGTGATGTCCGGCAGGATGCGATGACCGCGGGCACCGGCCAGCAGCGACACGTAATAGCCGGTGGTCTGGTAGCTGAAGGTGCGGCACAGGTTGTAGACGCGGGCGCCACGAATCCGGGTGAATTCGTCGTGGGTCAAATACTTCCAGGCGGTGACCACCTCGACGCCGGGAATCTCCACCGGCCAGTCGGAGAGCTGGTCCACCACCACCAGGCCACTCATGGCTGCCCCGTCATCGCGGCTTGCGGAGGGTCTTCGATAGTCTCTGCAGCGGAGTCGCCGGCTGCTTCGGAGCGCGTTTCTGGCATGCCTGCGGAAGACTCGTAGGACGGGAGGGGGCTGCAAGTGCGCGAAATCCTAGCACGCGACTTCGGGGCCGCTGAGCGCGGGCTTCCCGAAGGTCAGGGCCGGACTGGAAGCTGTCTTTCCGGATGCGCGCCATAGGACTTTAATCCGGTGCTCGGCTTGTTCTACCTTTGCAGTTTTCGGCTGCCTGGACGCCCAAGCCGCTGATCCGAACAACCTGATCCCAACGCAAACACTTCAAGAACCATCATGGACAGAAGAACTTTCAATCGCCTGGTCGGCCTGGCATTGGCCACATCCAGCTACCCGCTCAGCGCCCAAAAAAAGCCCAGGAAGCTGGACAGCCTCCAGGCACGCTGCAAAGCGCTGGAAGCGAAGCTGGGTGGGCGGCTGGGCATCAACTGCATCGAGGTCGGCAGCGGAAGAATGGTCGGCTACAAGGCCGATGAGCGCTTCCCGATGTGCAGCACCTTCAAGTGGCTGGCAGCGGCCGTAGTGCTCAGCCGGGTCGATGCTGGTCAGGAACAGCTGGGGCGTCGCATTCAGTTCAGCCGCGACGAGCTGATGGAGTGGTCGCCGGTAACCGAGCCGCGCCTCGGCGGCAACGGCATGACCCTGGGTGAGCTTTGCGACGCCGCGATCACCGAAAGCGACAACACGGCAGCCAACCTGATCCTGCGTGAAACCGGCGGCATTCCCGAGTGGAACCGCTATATGCGTTCGATCGGCGATGCCCATTCCCGCCTTGATCGCGGCGAGCCGCTGCTCAACGAAGCCCTGCCCGGCGATGTCCGCGACACCAGCACGCCGGCGGCGATGACCGCCAACCTGCGCCGCCTGCTGCTCGAAGACCAGCTGTCGCCGGCCTCACGCGAACAGCTGACCCAGTGGATGCTCGCGACCAAGACCAGCGACAAACGTCTGCGCGCCGGTCTGCCCGCAGGCTGGCGGCTCGCGGACAAGACCGGCACCGGCTTTTCCGACACCGGCACCGCCGGCGATGTCGGCGTGCTGTGGTCGCCCTCGGGCAAGCCGATCATCATCGCCGTGTACCTGACGCGGGCTCGCGTATCGCGCGCGGAGCAGGAAGCGGCGATTGCCGACATCGGCCGCTGGATTCGGGACGATCTGCAGCGCGCGGCCTGAGCCACTTGACCGGCACCCATTCCAGATCGCCGCGACCCTGCATTTGATTCTGCCGTTGCCTTGGCTTTTGACTCTGATCCCCCTTAAGCGCGCCGAGCATCGCAGGCTATGGCGGACAGGCTCCGCAGGAGGCGAGGCAGGAGCCGAAGCCTTTTCGCCGCGCCACGGATGGCGCGTCGAAAAGCCCCGTCATGGCCGAGAAGCACAGGGTGAAGATTCGCGCTTTGCGAGCACTGCTCGCTGCGAATCTGAACGCCCGGCCGTGATGTTGGGCCGGGCCGGGGCTCGACGGAAGGACTCGCGATCCGACGCAGCGCCGGGGGCGCCCTTCCTTTGGTCACTTTCCTTGGGTGCCAAGGAAAGTGACCCGCGCGATAGCGCGGAATGGTTCGGCGAAGCAAAAAGAGTCAGGAAAGCAGGTGACGCCAAATCTGTCGGGATACGCGATGAATCTGCTATCCCAATCTACTCGGGCTGCGGAAAGACAAATTCAAACGCGTTGAATAGTCGATGTGCAGTTCCCACTGTGCCAAGCGAATGTGGCAGCAGAACTCAGGCCGGCCCAATCCTGTCTGATGAGTTCAGAACCAAGCATCGACCTTACAAAGCTTTCTCCATGACTTTGACGTGCCATCCATCTCCTGAACGAAAAAGCGCAAGCATCGGATATTTGAATTAGCAGCCCATCCTTCTTATCAACAAAATGCACTGTATCCACAATGCGCGTTACTTTTTGTTCAGTTTGCTGAAGAGTAACGCCAAGCAACCGTTCCTTTAAAGTTGGTCGAGTATGCTTGGCCGGTAACGTGATGGGTTTATCTCTTAAATGCTCGAGCGACTTTCGAAGATACTTCCTCATCTTCGGCGCGTCCTCCGCAACTACTGTTGCGACTTCCTTCTTGTCTGCATGATCTCGAATGTACTTATCGGCGCGCCCCATACATAAATTGAAAGCATAGATATGGTCAAATTGCTCTTTAGTAATTGGAGCTTTCTGGCTGCGGACATTTGTTAGGGGTCCCGGTGCACCTCGACGAACCGTTCCTACTGAAATCGCCATACCCAAAAGTCTTGGGATGGCAACCATCCCATGGATAAGCTCAAGCCGTGCTTCCAAAGCCCACCTACTGCGATCCACCTGTTTCCCACCTGAGAAAAGATCGGTCGCATGGAATACAAAGCCTTCTCTTTTATCGTCAGGAACTAATCGATCGAACAGCCTGTGCACTGAGGCTTCGGCATTCTTCCAATGCTTATCGGCATGAACAATGACGCCGACCACAACTGAAACCGGCTCATGGGCCGAAGTGCCCGCTTCGTCAACATAGATGTACCGCATGCGGGGCACTCCTAAATAATAAGCTACTCACAATAGCTGTAAATCGTTAAGGCCCGATCCTGCTACTTGGCACAAATTGAAAGGCGCAGTGCCGTCTTATTTTCTAATGCGATGCTGTTTCAGCAGCGCTGAAATAGTCGAATCAGAACACCTTCCGCCGCTTCAACCAGAACACCAAGCCCAATCCCAGCGTCGCCAGCAGACCCAGCACCATGAAGTAGCCGTACTTCCAGTGCAGCTCCGGCATGTTGTCGAAGTTCATGCCGTACAGGCCGGTGATCAGGGTCAGCGGGAAGAACACGATCGAGACTGCGGTCAGCGTGCGGACGATCTCGTTGGTGCGGTGGCTCATCGATGCGAAGTGGAGTTGGACGGCCACTTCGACATCCTTCTGCAGCGCATCGCCGTGGACCTCGACGCGAGTCAGATGCTCGACCAGATCGTCGAGCCGCACGCGCTGGTTTTCGGTCAGCTCCACGCGCATGCGACGGCGCCAGGTGCCGATGGTCTGCAGGTTGTGCTCGCAGAGCAGTTCGAACTGGTGCGCCTGCTTGCGGTAGTTGAGCAGCTCCTGCCAGTCGTCGAACGGGTCTTTCGGATCGAGCAGCGCGTCCTGCAGTTTCTCGAGCCGGTCTTCGAGCTCGTCGACGATCATCAGGTAGCGGTCGACCATGATGTCGAGAATGCTGTGCACCAGGCCGATCGGTGTCGACGGGAAGCGCAGCTTGGTCTCGCAGAACTTCTCCTTCACGCGCTGGAAGGAAACGTTCTCGGCAGCGTGAATGGTGACCAGCAGGCGGTCGAACATGAAGAACGCCGCCGACTTGGTGACGATCAGATTGCTCGCCGACTCGCAGGCTTCCGGCGTCAGGCCGCGGAAGATCAGCATGTCGTAGTCTTCGGTGCCGTCGAAGTACGACGGATGGTCACCGTTGAAGCTGTCGGCGACGTGGGCGTCGTGGATCTTCTCGCCGCTCAGCTTCTCCGCCCACATCGGCCAGTCGATGGCATCGCTGCGGGTGAAGTCGAGCCAGATGAAGCCCTCCGCCGGCAACTGCTCGACATGGTCGATGCGCTTCGGAACCTCGCCCTGCCGATTCAGCTGATAGATCTGCATGGGCTCGAATTCTGACCGCTGTTGCTGCCGCGAAGGGAGGTGCCGCAGTTTTTACTCGAAGCCTTTCTGCGGGCTGATCGACTTCATCTGGGTGAAGAAATCACGCAAGGCCGCATCGAGCTGCGCGCGAATCTGTTCGGGACCGTCGACGCCGAAGCGCTCCACGGTCTTGACCGGCAGCCAGGCGCTGACCGGGTAAGGCTGGCCGCCGCTGACCGCCTTGGTCAGCTGCACGCGATGGAAATAGATCATCTGGCCGGTGATCTTCGAGTCCAGCGCCTTGGTGTAGACGTAGACCTTGATGTTGGTGTCGTCCGGAATGTTCTGACCGATCTCGCCGGCGATCGCGCCGACGGCCGAGCGAACAGCGGCCTCGCTGAGCTGCGGATTTTCGCTCTTCACCTTCAACTCGAACGCCGAGGCTGGCAGTGCCAGCGCGGCCATCAGCAAGGTGACGGAACAGGCGGCGGCAAATTTCATGGGCTTCATGGGTCTGATCGTCCGGTTAGTGCGCATCCAACAGGCCGCGCGCCGCCACGTCGGATGACGTGCTGCGGCGCGCGGATTCACTGGCAGGCCGGCTGGCGAAGGGTCTTCGCAGACAGGCCTGCAACGGCAATCCTTACTTCAGCAGATCTTCGACGGCGGCGCGTTCTTCACGCAGCTCGTTTTCGGTGATGGTCATCTTGCCGCGCGAGAACTCGTCCACGCTCAGGCCCTGGACGATCTCGTAACCGCCGTCCTTGCAGATGCACGGATAGCCGTAAACGATGCCCGGCTTGATGCCGTAGCTGCCGTCCGACGGCACGCCCATCGACACCCACTTGCCATTCGAACCCAGCGCCCAGTCGTGCATGTGATCGACGGCAGCCGAGGCGGCCGAGGCGGCCGACGACAGGCCACGGGCCTTGATGATCGCCGCGCCGCGCTGCTGCACGACCGGGATGAAGTCCTTCTCGCACCAGGCCTGATCGACCAGGCTCATCGCCTTCTTGCCGCCGATGGTGCAGTGGCTGACGTCCGGGTACTGGGTCGAGCTGTGGTTGCCCCAGATGATCACCTGGTCGATGTCATTGCCATGAACGCCGGTCTTCGACGACAGCTGCGACACCGCGCGGTTGTGATCGAGGCGAACCATGGCGTGGATCTGCTTCGGATCGAGGCCGCCCTTGGCAGCGGCGGTCGCGGCGATCAGCGCATTGGTGTTGGCCGGATTGCCGACCACCAGCACCTTGACGTTCTTCGAGGCCTTGGCGGCGAGTGCGGTGCCCTGCGGACCGAAGATGCCGCCGTTGGCGGTCAGCAGGTCCTTGCGCTCCATGCCCGGGCCGCGCGGACGGGCGCCAACCAGCAGCGCGTAGTCGGTGCCTTCGAAGGCGGTCATCGGATCCGAGTGCAGCTCGATCGAATGGACCAGCGGGAACGCGCAATCCTCGACTTCCATGATCGTGCCCTTCAGCTTCTCGAGCACTTCCGGCACCGGCACTTCGAGCAACTGCAGGATGACCGGCTGGTCCGGACCGAGCATCGAACCGGAGGCGACGCGGAAAATCAGCGAGTAGGCAATCTGGCCGGCGGCGCCGGTAATGGCGACCTTGACGGGCTTCTTCATGGAGGAGGTCCTGTTGTTCGGGTTGGAGTGCTGCTGGGAGGCTTGCTTTCGATTTGCTTTTTGGGCGGCGAATTATGCCGTTTATGACCGATGGCGGGCGAATGCCCCGCCATCCCGCCGCCGTCGCGGCAGCGGGATGGCGGCCCGACAGCATGGACAAGCCGAGGGCGCGAAGCGTTCAGGCCCGGCGTGGGGTCGGCGCCGGCTGCCCGTTCACAGCTGACTCATGCCGCCATCGACGATGATCTCGGTGCCGACGATGAACGCCGATTCCGTGGCCGCCAGATGCAGCACCGTCGATGCGATTTCCTCCGGCGTGCCGAAGCGGCCGAGCGGAATCTGGCTCTGGATCTGGGCGGCGGTCGCGTCCAGCGCAGCCTTATCAAGGCCCAGCTTGCCGTACAGCGGCGTGTGCACCGGCCCCGGGCTGACCACGTTGACTCTCACCCCACGCGGCAGCAGTTCCGCCGACAAGTTCTTGGCCAGCGAGATCAGCGCCGCCTTGCTGGCCGCGTAGATCGAAGCGTTCGGCATGCCGATGTGGGCGTTGATCGAGCCGTTCAGCACGATCGAAGCGCCGCGGTTCAAGCGTGGCAGCAAGGCCTGCACGGTGAAATACGGGCCTTTGACATTGGTGTTGAAGGTCCGGTCCCAGAGGTCTTCGCCGGCGGTTTCGTAGGACGCGAAGTTGGCCATGCCGGCATTGATGAAGATCGCATCGAGAAACAGACCCTGGGCGGCGATCGCCTCCGCCAGCGCCTTGGTCTGCGGCAGATCGCCGGCATCGTGGCGGATGGCCAGCGCGCCATGGCCGATGTCGGCAACGGCCTGGTTCAGCGCCGCTTCGTCGCGCCCGGTGATCAGCACCTTCGCGCCTTCCGCGGCAAAGGCTTTCGCTGTCGCCAGGCCGATGCCGCTGTTGCCGCCGGTGACCAGCACCGTCTTGCCGTCGAATCTGTTCATCGCATTGCTCCCTGGGTTACGGCGAATGACCGTGCGACCTATGCTGCGATGGCTGCCCGGCTTTGCCGTGCCATCAACGCGTTGAACTCGTGCGGAGATTCCGAACATGTTGTCCGAGGACGAGCTGGCGTTGCTCGAAGCGATCCGCGACAGCGGCAGCCTGTCGCGGGCGGCGGCCAAGCTCGGCAAGGCGCCGAGCACGGTGTCCCACGCGGCGCGGCAACTCGAGGAACGCTTCGACGCCCTGCTGTTCGATCGCCGCCGTTATCGCCTGGAACTGACGCCGGCCGGAGCGCTGCTGGCCAGCGAGGCCACGCGGCTGATGCAGGACGTGTCCCGCCTCACCCAGCGGGTCAAGCAGGTGGCCGGCGGCTGGGAAGACCGGCTGCGGATCGTCACTGACGAAGTGCTGGAGTTCGCGACCCTGCTGCCGGTGATCGCCGATTTCGATGCGCTCAAATCCGGCGTCAGCCTGCGCATCACCCACGAAGTGCTCGGCGGCACCTGGGAAGCGCTGCGCGACGGCCGCGCCGATCTGGTCATCGGCGCCACCAACGAACCGCCGCTGATCCCGAAGCTGCGCTGGCAGGAACTCGGCCGCATGGACTGGGTGTTCGCGGTGTCGCCGAAGCACCCGCTGGCCAGGGCCCGGCAGCCGGTGGAACGGGAAGCGATCGCCGCCTGCCGCGCGATCGTGGTCGCCGATTCCTCACGCCGTCCGGATGCCCGCAGCTACGGCCTGCTCGGCGGCCAGCCGGTGCTCGCGGTGCCGAGCATGCGCGCCAAGATCGCCGCCCAGCGCGCCGGCCTCGGCATCGGCTGGCTGCCGCGCGAACGAGTCGCCAGCCTGTTGGCAGCTGGCGAACTGATCGAACTGAACATCGCCGATCCGCGTGAGCCGAACACGCTCTATGTCGCCTGGCGCGGCGATCACGATGGCCGGGCGCTGAACTGGTGGGTCGAGCAGCTGAAGCAGCCACGGCTGGCCGCGGCCCTGGTCAGCGGGCGGGATTTTCAAGGCTGAATCACGGCGCTAGCCGCGATTCAGCCTGCCATCCTCGGCCACCAGCCGGGTGATCACCGACCAGTCCAGCTCGCCGGCACCGCGCGCCACGCCGCCCAGGATGCGGTCGTGCACCAGGCTTGCGGCCGTCACGATCCGCCGCTCGTCTTCTATCCAGGCCGGAGGCTTTGACGGCGTTCGAGTATCGTTATATATTTCATTAATGAAATATCTGTATCTGAATTGTATCGCCTCGTGTCGCCGTCGCCTGCTGGTGCTCGCCAGTGCCTCGGCGCTGGTCGGCTGTGCGAGCTTCGGTGGCATCGCGCCGCAATCGACCTTGCAGGACGTGGCCGCGCTCGATGCCGGCAAAGCACTGGTTTCGTCAGCGCCCGCGGACTGGCCGGACACGCGCTGGTGGCAGGCTTACGGTGATCCGCAGCTCGACGCGCTGGTCGCCGCCGCGCTGGCCGGCAACCCGGATCTGCGACTGGCCCGTGCCCGCGTTGCCCAGGCCGAGGGCTACGCACAGAGCGCCGAGGCCGCGACCCTGCCGCGCCTCGATGCCGAGGCAGGCTTCCAGCGCACCTTCCTGACTCAGCAGGAGTTCAGCCCGTCGCCGGAATTTGCGCATACCTACTGGAAGTCCGATCTGCTGTTGCGCGCCTCCTACACGCTGGATCTCTGGGGCAAGGACGAAAAGGCGCTGGATAGCGCGATCGACACGGTGCGTGCCGGCGAAGCCCAGACCCAGGCCGTGCGTCTGTCGCTGGCTACGGCGGTGGTTCAGGCCTATGTGCAGCTATCGATGCAGCACGCGCTTCGTGACGTGCTGGTCGCCAATCTCGAACGCCAGCAGCAGCTGCTCGATATCGCCCGCCGTCGCCGCGAGGCCGGGCTGGGCACCGAGCTGGAGGTCAATCAGGCGGCGACGCCGCTGCCGGACAGCGAAGCACAGATCGAGCAGATCGACGAGAACCTGGCGATCGGCCGTCACCAGCTGGCGGCGCTGGCCGGACAAGGACCCGGCGCCGGCGACGCGATCGGTCGTCCGCGGCTGGCGCTCGATCACCCGGCCGAACTGCCGGCGGCGCTGCCGGCCCATCTGCTTGGCCGCCGGCCGGACATCGTCGCCCAGCGCTGGCGCGTGGAGGCGAGCAGCCGGGACATCGAAGTCGCGAAAGCGCGCTTCTATCCCGACGTGAATCTCGCCGCGTTTGCCGGCGTCGCCAGCCTGAACCTGAGCACCCTGGTCACCGGCAGCCTCGCCGACATCGGCACCGCCGGCTTCGGCCCGGCGATCAGCCTGCCGCTGTTCGACGGCGGCCGTCTGCGCGGCAACCTGCGCCTGCAAAGCGCGCGCTACGACGAAGCCGTGGAGCGCTACAACAGCGCGGTGATCGGCGCGCTGCGCGAGGTTGCCGACGAGATCAGCCGTCAGCGTTCGATCCAGCAGCAGCTGGTGCTGAACAGAACAGCCCTCGATAGCGCCCGGCTCGCCGAACAGCAGGCCGAGCAGGGCTTCCACGCCGGCCTCACCGACTACCTCAACGTGCTCAACACCCAGAGCGTGCTGCTGCAGCAGCAGCGCAACCGCACGCAGCTGATCGCCCGCCAGCTGGAAAGCCATGCGGCGCTGATGGCGGCACTCGGCGGCGGTTATCAGGCCACGCAGGAAGTGGCCATCCACGGAGAAGCGCAGTGAGCGACAGCTTCCACGAAGTCGAGCAGCGCATCGCCATCACCCGCAAGCGCCTGCGCGGCTATCCGCATCAGCGGGTGATGCTGGCGCGGCTGGTCGCTCATGTGCAGAAGCGGCAGAGCGATCTCTGCAATCTGGCGCTGAAGGCCTACGACCTGAACATGGTCACCTACACGGCGCTGATGATGCTGTACGGCTCGCCGAACCAGACGCTGACGCCGTCCGAGCTGAGTCAGGCAACCGGCGAGAAGCCGACCAATGTCACCCGCGTCTGCGATGAGCTGCTGGCCAAGGGCCTGATCGAGCGCAGCGCCGGCACCGAGGATCGGCGCAAGGTGGTGTTGCGCCTGAGCGCGGCCGGCGAGCAGCTGGTCAAGCGCTTTCAGCCGGACATCTGGCAGATGCTGGAACGTCTCTATGGCGGCTTCACCGACAGCCAGACCCAGGAGCTGACCGCGCTGCTGCGCCAGGTGCTGGTCAGGCTCGACCAGGCAGCACCGTGAGCGCAATCGCTCCCCACGCAGTTGCCGTCGCCCCGTGGCGCAGCGCGCTGCGGGAGTGGCCGGCCAGCGAAGGCCGCGCCTGGATCTTCGTTGCCAAGACCATCGTCGCGGCGATGCTGGCGCTGTGGATCGCCTTCCGCATCGGCCTCGATTCGCCGCGCACGGCGATGCTGACCGTGTTCATCGTCGCCCAGCCGCAGACCGGCCTGGTGCTGGCGAAAGGCTTCTACCGCATCGCCGGCACCCTGGTCGGCTGCGCGGCGACGCTGATCCTGCTGAGCCTGTTCGCCCAGCAGCGCGAGCTGTTCCTCGGCGCGCTGGCGCTGTGGATCGGCCTGTGCACCGCCGGTGCGACGCGGGCTCGGAATTTCCGCGCCTACGGCTTCGTGCTGGCCGGCTACACCGCCTGCCTGATCGGCCTGCCAGCGACTCAGCATCCGGAGCTGAGCTTCGCGATTGCCGTGACCCGCGTTTCCGAAGTGCTGCTCGGCATCTTCTGCGCCGGCGTGGTCAGCGATCTGCTGCTGCCGCAGACGCTGGGCAGCAGCCTGATCGTCACGGTACGCGGCAGCTATCGCGACTTCGCACGCTTTGTCGTCCATGCCCTCCAGGGTCGGCTCGATCACGCCTCGATCGAGCGCGCCCACGATGGCTTTCTCGCCCAGGTCATCGCCTTCGAGGCGCAGCGCGATGCCGCCTATTTCGAAAGCCCGGAGACTCGTCTGCGCAGCGGCCGCTTGCGCTTGCTCAATGCCGATTTCATGACCGCGACCACCGGCATCCATCTGCTCCACCAATTCACGGAACGCCTGCGCCGCCGACACCAGCAGTCAACGATCGATCGACTGACACCCCTGTATGCCGCGCTGGCCGACGTTCTGCTGCCGGCGGACGGCCAGTTGCCGGCGATGGCCGCCGAAGCCCGGCCGCTGCTTGCCCGGCTGGCCGGCTTCCTCGAACGACTGCCGACCTTGATCGCCGAAGCCGGCAGCGGCCTGGACGAGGCCGCGCCCAGCGATCGCCTCGACTTCGACTGCGACGACAACCTGCTGCAGCGCTTCGCCGAAGACCTGCAGGCGTATACCGAGAGCTACATCTCGCTGATCTCGCCTGGCGACCGGCTGCCGCGGCCGGCACCGCCTTACGTGGCGCACGGCGACGCGATCACCGCGGCGCTCGCCGGGCTGCGCGCCACGGCCGTGCTGCTGGTGGTCAGCGCGTTCTGGATCGTCACTGCCTGGCCGAGCGGCATCGGCGCGGTCATCATCGCCTGCACCCTGTGCTGCCTGTTCGCAGCACTGCCGGCACCGGTGGCCGCCGCGCGTGGCCTGGCGATCGGCTTCGGCGCAGGCCTGGTCGCCTCGTTCACTTGTGGCTTGCTGGTGCTGCCGCAGCTCGATGGCTTCGCCCTGCTGGTGGCCGGCATGGCGCCGTTCATCATGGTCGGCGCCTGGCTGATCGCCAATCCCCGCACCGCCGGCATCGGCGCTGGCTACTGCCTGATGTTCGGCAGCACCATCGGCCTCGACAACGTCTCCCGCTACGACCCCGCATTGCTGCTCAACGAAGGCTTCGCGGCGCTGCTCGGTGCGCTGATCGCCACCGCGGCGTTCGCGCTGATCGTGCCGGCCGGCACCCGCCGCCTGCGCCTGCACCTGACGCGCAGCCTGCGTCGCCAGGTGCTGCTCGCCTGCTTCGAACCGGAAACCGGCCTGCGCCATCGCTTCGAGAACAGCACCCGCGATCTGCTTGGCCAGCTGCTCGCCGGTGCCGATCGCGGCAGCGGCGAAGACCGCGCCCTGCTGGCGCGAGCGATGGCGGTGCTGGAAGCCGGTCGTGCGGTGATCGATCTCCGCGATGCAGCGACCATCGGCACCCTGCGGATCGATAGCCGCAGCCATCTGAACGGCGCCGTGCGCGCCGTCGCGCGGCTGTTCCAGAAGCCGGCCGCACGCCGCCGCCAGCAAGCACTGGCCGGCATCGACAGCGCCGGGGCGCGCATCGATCAGGCGCTGGATGCCAGCGACCACGACGCCGAAGAGCGCCGGGCGCTGAACCGCGGCCGCACCGCGCTGCATCTGCTTCGCGGCCTGCTGCTCGATGACGCCAGCTACGCCGCCCTGTCATCGCTGGAAACGTCCCTGGAAACACCCTCGTCGCCGCAAGGAGCTGCCGATGCCACGTGAGATCGAACTGTTCGGCTTCTTCCTGCCGACCCTGCTGCCGATGTTCCTGTTCGCCTTCGGCCTGCAGTGGCTGCTCGACGGCCTGCTCGGCAGCCTCGGGGTCTATGGCCGCGTCTGGCACCCGGCGCTGTTCCGCTTCAGCCTGTTCGTCTGCATCTTCGGCGCGCTCGGGCTCGCGCTGTATTCCTAGGTCTGCCAAATGAATCCGAGAAACCTGCTGCGCCTGCTGTCGACCGGCCTGATCTTCGCCGCTGCCGTGGTCATTGGTCTGACCCTGTGGCGCCACTACCAGTATTCGCCGTGGACGCGTGATGGCCGGGTGAAGGCCGATGTCATCGCGATCGCACCCGATGTCTCCGGCGCAGTCGTCGAACTGCTGGTTGCCGAGAACCAGCGGGTGAAGCGTGGCGATGTGCTGCTGCGCATCGATGCCGAGCGCTACCAGCACGCGCTGGCCGAAGCCGATGCCGCGGTCAGCGCCCGCAAGGCCGACTACGACATGAAGCGCAGCGAAGCCGCCCGCCGTGCGAGCCTGTCCGGGATCGTGGTGTCGAGCGAAAGCCGTGAAGCTTCGGCATCGACTGCTTCCTCGGCCGCCGCGCTCTATCACCAGGCCCAGGCCGCCCGCGATACCGCGGCGCTGAACCTGAAGCGCACCGAGGTGCTGGCGCCGGTCGATGGCTATGTCAGCAACCTCGAAGTCCACGCTGGCGACTACGCCAACGCCGGCCGGCCGATGCTGGCCCTGGTCGATGTCCGTTCGTTCCGCATCAACGGCTATTTCGAGGAAACCAAGCTGCCGTATCTGCACGAGGGCGATCCCGTCCGGATTCGACTGATGAGCGGTGGCCCCGAACTGCGTGGCCATGTCGACGGCATTTCGCGCGGCATCACCGACCGCGACAACCCGCTGGGCCCGCGCCTGCTGGCCGACGTCAATCCAACCTTCAACTGGGTGCGTCTCGCCCAGCGCGTGCCGGTGCGGATCGCACTCGATGAAGTGCCGGAAGGCACGGTGCTGGTCTCGGGCATGACCTGCACCGTGATCGTCGAACCGGTGGCCGCCGGCAGCTGAATTCTCAGGGCGCGGGAGCAGGCGTGTTCTGCGCGGTCGCCAGCAAGGCTTCGAGCTTCTGCTGGTAGTCCTTGTAGAAGCTGATGTCCTCGTTGGTGACATCGCTGGCGAGCTTGAAGACGTCGCCGCGGTTCGGTGTCACATCCTTCAGCAACAGGTTGATACCGCGCGCGCAGTTCAGGTTGGATGGATCGGCCTTCAGGCACTTCTGGTACTGGCGGTAGGCCAGACGGCGATCGGTATAGCTGTTGTTCCAGTAGTTGTAGCTATCCATCTCGACCAGATTGAAATAGGTCTTGCCCTTGTAGCGGGCCGGCGTTCCGCTGTTCAGGTCGGCAAGCGGTTCGTAGGCCGCGGTGATGCCGTTGCGGATGGCGGTTTCGAACGCGAACACGGTCTGCTCGTGCGGCGTCTTGCCGAGGATCTTGTCGACGCCCGGTGCCACGG
>NZ_JAHFRY010000055.1 GCF_023266035.1 Nevskia sp.
TCGGCGCGATCCAGCGGGTCATCGCTTCGGCGATGTGCAGCAGCACGGTCTGCGCCGAACGCCGTGCCGGGCTTGCTTCCGGCAAGGTGTAGAGGCGGTCCTTCAGCACGTCGAGATAGAGGCTGCCGAGGTCCACCGCGCAGTAGTTGTGCAGCAGCTGGTAGACCTGATGAAACTGCTTGGCCGCATAGGCGGCCTTGATCTCGTCCTGGGTGCGCGCCAGTTCGGACAGCGCCCAGCGATCGATCGACAGCATCTGATCCGGCGCGACCAGGTGCTGCGCCGGATCGAAGCCGTGCAGGTTCGACAAGAGGTAGCGCACCGTATTGCGGATGCGGCGGTAGGCGTCGGCGATGCGCTTCAGCAGGTTGTCGCTGATCGCGATCTCGCCCGAGTAGTCGCTGGCCGAAACCCAGAGGCGCAGCACGTCGGCTCCGAGCGTCTTGGTCACCGTCTGCGGTGCCACGACATTGCCCAGCGACTTCGACATCTTGTTGCCCTTCTCGTCGACCGTGAAGCCATGCGTCAGCACGGCCTTGTAGGGCGCGCGCGAACGCATCGCCACCGAGGTGAGCAGGGACGACTGGAACCAGCCGCGATGCTGATCGGAGCCTTCGAGGTACATGTCGGCTTGCGGCGCCAGGCCGTCGGCATCGAGCTTGTCCGGATGCACGGAGACGAACGAGCACTGATGCACCGAGCCGGAATCGAACCAGACGTCGAGCGTGTCCGGGCACTTCTCGTAGTGCTCGGCGTCGACGCTGATCCAGTCGCCGACCGAGGAGCCGAACCAGGCTTCGAGGCCATTCGCTTCGACGGCATCGGCGACGCGCTTGAGCAGTGCCGCGGAATCCGGGTGAAGAGTCTGATTGCGCTTGTCGACCAGGATCGCCATCGGCACGCCCCAGGTGCGCTGGCGCGAGATGCACCAGTCCGGACGCTCGCCGACCATGCCGCGGATGCGGTCCTCGCCCCAGCCGGGAATCCACTCGGTCTTGCCGATCGCCGCCAGCGCCTGCTGGCGCAGACCATTGCCATCCATCGACATGAACCACTGCGGCGTGGCGCGAAAGATCAGCGGTGTCTTGTGGCGCCAGCAATGCGGATAGCTGTGATCGAACTTGGTCACGTGGATCAAGGCACCGGCTTCGCGCAGTGCATTGATGACCGGCTCGTCGACCTTGCGCACGTACAGACCGCCGACGACCGGCGTGCCGGCGACATAGACGCCGGTACCCATCAGCGGGCTTTCGACCGGGATGTTGTTCGCCACGCCGATGTTGTAATCGTCGACGCCGTGGGCCGGTGCGGTGTGAACGAGACCGGTACCGGCATCGAGCGTGACGTGGTCGCCGCAGAGGATCGGCTTGGCAGCAGCTTCGGCATCGAAGGGATGCGTGTAGCTCTGGCGCTCGAGTGCCGCGCCCTTCAAGCGACCAAGCACGCTCGGCGACGCCACGCCGTAGCGCTTGGCACAGACTTCGAGCAGGCCCTCGGCGACGATCACGCGGCCGTATTCACCCATCTCGACCAGCACGTAGTCGAGTTCGGGATTGACCGAAGTAGCCTTGTTCGCTGGAATCGTCCACGGCGTGGTCGTCCAGATCAGGAACTTGATCGGCGCGTCGCCGCTAGCGCCGAACAGCGTAGCCAGCGCCTTCGAGTCGGTCGAGGTGAAGCCGACATCGATCGCGAAGCTGGTCTTGTCCTGGTACTCGACTTCCGCTTCGGCCAGCGACGAGCCGCAATCCAGGCACCAGTGCACCGGCTTGAAACCGCGCGTCACGTGACCGTTGGCGACGATGCGCGACAGCACGCGCAGCTGTTCGGCCTCGAACTTCGGCTGCATCGTCAGATAGGGTTTTTCCCAGTCGGCGAGCACGCCGAGGCGCTTGAAATCGACTCTCTGACGGGCGATCTGCTCGTTGGCGTACTTGCGGCACTCGGCGCGGAATTCAGCCGCGTTGAGCTTGTCGCCGACCTTGCCGAACTTCTTTTCCACCTGCAGCTCGATCGGCAGGCCGTGGCAGTCCCAGCCCGGCGTGAACGGCGCGTGGAAACCGTCGAGGCGTGCGGCCTTGACGATCATGTCCTTGAGCACCTTGTTGACCGCGTGACCGATGTGGATGTCGCCATTCGCGTACGGCGGGCCATCGACGAACCAGTAGTCCGGCCGGCTGGCGGTGGCGGCATCGATCTGCGTGTACAGGCCTTCGGCTTCCCACTGCTCGAGCATCTTCGGCTCGCGCACGGCAAGACCGGCCTGCATCGGGAACTCGGTCTGCGGCAGGTTCAGCGTCTGCTTGTAGTCGATGGCCGGCGCTGCGGCCGGGTCTTGCACGGAATCGTTCACGAGGGAATCAGGTCTAGAGAAAAATGAGCGCGCGCCGCCAGGCCATCGGCCTGCATCTGGGCGGCAAGCGTGTCGAGATCATCGAACTTCAGCTGCGGGCGCAGAAACTTGTGGAATTCGACGACCACTTCCTGGCCGTACAAGTCCGGCTGGAGGTCGAAGACATGGGTTTCGAGCAGGCAGGCGGTCAGGCCCAGGGTCGGCCGCACGCCGAGGCTGGCCACTCCCGGCAAGCCTCCCGGCAGACCTTCCGGAGCGCCCGGCCAGGCAAGCCGAACGGCATAGACGCCATGCGCCAGCGCCGGCGGCCGGCGCAGATGGACGTTGGCGGTCGGCATGCCGAGTTGCCGGCCGAGCTTCAAGCCATGACGCACGCGGCCGACGATGCGATAGCGGCGATCGAGCAGGCGCTCGACCTTGTCGAGATCGGGCTGGGCGAGTGCTGCGCGCAGCACCGTGGAACTGCAGCGCTCGCCTTCCATCTCGACGGTGTCGAGACCTTCGGCGCTGAAGCCTTCCACGGCGCCGATGGCTTTGAGCAGCGCCAGATCACCGACCCGCTTGCTCCCGTAACGGAAGTCATCGCCAACGATCACCGCGCGCGCGCCGAGGCCGTCGACCAGCACCTGCTGCACGAAGGCTTGCGCGGACATCGCCGCCAGTCGTGCGCCGAACGGCAGCACCACGACCCGCTCGACGCCGAACATCGCGAGATCACGCAGCTTGCCGCGCAGATCGGCGATGCGCGGTGGTGCCGCCGCGCCCTGGAAGAATTCGCGCGGCATCGGCTCGAAGCAGACCACCGTGACGGGCACCCGATGCTGGACAGCCAGCGTCCGCAGCCGGGCGATCAACGCCTGGTGGCCGCGATGCAGACCGTCGAAATTGCCGATCGACACCACGCTGCCGCGATGTCGCGGCGCGAAGTTGTGCAATCCGCGGATCAGCTCCATGGCCGTTTTAGTGCTCGGGAAAGGCTGATTATAAAGGTCGCATCAGCGGCGGGCGGCACGGAAATGGCTCGCCCTCAGGCCACTGGCCGCAAGCACGCCGAAGTACACCGCAATCGCCGCAGCAACCAGCAGCAGCATCCGCCCGCCACGCGCCCATTCGCCGGCCGCGAGCCAGCTCGACAGATCGCCTGCCAACCACAGCACCGCCGCGCCCATCAGCAGGTTGGCGATGATCAGGCGCAGCCAGAACAGGCCCCAGCCGCTGTCCGGCCGGTAGATGCCATCGCGGCGCAGACGCCAGAACAGCAGCCCGCCGTTGATGCAGGCGGTCAGCGAGGTCGAGGCGGCGAGTCCGACATGAGCCGCTTCGAAGGCGTAGAACTTCGAGGCCGCGAACAGGCCGAGGCTGAGCGCCATGCCGATCACCAGGCTGATGATCGCGTAGCGCACCGGTATCCGCGTTTCCTGCCGCGCATAGAAGCCGGGCACCAGCACTTTGACGAACGAGAAGCCCATGAAGCCGGCGCCGTAGGCCCAGAGCGCGTAGGTGGTCATGCGCACGTCCTCGGCACTGAACGCGCCGTGGCCGTAGACCGTCGACACCAGCGGGCCGGCGAGCAGGATCATGCCGAACGCGGCCGGCAGGCCGATCAGCAGGATCACGCGGAGGCTCCAGTCCAGGGTCGCCGAGAAGGCTTCGGGGGTTTTCTTCGCATGCTGGGCCGACAGCGCCGGCAGGATCGCGGTGCCGACGGCGATCGAAAAGATGCCGAGCGGAAACTCCATCAGCCGGTTCGCGTAGTACAGCCAGCTGACCGAGCCGTTGCCGATATGGGTCGACAGATTGGTGTTCAGCAGCAGGGAGATCTGCGCCACCGAGGAGCCGATCATCACCGGGATCATCAAGCCGAGGATGCGCTTCACACGCAGATCGCCCCAGGCCCAGCGCGGCTTCGGCAGCAGGCGCAGCTTCGCCATCAGCGGCAGCTGGAACAGGAACTGGAGGATGCCAGCCACGAACACTGCGTAGGCCAGCACCTGCACCGAGTTGGCATCGATGAACGCGGTGGCGATCAGGCACAGGTTGAGGATCACCGGGGTGAACGCCGGCACTGCGAACTTGCCGTAGGCATTGAGCACGCCGCCGGCCATCGAGGTCAGCGAGATGAACATCAGGTACGGGAAGGTCCAGCGCAGCAACTCGGTGCCCAGCGCGGCCTGCGCCGGATCCCTGGTGAAGCCCGAGGCGAACAGCCAGACCAGCACCGGCGCACCGAGGCAGCCGATCACCGTGACGATGCTCAGCACGCCGCCGAGCGTGCCCATGACCACAGCGACCATGTCGCGCGCTTCGTCGTGGCTGCCGGTGGTCTTGACCTCGGTGAACACCGGCACGAAGGCCTGGCTGAACGCGCCTTCGGCGAACATGCGGCGGCCGAAGTTCGGGATCATCAGCGCGACCAGAAAGGCGTCCATCGCCGCGCCGGCACCGAAAGCGGTGGCCAGCATGATTTCGCGAACGAAGCCGAGCAGGCGCGACAGCAAGGTCAGCAGGCTGACGACGCCGCTGGATTTGAGCAGGCTTCTGGACATTCGGGAGGCGTTGGCGGGACTGGCGGGGCGTTCAGACGTCAGGCTGCGCCCGGAACGGGTGCGTTGACAGGGAGCGGGTCCGCGAAGATACTAGCGCGCTTCGATTTTGTCAGTCGCCGTTCCAGGTGCCGACAGGTCGCAATTCCCGTCACACCGAACCGCTTCAGGAGCTTTACCTTGGCCAACACCCCGCAGGCGCGCAAGCGCGCACGCCAGTCCGAACAGAACCGCGAGCGCAATGCCAGCCAGCGCTCGATGATCCGCAGCACCATCAAGAAGGTCGTCGTCGCCATCGAAGCGAAGACCAAGAGCGAAGCGGAAACCGCTTACTCGGCGATGGTGCCGGTGCTCGATCGCTACGCGAACCGTGGTCTGATCCACAAGAACAAGGCTGCTCGCCACAAGAGCCGTCTGCTGGCGCACATTCAGGCGCTCGCCTAAATCGCATTGGCAGCACGAAAAACGCGACCTTCGGGTCGCGTTTTTCGTTTCAGCGTAGGGCGGGCCGTGCCCGCCATGCCTTACACCGAATGAGGCGAGCAGCCAGGCGGCCACGGGCTGCCCTACTCCTCAATCGTCTCGACGCGGTGCCATCGGCTGCGGCAGCGGTGCACCACCGCCAATCGATTTCGCGGGCGGATGGCCATCGTCTTCCGGGGCGCCGAACCAACGCGTCGCCCGCTCTCCGATGCGCTGCAGGTAGGTGAACAGCACCGGCACCACGACCAGGGTCAGCAGGCTCGAGGTGATCACACCGCCGATCACCGCGCGTCCCATCGCCGCATTGGTTTCGCCGCCAGCGCCAGCGCCGATCGCCATCGGCAGCATGCCGAAGATCATTGCCAAGGTGGTCATGATGATCGGCCGCAGGCGCACCTGGCCAGCCTGGAGCAGCGCATCGCGCAGGCTCCTGCCCTCGCGCAGCCCCTGGTTCGCGAAATCGACGAGCAGGATCGCGTTCTTGGTCACCAGACCCATCAGCATGATGAAGCCGATGATCGAGAACATGTTCAAGGTCGTGCCGGTGACCAGCAGCGCGATGAACACGCCGGCCAGCGACAACGGCAGCGACACCATGATCGCGATCGGCTGCAGGAAGCTGCCGAACTGCGAAGCGAGGATCAGGTAGATGAAGATCACCGCCAGCCCGAGGGCCGCCATCGCCGCCTTGCCGGACTCGTCCTGGTCGGCCTGCTGGCCACCGATATCCCAGCGATAACCCGGCGGCAGCGGCCAGTTATTGATGATCTTCTTGACGTCCTCGCCGACATCGCCCGCCGGACGGCCTTCGGCGTTCGCATAGATCGACACCCGACGTTGAAGGTTCTGGCGCTTGATCTGCTGCGGGCTGGTGGTCGGCACCAGATCGGCGACCTGGCGCAGCGGCACCAGCATCGGCGTGCCATCGGCATTGAGTCGGGTGCTGGTCAGCGCCAGATTGCCGAGATCGCTGGCGATCTCGCGGCTGGCACGCGGCAGGCGAACGATGACTTCATAGTTCTGGCCATCCGGCGCCAGCCAGTAGCTGATCTGATCGCCGGCGACCAGCGGTCGGAGCGCAGCGCCGATGCGGGCATTGCTCAAGCCCAGGTCGCCGGCCAGCTCCTGATTGATGCGCACCGCGATGCCTGGGCTTTCACCCTTCTCGCTGCTTTCGAGATCGGAAATGCCTTTGACCTTGGCCATCTCTGCGATCACGCCCTTGGTGATCTCGGTCAGCTTGGTCGCATCGGGACCGAGCAGCGAGATGAAGATGGAGCCGCCGAAGCCCACCGTGAGATCGATCCCAGCAACGCCCTTGATCCGCTCACGTACCGCTTTCTCGACATCCTTCTGCGGCCGGCGATGGGTTTTCTGGCGGTCGGTCAGGCGCAGATTCAGACGCGCGTAATTCTTGCCTTCCTCGGTACCGACCTCGGTGGCGATGGTTTCGATTTCCGGAAACTCATGCAGGATCGCTTCGACCTGATGCGCCTTGGCATCGGTGTATTCCAGGCTGGAACCGAGCGGCGTGTTGATGCGCAGGGACGTGAAGCCGTCGTCGCCGCGCGGGAAGAATTCGCTGCCGATGAAGGGCAGCAAGGTGAAGCTGCCGAAGAACGTGAACGCAGCGATCCACAGCACGATGCCGCGGTTCGACACGGTGCCGATCTGCCGCCAGTCCAGATTGCGCGCGGCGTGGGCCAGGCCAAAGATCGGCAGCCAGACCCGGCGGCGCTCGGTGCGCAGCGCCCAGGCCAGCACCCGGCCGTAGACGCGATGCAGGAAGTCGACGCCATGCTCGACCTTCTCCATCAGCCGACCGAGC
Organism: Nevskia sp.; assembly: GCF_023266035.1. GTDB lineage: Bacteria > Pseudomonadota > Gammaproteobacteria > Nevskiales > Nevskiaceae > Nevskia. The sequence continues at coordinate 7,208 of NZ_JAHFRY010000055.1, forward strand.
CAGGGCAGGTACTTGAAGCGGTTCTGCGGCGGATCGCGCCAGACTGCCGAGAGCATCGGATCGAGCGTGAAGCTGACGAACAGCGAGACCAGCACGGCCACCGCGACGGTGATGCCGAACTGGAAGAAGAAGCGGCCGATGATGCCGCTCATGAACGCCACCGGCACGAACACGGCAAGGATCGCGAAGGTCGTCGCCATCACCGCCAGGCCGATTTCCTGGGTGCCGTCGAGCGCGGCGCGGACGTGGCTCTTGCCCATCGCCAGATGGCGGACGATGTTCTCGCGAACCACGATCGCGTCATCGATCAGCAGACCGATGCACAGGCTCAGCGCCATCAGGGTCAGGAAATTCAAGGTGAAGCCGAAAGCGTGCAGCGCGATGAAGGTGGCGATCACCGAGATCGGAAGCGTGAGGCCGGTGATGATCGTCGAGCGCCAGGAATGCAGAAACAGGAAGACGATCAGCACGGTCAGCAGGCCGCCTTCGATGATCGTTTCCTTGACCTGTTCGACCGAGGCGGTGATGTCGTCGGCGGTCGCATAGATCTTGACGATCCGCACATCGGCCGGTAGTTCAGCCTTCAGGCGCTCGATCGCCTTGGCCACGCCTTCGGCGGCGCTGACGATGTTCGCGCCCTGCACCTTGAAGATGTCGATGCCGACCGAACGCTTGCCATCGACTCTGGAAATCGAGGTTTCTTCGGCTTCGCCGTCGACGATCTCGGCCACCTGATCGAGATGCACCGAAGTGCCGTTCTGGGTGGCGACGACGATGCGCGCAAACGCGGCCGGCTCCTTGATCTTGCCTTCGATGCGCACCAGCTGTTCGCTCGAACCGCGGCTGATCGCGCCGGCCGGCAGGTCCTGATTCGCGGCCTGGATCGCGGCGATCACCTGATCGACGCCGACTCGCCAGGCTTCCAGCGCATCCGGCTTCAGGAAGATCTGGATCTGCCGTTCGGACTGGCCGTTGACCTGGATGCTGCCGACACCGAGCACGTTCTGCAGCCGCTTGACCACCACCTGATCGACCAGGGTCGATACCTCGCGCAGGGTGCGGGTATCGGAAAACAGCGCCAGATTGATGATCGGCTGCTGGTTCTCGTCGTTGTTGGTGCGGGTGATCAGCGGCGGCTTGGCATCGCGCGGGAAGGTCGGCTGGATCTGGGCGACCTTGTCGCGGGTTTCCTGAGTCGCGCGGCTGGCGTCCACGGACAGATCGAACTCGATCTGCATGAAACCCAGGCCTTCACGCGCTGTGCCCCAGATGCGCTTGACGCCTTCGACCGAGTTGACCACTTCCTCGAGTGGTTTCAGCAGATCGTTCTCGACCGCTTCCGGCGATGCCCCCGGATACTGGATCGAGATGCTCAGCACTGGCACCGAGACATCGGGCAGTTTCTCGACCGGCAGGCGCTGGTACGAGAACACGCCGAGCACCAGCAGCGCGACCATCACCATGGTCGCGAATACCGGCTGATTGACGCTGGTCTTGGTGATCCACATGGCGCTTACTTCGCGGCGGCGGAAGTTGCGAGCTTGACGGTCGAGCCGTCGTGCAGTGCATCGATCTTCGCCGCCAGCACCTGGGTGCCGATGCTGACGCCGTCGCGCACTTCGACGAACGAAGCGTCGTCGGTCTTCAGGCCCAGGGTCACGGTGTGGCGCACCAGCTTGTCCTGCTCGACGGCCAGCACATAGGTGACGCCGCTGTCGCTGCGGATCGCCGACGTCGGCACCGTCGGCGACGGCGCGCTCTGATCGAGCACCAGCTGACCCTGCGCGAACATGCCGCCGCGCAAGGCACCATCGGCGTTATCCACGGACAGATACAGCTTGATCGAACGAGTGCCGGCATCGGTGGATGGATTGATGCGCTCGACCTTTGCGGTGAACACGCGCTCGCCGTAGCCGCCTACCTTGAAGCTGCCGGTCTGGCCGATCTTGACCGACGGAATCTCCGACGCCGGTGCCGGCGCCTCCAGTTCCAGCTGGCTCAGATCAACGATTGCCAGCAGCGGCGAATCCGGGGACACCTTTTCGCCCGGCTGCACCATGCGCTGCGAAACGATGCCGGCAATCGGTGCCCGGACCACGGCGTCATCGAGGCCGATCTGCGCCAGCCGCGCCTGCGCTTCGGCAACCTTGACGCTGGCGGCAGCGGCGTCATACGCGCTCGCCGCCGAGTCATAGGCGTTCTTGGAAATGAACTTCTGCTCCAGCATCTTGACGTTGGTGTCGCGATTGATCGTGGCCAGCGCAAGATCGGCGCGCGCCTTGTCCAGCGAGGCGCGCTGGGAGTCGAACTGGGCGCCGAGATTGCGAATGTCGATGCGCGCCAGCACTTCGCCCTTCTTCACCACCTGCCCTTCGCGAACCAGCATTTCCAGCACATCGCCGGAGACACGGGATTTCACCGTCGCCTGCACCAGGGGTGTCAGCGAGCCGGACAGCGGCAGAGAACGCGACAGCGCGCGCTGCTCGACCGTCGCGATATCAGCAGCCGCCAGTTCGAACGGGCCCGAGTAGGCCTTGGCTTTGTCGTCAGCCGGCTTCGCGGCGGTGCCGCTGCGCGTGGCCAGAAAGACCGCCGCGAGTGCTGCGACGATCAGCAGGATCACCAGCACGAGTTTGAATTTCCCGCTGACGCTGTCGGCGTGGCGGTTGCGGGTCATGACGCTCATGCAAGGATTCCCTGTGTAGCCCCATGGAATGCACAGCCGTTTTCAGGCGCGCAGCCAATCGGACGCGATGGTGGGTAGCTGCACTTAAGATGCAGCAACAATGCGCCTTGGATGCGTCAACCGCTGCCTGGGTTTGATCCAGCGTATCGCAGACGCCGATGAAGCTGGTTTCCCGACGATCTCAGGCGGTCAGCACCAGATTGTCACGATGGATCAGCTCAGGCTCGCCGGGATAACCAAGGCGGCTTTCGATCTCGGCACTCGGCGCACCGATGATGCGGGTCGCTTCGCTGGCGCCGTAGTTGCTCAGGCCGCGGGCGATCTCGCGGCCGTCGAGACCGAGGCAGAGCACCAGATCGCCGCGATCGAACTCGCCGCTGATGTGGCGCACGCCGACCGGCAGCAGGCTGCGGCCCTGCTCGCGCAGCACTTTCACGGCACCGTCGTCCAGGGTCAGGCGGCCGCGAACCTGCAGCTGTCCGGCGATCCAGCGCTTGCGCGAGGCCATCACCGACTGTGCCGGCTTCAGCAAGGTGCCGATCGGCACGCCGCTGGCGATCTTCAGCAGCGCATCCGGCTCGCGGCCGTAGGCGATCACCGTCGAAGCGCCCGAGCGCGCCGCCCAGTGCGCCGCGGTGAGCTTGGTGCGCATGCCGCCGCGGCCGAGTTCGCCCTTGCTGTCGCCGGCCATGCCACCGAGATTCGGGTCTGACAGATCGGCTTCGGACAGCAGCTTGGCGTCCGGATTGCTGCGCGGATCGGAGTCGTACAGGCCTTGCTGGTCGGTCAGGATCACCAGCAGATCGGCTTCGATCAGGTTGACGGTCAAGGCCCCCAGCGTGTCGTTGTCGCCAAGGCGGATTTCGTCGGTGGCAACCGTGTCGTTCTCGTTGACCACCGGCACCACGCCCAATTCCAGCAAGGTGTTCAAGGTGCCGCGCGCGTTCAGATAACGGCCGCGATCGGAGACATCCTCGTGGGTCAGCAGGATCTGTGCGGCGCGGATGCCGTGCTTCTCGAACTCGGTTTCATAGGCGCGGACCAGACCCATCTGGCCGACTGCGGCCGTGGCCTGCAGCGCGTGCAAGGTGGTCGGCCGCTTCGGCAGACCGAGCCGCGCCATGCCTTCGGCGACCGCACCGGACGACACCAGCACGATCTGCCGGCCCTGGGCGCGAAGCACGGCGATCTGCGCGCACCAGTCGGCGATCGCTTCCCGGTCCAGCCCGCGGCCACGCGCGGTGACCATCGCGCTGCCGACCTTGATGACCCAACGACGGCTGGTGTTCAGCGCCTCACGGCTCTTGTTCTGCGTCATTGTTCAGCCTTCAGCGTTGCCGTCTTCAACGTCGGTTTCAATGTCGGGTTCTGCAGCGGCAGGCGGCGCATCTTCCAGCAAGGTGTAATCGGGCACGGTGCGGACCGGGGCATGGGCTTCCACCCACTCCATCGCGTCATTGCACAGCGGGTCCAGATTGCGGCGCGCGGCGGCCGAGATGCGGTAGTGACGGCCGGTCCAGCCAAGGCGTTCGAGTGCGTCGTCGATCAGCGCGTCGGACTCCTCGTCGGTCATCAAGTCGATCTTGTTGAACAGCAGCCACTGCTCGCGGCCGGCCAGCTCTTCGCTGAACTCGTTCAACTCGTTGTTGATCGTTTCGATGTGCTCGACGATGTCACCTTCATCCGGCGGCAGGATGTCGACCAGATGCAGCAGCAGGCGGGTGCGCTGCAGATGCTTCAGGAAGCGGATGCCGAGGCCCGCGCCTTCGGCAGCGCCTTCGATGATGCCGGGGATGTCGACCATCACGAAGCTGCGATTCATGCCGACCGATACCACGCCGGGCTGTGGATACAGGGTCGTGAACGGATAGTCGGCGATCTTCGGACGGGCGGCGGAAACCGCGCCCAGCAGGGTCGACTTCCCGGCATTCGGCATGCCGAGCAGGCCGACGTCGGCGAGCACGCTCAGTTCCAGACGCAGTTCGCGGCGCTCGCCCGGCGAGCCAGGGCTGGCGCGGCGCGGTGCGCGATTGGTCGACGATTTGAAGCGAGTGTTGCCGAGGCCGTGGAAGCCGCCTGCGGCAACCTTGATCCGCTGGCCCTTGACGGTCAGCTCGCCGATCAGTTCTTCGGTATCGACATCGAACACCTGGGTGCCTAGCGGCATCGGAATTTCGATGTCCGGACCGCCCGCGCCCTTGCAGTCCGAACCGGTGCCGTTCTCGCCGCGCTTGGCCTTGAACGTGCGGTTGAAGCGGAAATCGGCCAGCGAATTCAGGTTCGGCTCGGAGATCACCCAGACCGTGCCGCCGTCGCCGCCGTCGCCGCCATCCGGGCCACCGAACGGGATCGCCCGCTCGCGCCGGAAGCTGACGCAACCATTGCCGCCATCGCCGGCCTCGACGCGGATGGTGGCTTCGTCAACGAATTTCATGTCTGCAGGTATCTATGTTCAGCTTGGGGGATTCAGCTTGGCGCGGTACGGCTTCGGGTGCTGCAAATGACAAGGCCCCGTCGTGCGGGGCCTTGTCGCAACACCGGTGCGGATCAGGCCGCGACGATGTCGACGAACTTGCGGCTGTTCGGACCACGAACCACGAACTTCACGTGGCCATCGGCCTTCGCGAACAAGGTGTGGTCGGTGCCGATGCCGCAGTTCAGGCCCGGATGAACCTGGGTGCCGCGCTGACGGATGATGATGTTGCCGGCGATCACCGCTTCGCCGCCGAAGCGCTTGACGCCGAGGCGCTTGGACTGCGAATCGCGACCGTTACGGGTTGATCCGCCTGCTTTTTTGTGTGCCATTTCTGTACTCCTTCTTCAAGAACACCGCGATTAAGCGGTGATCTCCGTGATCGTGATCGCCGTGTAATTCTGCCGGTGGCCCATTTCCTTGTGGTAATGCTTGCGTCGGCGGTGCTTGATGATGCGGATCTTGTCGCCGCGGCCGTGGGCCGTGACTTCCGCCTTGACGACGGCGCCCGCAACCATCGGCGCACCGATGGTGATGGCTTCGCCATCGGCAACCATCAGCACTTCGCTGAAGCTGATTGTGTCGCCGACATTGGCGACGATCGTTTCCACCTTGAGGGACTCGCCCGGGGTGACCCGGTACTGCTTGCCACCAGTCTTGATGACTGCGTACATGCTTGATACTCCAAAGAAAATTACGACTGTCTATTTGCTTTTGTAAGGCTCGAACGCAACGACACGCCAACGCGAGCAGCCCCGTGAACCCGGCATTCTAGTTTTGCCGCCCCGAGAGGTCAAACACGCAAGAAAAACTGCGGCAGCCTGAACTCGGATCAGCCCTTCTCCAATCAGTCGATGGCAGCCGGAATGGGCCGGTATTGACGCTATGCTGAGGCTCACGGTCATCACGGCAGCAAGCCGCAGGAGCCGCCCCTTCGCTGCCGAATGAACCCCCCAACCGTGACTGGTACTTCAACTCTCGTTCTCGGTTTTCTGCTCGGCCTGCGCCACGCCACCGAGCCCGATCATCTGGTCGCTGTCGCCACCTTGGCGACCCGCCACGGCACCTTGCCGGAAGCGCTGCGCCAGGGCCTGGCCTGGGGCCTTGGCCACACGCTGACCCTGCTGCTGATCGGCAGCATCGTGCTGGTGCTCGAACAGGCGCTGCCGCCGCATTTCGAGCAGGTGCTGGAACTGGGGGTCTGCCTGATGCTGGTCGTGCTCGGCGCCGACGTGCTGCGCCGCACGTTCATCGAGCGCCCGCATTTCCACGCGCATCGCCACGCATCGGGCGAACCGGCTCATCTGCACGAGCATAGTCATCGCCAGCCGCTCAGCGGTGATGGCAGCGCGTCCTTTGCGGCGATGCAGTTCAGGCCGCTCGCGGCCCGGCCGCATGAAGCCTTGCCGCACGTGCACCGCCATCCGCCGCTGCTGCCGCTGCGGGCACTGCTGGTCGGGATGATGCACGGCATGGCCGGCTCTGCAGCGCTGATCGCGCTCAGCATCGGTGCGGCGGAATCGCTGGCCGCTGGCCTGCTCTATATCCTGCTGTTCGGGATAGGCGCGATGGCCGGCATGGCCGTGCTGTCGACCCTGATCGCCGTGCCCTTGCGGCTGTCGGCAGGTTCGATGCTGCGTCTGCATCGGCTGCTGACGATCGCGATCGGCCTGCTCAGCATCGGCCTCGGCGTGCTGATGGCGATCGTGATCGGCCGCCAGCTTTTCTTCTGAATCCGGCGACCGGATTCGCGCTTACCAGCGCAGCAGCACCGTGCCCCAGGTCATGCCGCCGCCAACGCCCTGCAGCATGACCAGATCGGCGGGCTTGATGCGGCCGTCCTTGACCGCCGCGTCCAGCGCCAGCGGCACCGAGGCCGCCGAGGTATTGCCCTGCTGGGCGACGGTGATGACCACCTTGTGCTTCGGCACGCCCACCTTGTCGGCCAGCGTGTTGATGATGCGGATATTGGCCTGGTGCGGCACGTACCAGTCGAGCGCCGAGGCCTTGAGATTGTTCTTTTCCAGCGCTTCCTGCGCACACTCGGTCAGCGATTTCACGGCGACGCGATAAACCGCCTGGCCGTCCATCTCCAGATACGGCGAGCCACGCAGCTGGCCGCCGCTGATGCCGCCGGGCACTTTCAGGATGTGGCTGAAGCTGCCATCGGCATGCAGATGCGAGGACAGGATGCCCGGCGCATCCGAGGTCTTCAGCACCACCGCACCGGCACCGTCGCCGAACAGCACGCAGGTGCGGCGATCGTTCCAGTCGAGAATCCGCGAAAACACTTCGGCGCCGATCACCAGCGCGCACTTGTGCTGACCGCAGGCCACCAGCTTGTCGGCGATCGCCAGCCCGTAGATGAAGCCGGTACAGACCGCCTGCACATCGAAAGCCGCGCCCTTGGTGACGCCGAGCTTGGCTTGCACCAGGCAGGCCGTCGACGGGAAGACCATGTCCGGCGTCGTCGTCGCGACGATGATCAGATCGATGTCGTCGGCCGTCACGCCGGCAGCGAGCATCGCCGCCTGCGCGGCATGCAGCGCAAGATCGCTGGTCAGCTCATCGTCGGCGGCAACGTGACGCGCCTCGATGCCGGTGCGGCTGACGATCCAGTCGTCACTGGTCTCGATCCGGTCTTCGAGTTCGCGATTGGTGACGATGCGCTTCGGCAGATAGCTGCCGGTGCCGACGATGCGTGAGTAGGTCATGTAAGCAAGTTTACCGTGCGGCCGGGGATCGCTGAGGCATCAAGAAGTCTCATTCGAGCTCGATCAGCAGGTCACGAGTGTTCACCGTCGCGCCCGGTTTGACGTGGATGGCCTTGACCTTGCCGTCGCGCGGCGCGCCGAGCACGGTCTCCATCTTCATCGCCTCCAGCGCCAGCAGCGGCTCGCCCTTGGCAACCACCTGCCCCTTCTGCACCGCGACCCGGACCACCATGCCCGGCATCGGCGCGCCGACGTGGCTGGCATCGCCTTCGTCGGCTTTCGGCGTCTCGAACTGAGCGGTCGCGCCCGCCTTCGGCACGCGTACCAGTCGCGACTGGCCGTTCAGCTCGAAGAACAGCTTGACGATGCCATCGTCCTCGAACTCGGTGCGGCTTTGCAGGCGGATCACCAGCGTCTTGCCGGTATCGATATCGACGCTGATCTCTTCCTGATCCTTCAGGCCATAGAAGAAGGTCGGCGTCGGCAGGGTCGAGACATCGCCGTACAGCTTGCGATGCTCGGCGAAGTCGCGGAACACCTTGGGATACATCAGATAGGACGCGAGATCGGCGTCGCTCATCTCTTCGCCGACCAGCTTCTCGGCTTCGATCTTGGCGGTCACCAGATCAACCGGCGGCATCGAAGCGCCCGGTCGCCCCACCAGCGGCGGCTTGCCCTTGAGGATCTTCGCCTGCAGCGCTTTCGGCCAGCCATCCGGCGGCACGCCAAGTTCGCCCTTGAACAAGGACACCACCGACTCCGGGAAATCGATGTCGCGATCCGGGTTGTTGACGTCGTCCGCGGTCAGGCCGTTGCCGACCATGAACAGCGCCATATCACCCACCACTTTCGAAGTCGGCGTGACCTTGACGATGTCACCGAACAGCTGGTTCACCGTCGCATAGGCACGCGACACTTCCGGCCAGCGCGCTTCCAGACCGAGCGCCCGGCCCTGCTCGCGCAGATTGGTGTACTGGCCGCCCGGCATCTCGTGGCGATAGACGTCGGCGGTGCCGGAACGGATATCGGCCTCGAACGGCGCGTAGTAACGACGCGCGCCTTCCCAGTAATCGGAGAGCGACTGCATGGCGTCGAAATCGACCCGCGGATCGCGGTCGGAACCGGACAGCGCCGCAGCAATCGCACCGAGATTCGGCTGCGAGGTGAGCCCGGACATGGCGTCCATCGCGCCGTCCACCGCATCGCAACCGGCTTCGATCGCAGCCAGCACGCTGGCGGCGGCGATGCCGCTGGTGTCATGGGTGTGGAAGTGGATCGGCAGGCCGATCTCGTTCTTCAGCGCCTTGACCAGTTCGCGCGCCGCGCGCGGCTTGCAGATACCAGCCATGTCCTTGATGCCGAGAATGTGCGCACCAGCCTTCTCGAGCTGCTTCGCCATGTCGACGTAGTACTTGAGGTTGTACTTCGGCCGCGTGCTGTCGAACAGATCGCCGGTGTAGCAGATGGTGCCTTCGCAGACCGCACCGCTGGCGACGACGGCATCCATCGCCACGCGCATGTTGTCGACCGCGTTCAGCGAATCGAAGACGCGGAAGATGTCGATTCCATTCTTCGCCGCCTGCTGCACGAAGTACTGGACGACATTGTCCGGGTAGTTCGTGTAGCCCACTGCGTTGGCCGAACGCAGCAACATCTGGAACGGAATGTTCGGCACGGCGGCGCGCAGCATCGCCAGACGCTGCCAGGGGTCTTCCTTCAGAAAGCGCATTGCCACGTCGAAGGTGGCACCACCCCAGCATTCCAGCGACAGCAGGCCAGGCACCAATCGCGCGTAATACGGCGCGATATCGACCATGTCCCGCGTACGCATGCGGGTGGCGAACAGACTCTGATGCGCGTCGCGCATCGTCGTATCGGTCAGCAGCACATTCGGCTGCGCCTTGATGTAGTCGGCAAAGCCCTTCGGGCCGCGCGCCTTCAGTTCATCACGCAGGCCTTTCGGCACTGGCGTCATCAGATCCACTTTCGGCTTCAGCGGCAGCGCCATGACACCTTCCGGCGCCTTGCGGCCCTTCATCTCCGGGTTGCCGTTGATCGCGACATCACCGATGAAGCGCAGCACCTTGGTGGCGCGATCGCGGCGCGCGGTGAAGCGGAACAGTTCCGGCGTGGTGTCGATGAAACGCGTGGTGCAATCGCCGGATTTGAACAGCGGATGCAGGATGACGTTCTCGAGAAACTGCAGGTTGGTCGAAACACCGCGAATGCGGAATTCGCGCAGCGCACGATCCATGCGCGCAATCGCCTCCAGTGCGGTCGGCGCCCAGGCCGTCACCTTCACCAGCAGCGAGTCGTAATACGGCGTGATCACTGCCCCCGAATACGAAGTACCGCCATCGAGACGCAGACCGAAGCCCGCCGGGCTGCGGTACGCCATGATCCGGCCGTAATCCGGCGTGAAGCCGTTCTCCGGATCTTCGGTGGTGACGCGGCACTGCAGCGCGAAACCATCGAGCTTGACCTTGTCCTGCGCCGGCAAAAGGCCGTCGCCAGCGCCGATCATCGCGCCTTCGGACACTCTGATCTGCGCCTTGACGATGTCGACACCGGTGACCTCTTCGGTGACGGTGTGCTCAACCTGGATGCGCGGATTGACTTCGATGAAGTAGAACTTGTCGGTATCGGCGTCCATCAGGAATTCGACGGTGCCGGCATGCGTGTAACCCACCTGCTTGCACAGGCGCACTGCCGCATCGCAAAGCTCCACTCGTCGTTCTGGCGTCAGGTAGTGCGCAGGCGCGCGTTCGACCACCTTCTGATTGCGGCGCTGCACCGAGCAATCGCGCTCGAACAGATGGATCAGATTGCCGTGCTGATCGCCCAGCACCTGCACTTCGACATGACGGGCGCGACGGATGAGCTTCTCGAAATAGGCTTCGTCATTGCCGAACGCCGCCAGCGATTCGCGGCGCGCCGATTCCACCGCCGACGGCAGCTCGGCTTCGTTCTCGATCGCCCGCATGCCGCGGCCACCACCGCCCCAGCTCGCCTTCAACATCACCGGATAGCCGATCGCGGCGGCGATCTTCTTCACTTCCTCGATGTCACGCGGCAAGGCCTGCGAAGCCGACAGCACCGGCACCTTCGCGGCCTCGGCGGCAGCGCGCGCCGCCACCTTGTCACCGAGGGCGCGCAGCACCTCGGGCTTCGGACCGACGAACAGGATGCCGGCGGCCGCGCAGGCCTCGGCGAACGTCGGGTTCTCGGACAGGAAGCCGTAGCCCGGATGGATGGCGTCGACGCCCGCATTCTTGGCGATCCGGATGATGTCCGGAATATCCAGATAGGCGGCGATCGGCTTCTGCCCCGCGCCCACCACATAGCTTTCGTCTGCCTTGAAACGGTGCAGCGCGAAGCGATCCTCGTGAGCGTAGATCGATACCGTGCGCACACCCATTTCAGCGGCGGCGCGCATCACCCGGATCGCGATTTCGCCACGATTGGCGACCAGCAGCTTGCGGATGGACATAGTCCTTTGGGGTCCCTTTAGATTTCTGTTGTGGATAGTTGGACAGGGTTGTGACGCGACAAAGCACAGCCACATCTGCCATCCGCACTTATTACAGCACAGCACGCGTCGGTGACCCCGACTTAGTGCCTGCCCTCAGATCAGCCCTCGGCGAAATTCATCGGCAAGAGGGCTGCCAAAAAACTGACGAAGCTGCCGAACCGCTGTTCCGAATCTTCAGTCAAAGCGTCTGAAGCCCGCATTCGACGATCATGTTTGCTGCTCAATCCGAGCTGCTTTCCAACCACATTTCATTGCCGTCGGCAATATTTATGTTTGGAGTGAGCTAAGATTCGCGCGGATGCTCGAATTTCGAATACGCACGCACCGTGTTGCGTCCATCCCATGGAGTCAAGCTTGAAAACCAAAACCCGTTCCAAAAAGGCAGGCAAAGTAATGACATCGGAAACCTCCTCCCCTCGTCGCAAGCGTCAGAGTGGAGTTCGCGGTCGGATCGTCGAGATGCTCGGCACGGGCCCGATGCTCGCCCAGGACATCCTTGAGCGCGGCGGTTTTTCGCCGGCTTCGCTGTATCTGAATCTGAAGGCCTTGAAGTCGGAAGGCGTGGTCGATACCACCCGTGAAGGCCGTTCGGTGCGCTACACGCTTACCGGTGCCGCCGCCAGCGAAGACAGCGTCGTGGTTGCCAGCGAAGTCAAGATTCGCAAGAAGCCGGGCCGCAAGGCCGGCAGCAAGAATAAGAATATCGCTGCGCCAGCCGCTGGCGATCTGAAGGGCGCCCTCGGCGTGCTGATGGCGCGCCTCGCACCGATCGACAAGGTCGACGAAAAGCTGATGGTGCTGAACCAGCTGGCCGGCTCGCTGCCAGGTCCGGTGTCGAGCATCCTGAAATCGGTCATCGACGACCTGAGCCGTCTTTCCGGCAGAAGCTGATGCGATGACTCCAGTCCCGCTGCAGGCCCTTATCTTTGATGTCGACGGCACACTGGCCGACACCGAACAAGACGGGCATCGGATTGCTTTCAATGGAGCGTTCGAGGCAGCGGGGCTGGACTGGCATTGGGATGTGGCGCGCTACGGTGAACTGCTTGCAGTCACCGGCGGCAAGGAACGCATCCGTTATTACCTGTCACAAAGTCATCCGGCCCTGCTGGATGAGGCGGGTATTAATGAGCGTATCGCCCGGCTGCACAAGGCGAAAACCGCGCTTTATCTGGAACTGGTCGCGGGCGGTGCCCTGCCGCTGCGGCCCGGTGTTGGGCGGCTGATTGCCGAAGCTCGCGCTGCGGGTCTGCGCTTGGCGATCGCCACCACCACCACGCCGGAAAACGTCGCGATCCTGCTCGAGCATTCACTGGCGCCGGGCAGCAGCGCGTGGTTTGAAGTGATCGGCGCCGGCGATGTCGTGCCTGCCAAGAAGCCGGCTCCGGACATCTATCAATGGGTACTTGAACAGCTGCGCTTGCCAGCGTCAGCCTGCCTGGCGCTCGAGGATTCCGAAAATGGATTGCGCGCCGCGCGGGGCGCAGGGCTGACGACCATCATTACCGTCAACCCCTACACCGAGGATCAGGATTTTGGCGATGCTGCCATCGTGCTGTCCGATCTCGGCACATCGACGACTGCTTTCCACTGCATTGCCGGCGATGCCGGCTCGGCCACTCAAGTCGATATGCAAGCGCTGCGGCACTGGCACGCTCGCAGCACACATTAGGATCTGCTCAGGACTCCATTAAGGAGCAACCGGCAAACGCTCCAACGGCTCCGGCATGTCGGCCAACCACCAGGCCAGCGCCGCCGTCACCGCCAAGTTGCGGCGCAGATTCTCCGGCTCCACCTTGTCGAGCGTGTCGGCAGCGCTGTGGTGATAGTCGAAGTAATGGCGGGTATCGAGTTTCGGCTGGAAGCCGGGCACGCCAGCGTCCTGCAAGGGTGAAATATCGGCAGCCACCGAACGATCGCTGCGATCGATCACCGGCGCGCCAATCGAACCCAGCACCTGCCGGAGCGGCTCCAGACGCGCCATCGATGCCGGCGTGACTCTGGCATCGAGGCCGAGCGGCCGCCCCGCCCCACTATCGCTTTCGATCACCGCGATCTGCTTGGCAAGCTGGTCCTTGCGGGCAGCGAAATAAGCCGCCGAACCGCGCAGGCCGTTTTCCTCGTTCATGAACGCGACAAAGCGGATCGTCCTTCGCGGCTGCAGGCCGAGATCCTTCATCAGTTTGAGAGTCGCCATCGCGACAACGACGCCGGCACCGTCGTCGATCGCGCCGGTGCCGAGATCCCAGGAATCGAGATGGCCGGAGACGACGACCACTTCGTCCGGCCGCTCGCGGCCCGGCCAGTCGGCGATCACGTTGTGGCTGTCGGCGTCCGGCAGAGTTTTCGGCGTCAACAGCAGCTGCATCGTCACCGGACCTTTCGCGGCCAGACGCTCGATCAGCAGCGCATCCTCGACAGTCACCGCCGCCGCCGGAATCCGCCGTCCGCCTTCTTCCCAGCGTGTGTCGCCGGCATGCACCTGACGATAATGAGCACCGCCGATCGCACGCACCAGCACCGCTGCCGCGCCCAGTTTCGCTGCCGCGGCCGGGCCCCGGAGACGAGGCACCAAGCCCTGCACATAAGCGGCACCGGCCTGATCGTTGTCGGCCAGGCTCTGGTCGAACGGCACGCTGATCAACACGATGCGGTCGCGCACCCGGGCTTCGTTCAGGCTCAATTCGGCGAGGCTGTGGATCACCAGCACCTCGCGCTTCAAGCCCTTGCCCGGTGTCGCCGTCGAACCGCCGAGCGCGGCCAGCACGATGCGCTGGCTGATGCCTTCCAGTCGGCCCGGATAATCGACCAATTCGGCGCGCTCCTCGCCACGCACCCAATGCGGCACCTTGACGGGCTCCAGACTCACCTTGGCGCCCAGCGCCCGCATCGCATCGGCAACCACGGTAACGGCGGCCGCAGCCTGTTTCGATCCGCTGAGGCGCGGGCCGATGGTGTCGCTGAGCACAGTCAGTTGATCCATCGCGTAATCACTGCGCAGCGCGGCATCGCGCAGATCGGCCAGCACCGCGATGCGCCCCTGCGTCGCCGACGGCTCTTCGTCGGCAGCCACCGCAGCAAGGGACATCAGCAATACGGCAGCGGCCGCGATCCACCGGGGCACGGGCATGAGCATCTCTTTATAGAAGGGTGGCCGGAGTCTACGGCCGTCAACAGCGTGACCCATGAATCAGACGAGCAAGGTTCGCGCCGGATCATGGACAATCCAGCCAACGTCTTTGCCATCTTCCGAGGTGCCCGATGTCCTCCGTCATGCCCGATCTCGTCAACCGTCTCTACCGACTGGCCGCCCGCCCGTTCGGTCTGCCGAAAGCCAGCGACTGGCTGTACGAAACAGCTGCCGTGCCTGCGCCGCAGGACGGCGAACTGTTGATCAAGGTCCGCTACATCTCGCTCGATCCGGCGATGCGCGGCTGGATGAACGAAGGCAGGAGCTACATCAAGCCGGTGGCGATCGGCGAAGTGATGCGCGCCGGCACGCTCGGTGTAGTGGTCGCCTCGAAGCACGCCGGATTCGCCGTCGGCGACTGGGTCACCGGCATCCAGGGCGTGCAGGCTTATGCGATCTCCGATGGCCGCGGGCTGAACAAGGTCGATCCGGCTGCCGCACCGCTGCCGACCTGGCTGAACGCACTCGGCATGCCGGGCATGACCGGCTACTTCGGCCTGCTCGATGTCGGCCAGCCGAAAGCCGGCGAAACCGTGGTCGTGTCGGCGGCGGCCGGCGCGGTTGGCCAGGTGGTCGGCCAGGTCGCCAAGATCATGGGCTGCAAGGTCGTCGGTATCGCCGGCGGTGATGCGAAGTGCGATTTCGTCGTCAACGAACTCGGCTTCGACGCCTGCATCGACTACAAGCGCGGGCCGATCTTCCCCGGCCTGGCCAAGCACTGTCCGGAGGGTATCGACATCTATTTCGACAATGTCGGCGGCGACATCCTCGATGCGGTGATGGCGCGTCTGCGCATGCATGCCCGCATCATCGTCTGCGGTGCGATCTCGCAGTACAACAACACCACACCGATCGCCGGACCGAAGAACTACCTGTCGCTGCTGGTCAACCGGGCGCGGATGGAAGGCATCGTCGTCTTCGACTGGGCGGACCGCTATCCGGAAGCGATCACCGCGATCGCCGGCTGGATGCGCGAAGGCCGCTACCTGTCGCGCGAGGACATCGTGCCGGGCATCGAGCAGTTTCCGGACACGCTGCTGAAGCTGTTCCGCGGCGAGAACTTCGGGAAATTGATCATCGAAGTGGTCTGACCGGCGCCGGACAAGTCCGGAAGGACCCACTTCTGCCGGTCCGCCCACTCATCTGGCAGGCCGCGTCCGGCCTCTGTATAGTGCGCGGCTCGCTGCGTCTGGTCGCGGACGCGGCTTTTGTTGTAATACCCGGAGATTCACATGAAACAGTCATTTGCCATCAGTGCCGAAGTCCGCACGATGCACGGGAAGGGTGCGAGCCGCCGCCTGCGTCGCGAGGGCAAGGTACCCGCCATCATTTACGGTGGCACCGAGAATCCGCAGGCCATCCAGGTCAGCGCCAACGAGCTGATGAAGAGCCTGAAGCACGAGGCCTTCTACTCGGCGATCCTGAACGTCGAAATCGCCGGCAAGGCCGAAAAGGCCGTGCTCAAGGATCTGCACCGCCACCCGGTGCGCAACGACGTGATGCACATGGATCTCCAGCGCGTGCTCGCCAATGTGCTGCTGCGCATGCACATCCCGCTGCACTTCAAGGGCGGCGATGTCGCTCCTGGCGTCAAGGTTGGTGGCGGTGTCGTCGAGCACCAGCAGATCCAGGTTGAAGTCGAGTGCCTGCCGAAGGACCTGCCGGAATTCATCGAAGTCGACCTGTCGGAACTGAACCTCAACGAAGCCGTGCATCTGTCGCAGCTGGCGCTCGGTGAAGGTGTGCAGTTCGTCGAACTGAAGCATGGCAACGACGTTTCGGTCGCCGCCGTGCATCTGCCGCGCCTGCCGACCGCAGAAGAAGTCGCTGAAGACGCCGCCAAGGCTGCCGCCGCAACGCCGGCCGCTGTCGGCAAGGCCAAGGCTGCCGCCAAGGCTCCGGCCGCACCGGCCGCTGCCACCAAGGCTGCCCCCGCGAAGAAGAAGTAAGGCTTCGGGACGGTCCCCGTCCCGGCAGCAACCGACCCGTCCGTTCGCCAGCCGAACGGACGGGTTTTTCATGATGCGAGATCGGAAGCGTGAGCGATGTCGGATAACCGCCTGCGTGCCATCGTCGGACTCGGCAATCCGGGTGCGGAATACGAGCGCACGCGACACAACACCGGTTTCTGGTTCGTCGATGCGCTGGCTTCGGCGTATCGCGGCAGCTTTCGCAGCGAAGCGAAGTTCAAGGGCGAAGTGGCGCGCATCCGCATCGGCAACGATGAGGTGCTGTTGCTCAAGCCGATGACCTTCATGAACAAGAGCGGCGAAGCGATCCAGCCGCTGGCGGCGTTCTACAAGATCGCGCCCGGCGATATCCTGGTCGCCCACGATGAACTTGACCTGCCTGTCGGCACCCTGAAGCTCAAGCGCGCCGGTGGTCACGGCGGTCATAACGGTTTAAGAAGCGTGCATCAGCATCTGGGCGAAGATTACCTGCGCCTGCGCATCGGCATCGGTCATCCAGGCACCAAGGATCAGGTGCTCGGCTATGTGCTCGGCAGGCCGAACAGCGCCGATGACAAACTGATCCGCGACGGCCTGATCGACGCGATGAATGCGATACCGGTCTGGCTCGACCAGACGCTGGAAAAAGCCATGCAGAAGCTGCACAGCGCGCCGCAAGCCGCGCCCCTTTCCAAGCCCCCTTCCAAGTTGTAATCACGCCGCACACAGGATTCGAAACCATGGGCATTCAATGCGGCATCGTCGGTCTCCCGAACGTCGGCAAGTCGACCTTGTTCAACGCGCTGACCAAGGCGCAGATCGCCGCCGAGAACTATCCGTTCTGCACGATCGATCCGAACGTCGGCGTGGTCGGCGTGCCCGATCCACGCCTCGAAGCGCTGGCCAAGATCGTCAAGCCCGTGAAGGTCCTGCCGGCCACCGTCGAGTTCGTCGACATCGCCGGCCTGGTCGAAGGTGCGGCCGAAGGCAAGGGCAAGGGCAACGCCTTCCTGTCGCACATTCGCGACACCGACGCGATCGCCCACGTGGTGCGCTGCTTCGTCAACGACGACGTCATCCACGTGATGGACAGCGTCGATCCGATCCGCGATATCGAAGTGATCGGCACCGAACTCGCCCTCGCCGATCTCGAGCGGGTCACCAAGGCGCTCGATCGTTCGAACAAGCTGGCCAAGTCCGGCAACGCCGAAGCGATCGCCCGTAGCGCCTGTCTGACGCGCGTGCAGGCGCACCTGAACAATGCCGAAGCGGTGCGCGGCATGACGCTGGATGCTGACGAGAAGCTGATCGTCAAGGAACTGCAGCTGATCACCGCCAAGCCGGGCCTGTACATCGCCAACGTCGATGAAGCCGGCCTAGCCGGGAACGAATTCGTCGATCGGGTCAAGGCGCTGGCAGCGAAGGAAGGCGCCACCGTGGTCGTGGTCTGCGCCCAGATCGAAGCCGAAATCGCCCAGCTCGATGACGCTGACAAGAAGGACTTCCTCGAATCCCTCGGCCTCGAGGAACCGGGCCTGAACCGGGTGATCCGCAGCGCCTATGCGTTGCTGGGATTGCAGACCTACTTCACCGCCGGCGTCCAGGAAGTGCGCGCCTGGACGGTCAAGGTCGGCGCCACCGGCCCGCAGGCGGCCGGCGTCATCCACACCGATTTCGAGCGCGGCTTCATTCGCGCCGAAGTCATCGCCTATGACGATTACGTCCAGTACAAGGGCGAACCCGGCGCCAAGGAAGCCGGCCGCTGGCGCCTGGAAGGCAAGGAGTACATCGTCAAGGAAGGTGATGTCATGCACTTCCGCTTCAACGTCTGAGGCCAGACCGAAGCCCGGTGGTCGATGACCGCCGGGCGGTTGCAGGAAATGCCGGCTGGTGCCGATAGCGGTGGATGAGCCTCCTTCCGCGCTTCGCCATGACCCCGTCCAGCCACGACACGCTGATCGAGCGCCTGCGCGCCTGGTCCTGCGAACCCTGCGCAGCACTGTTCGTGATCGACATCCGCCATCTGCGCTCGGTGAACCGCATCGCCGGTGCTGCCGAGGGCGATGCGGTGATCGCCCAGGTCGAACAACTGCTGCATGAATGGATCGGCAAGCACGGCATCGCCGGCCGGCTATGGAGCAATGAATTCGTCGCCGCAAGGATCATCGACCACCCGCAGATGGCGATCGACGACGCCATCGATCTGCGTGATCGCCTGACTGCGCTGCGCTTCCTTGCGCCGCTCGGCGAAAGCCCGGTCTCGGTGTCGATCGGCGTCAGGGTCGTGCGCCCGGGCATCAACTGGATCGAAGCGCTGAGCGAGGCCGGCGAAGCCTGCGAGCAGAGCAAGCAGCTCGGTCTGAATCAGGTCAGCCTTCACAACGCCAGCGGCACGGCGCTGCGCAAGCCGCCGGTCAATGCCGGTGACGTCACCCAGTTCCGCAAGCTGATGGCCGCGGGCCGGCTGTCGCTGCATCCACAGCCGATCATGGACATCCGCCGCGGTGAGCCGCGCCTGCGCAAGGCCGAGTTCCTGCTGCGCATGGAGAAGAAAGGCGTCTACATGCCGGTGCCGGCCGGCACCATCGAGACGCTCGAATACTTCGGCCTGATCAACGAACTCGATCGCTTCTCGACCCAGTTCATCCTCGACTGGCTGGCCGACAACCGCGGCGCGCTCGGCCGTCTGCAGAGCGTGTCAATCAACCTGTCGGCGCGTTCGATCGTCGATGGCCGCTTCATGGACGAACTGCTGCGCGACGTGAAGAACGCCGCCCTGCCACCGGGCAAGCTTTGCTTCGAAATCACCGAAACCGCGGCGATCGAAAATCTCGACATCGCCGCCGACGTGATCCGCACCTTCCGCGCTGCCGGCTGCAGCTTCAGCCTCGATGACTTCGGCTCCGGCCTGTGCTCGTTCGGCTATCTGCAGCGGCTGCCGGTCGATGAGGTCAAGATCGACGGCTGCTTCATCAAGGAAGTGGCGCAGAGCGGCGCCTCCCAGGAAATCGTCCGCGCCATCCACCAAGTCGCCCACGCCACCGGCAAGCGCACCGTCGCCGAGTTCGTCGACGATCCGCGCAAGCTCGCCGCGCTGCGCGAGATCGGCGTCGACTACGCCCAGGGCTGGCTGTTCTATCCGACGGTGACGCCGGAGAAATTTCTCGAGCTGGTCGCCGCGCAGGAGTGAGGCGCCGCTATCGCAAGCCGCCGTTCTTCGCAGCGTGCAGCGCGATCAGATCCTGCATCGTCAGCGTGCCGATAATGTTCTGGGCATCGTCGAGCAGTTCGTAGAGCAGACCATCGCTGCCGCGAATGCTGAACAGCACGATCACGTCCTCGGCGCCGCCGCCTTCGCGGTGCGGTTGCGGATTAGCCGGGCTGATCGTGTAGCTGCCGGTCGGCCGCACTTCCTTGAGTCGGCCGTCGGGCTCGTACAGGCGATGTTCGCCCTGCACGACGAAGGTGTGATTCAAGGCCAGGTGCCGGTGCAGGACAATCTGCTCGTTGGCAGCGAAGCGGAACAACACGTCGGCCGTCTGGCGCGGCGGATCGATGCTCAGCACGGTGTATTCAAGATGCGCGATGCCGTCGATGCGGCTCCACTGGATCTGTCGGTCATCGAAGCGTCCATCGGCCATAGCAGTTCTCCTCGTCATCAGTGCTGCCGTGCCGGTTCGCGACGAACCGGCTGGGTGGCGAGCGGAATCATCGCCGAGCCGCTGGCCCGAAAGATATGAAGGTCCGCCCTATACGAGCCAGGAAATCGGCCCGAGGCCGACGCTGAAAACCAGGCGCATAGCGCCGTTCAGCACGACGAAACGCCCTGAGTGCGGGCGCTCGCAGCCGCGATGTGAATTCATTAGCAATCCGATGGAACTGCGTTAGGACTGCCGGCCGGTCCTGCACCGAGCCTTGCCCCACACCTTCCAGCAGGGCGTGGTCATGGGCGCTTCCGCCATCCGTTTCGAAAACTGGCTGCCGTCGCCGACCAATAGCGGTGTCCAGTGGTGGCCGTCGCCGCCGCCACCCGGAAGCGAGCCGGCAACGACCGAGCCGCGGAAACCCGAGCCTGAACCGGGATCGAACGACGCCCCAGCGCAGCCGATCCCGACGACTGACGATGCCGGCAACACCGGCCGAGATCGGCCATGAGCCAGCTCGTCATCGACGTGATCAGCGGCGAGGAGCTGCGCCGCAACGCCTGGCTGCGCACCGAACTGGCCCTGCTCGCCGCGCCGAGCTACGACGACGCCAGCGCGATCCTGGCCCGCGAAGTCGCCGCCTGCACCCACCTTTACGTCGGCCGCGACGGCCAAGGACAGCTCGCCGGCTTCTTCATGAGCGGCCGCGAAGACTTGAGCGCCGTCCATGGCCTGCCCTTGGGCCTGGCACTGGTCCACGTCGGCTGGAGTGCCTGTCGCGAGGACCTCAAGAACAGCGGCGCGACGATGGCGCTGTTCGAGCGCTGCATCGTCGACACGCAAGTCTGGGAACGCGCGCTCGGCCGCCGGGCGCTGCTGTGGTCGACCACCGCCTCGCCGACGATCTATCTCGGCGTATCGCGCTACCTCGCCAACGTCGAACCGCGTCGCGACGGCAGCTATAGCCGCGACGGCGTCCGCTACGCGCACTGGCTGCGCCAACGCCTCGGCGCACCGGCCGCCGCTGATGGCGAACACCCCTTCGCCCTGCGCGGCATCGCCACCGCCACGCGCTACTCCGCCGCCGAGCGCCAACGCATTGCCCGGGTCGTCGAACGCAAGCAGTTCGGGCTGTTCGCCCAACTCGGCATCGATGAAACCCGCGAAGACCGCCTGATCTTCATCGCCCGTACCCCGGCCCAGATCGGCACCGCCCTGTCGCGCGCCTCGGTACTGGCGCTGATGAGCCGCAACCGCGACGCCCAGCGGAGAAGCGCGTGATGGCCGACCTGTTCGATTTCAATGTCTGGACGGTCAGTGTGCTGACCACCTTCGCCGCCTGCCTGCTCAGCTTCAACTGGGGCATGTACCGCTTCTTCACCGAACCCAGCGGCAGCAACAGCGGCATCGACACCATCAAGCTGCTTGGCACCGCGCTCGGGCTCATCAGCCTGATTGGGATTCCGTTGTTCGGCGTCTTTTCCAGCATCACCGGCAGCATCGCGATGCTGATCTGCGCCGCGAGCCTCACGCTGTTCTGGTGGGCCATCAGTA
>NZ_JAHFRY010000056.1:0-22403 GCF_023266035.1 Nevskia sp.
CGCCTTCACGGACCAAGATGACGGCGGCGACCACCGGCGAAGGCCCGGGCGGCTTCCGGCTCGGTGATCGCGTACGCCACGCGAAATTCGGCGAAGGCACCATCCTGAGCTTCGATGGCGATGGCGATCGCACCCGCATCGAAATCAAGTTCCGCGATGCCGGCACCAAATGGCTGATGCTGTCGTACGCCCATCTCGAACGCGCCTGATCGGCGCAGACAACGGATGGACCGAGACGAAAACCGCGTCTGCTGTCCGCAAATCAAGTCTGAATTCCACTTCCGATCGCCCGGAAATTGGACAACTGTGCACGTATGAATAGACCGCTGGACCTGAACACGGCGCAGGTAGAAACTCCGGACGTTCGCACGGCAAACATGCTGGCGAACCCGATGGCGCGCGGGCATTCGGCGGGCCATGGCTTTTCTCCATCCATGCTCAGGGGGCAACAATGAACATTCGCAAACGCTTGTATTCCACTGTCACCGTCGTTTTTGGCCTGGCAGGCCTGTTCGGGGCGATGAGCGCCCAGGCTGCGCTTTTTGATCCGAAACCCGATTGCAACTTCGGCGGCGCTTTTGAGCCGATCGTGCTTCCGAACGCCGTCCTCAGCACCAAGATCAGCGGCATCTGCCTCCTGTGCGGCATAGACGGTGCGGCCAATGTCATCGATCGGAACCGCACCAGCTTTGCAACCTTGCGGACCACGGTGGGCGTGTTGTCCGCCGTGTCCCTTTCGGTAACGGATACCAGCACCCGTTACGTGGCGGGCCCGCTGTCGCCGCGGCGCGTCGGTTTCGCCGTGCGCGATATCGACAAGCTGCTCAGCCTTGACCTGCTGCGCGGGGCAAAAGTCACGACCAGCCTCAACGGCGTCGACCGGCAGGAGTTCACGGTCAACGGCTTGTTGAAGCTCGACCTGTTCGGCCTCCTGAACAAGATGGACTTTTTCGTTCTCGGCGGCGTGGCAACGCAGGACTTCGACGCTGTCCGCATTAGCTTCGGGTCGGTGGCGCGCGCGCTGACCGAACTCAGGGTCTACGGGGCCTGCGTACAGAGCCAGAGCTGAGGCATTTCAATTCCGGCGGTCGCGCCTCGCTCGTTGCGTCTGCACGCAACGAGCGAGGCTGTGGCGGCTGAGCGTGCACCTCGCTCTTACATGATCTTCAACGCATGAACTTCACCGTCATCTGGGTCCTGGCGCTGGTCGTTGTACTGATCGTCGGCCCGTTCGCGACCCTGCGTGCGGTGTCGCACTACAAGGCGCGGCGTCTTGCGAAGCCGAAGGACGACAAGCCCGACGACGAAGATCCGAACAAGCCGACCGGCTTCTGGTGATCCGCTTCCAGTAGCGGAGCAACTCGCTGCCGCTTGATTGTCGGCAGTGCTGCACCCATGTCCCGGTGATGAGCAAAGGCACCGGGCGGCAATGAACTGGACCGAGGGCTATATCGGCTTCGGCATGGCCGTGTTCGCGGCCGTGCTGTGCGTCAATTACTGGCGCAAGCGGCAGGCGCGGCGCAGTCGCGAGCTGGCGCCGTTCCCGGCACCGTGGCGCGAGCTACTGAGCCGCCGTCTGAAACTGCTCGGCCGCCTGAGCCCAGAGCAAAGGCGCATGCACGAACGGCGGGTGATGGAATTCCTGGCCGACATCCGCATCAAGGGCTGCAACGATTTCGTCGTCACCGAAGAAGTGCGGGTGCTGATCGCCGGCTACGCTTGCCTGATGCTGCTCAGGCCCGATGCCTACGTATTCCGCGGCCTGCGTACGGTGCTGGTCTATCCGACTGCGTTCTGGGTGCGCCATCACGAACCCGATGCGATCGGCCTGGTCAGCGATGAGCCGGAGCTGCGCCTCGGCGAATCCTGGAACGGCGAGCGCGTGGTGCTCAGCTGGGAAGATGTCGAAGCCGCGCTCGCAGGCGATGCCGTCAATGTGCTGGTCCACGAGTTCGCCCATCAGCTCGACGCCGAGAACCCGGATACCGAAGGCGCGCCGCTGCTGGCGGATTACGGCCGCTGGTCGAAAGTGATGAGCGCCGAATACAAGGCGCTGGAACAGCGCTCATCACAGGTGATCGACGACTACGGCCTCGAAGGCCCGACCGAGTTCTTCGCGGTGGCGACCGAAGCCTATTTTCAGCGCGGCACCGAACTGCGGCTGCTGCATCCGGCGCTGTATGGCTTGCTGCGCGACTACTACCGGCTCGAAACGTCGGACTAGCCCTTGTCTGGCCTCAAGCTGACTTCGCGCCGGTGACCAGCATCGACTGCGCCATCTTCGTCAGCTCTTCTTCGGACAAGCCGAAGCTGATCGGCTCGGGAATGACGATGCCACGCTGCACGGCCGGGCGGGCACGGATGGTTTCGATCCAGCGCTGCAGGTTCGGCAGATCGGCAATGTTGACGCCAGCCCAGAAGTGGATCGATGCCCAGCTCCAGTTGGCGATGTCGGCGATCGAATAGTCGCCGCAGAGGAATTCGCGGTCGGCGAGCCGGGTATCGAGCACCTTGTACAGACGCTTGGTTTCGGTCTGGTAGCGCTCGATCGCGTAAGGAATCTTTTCCGGCGCATAGCGGAAGAAGACGTTGGCCTGCCCCTGCATCGGGCCGAGCCCGCCCATCTGGAACATCAGCCACTGGATCACTTCGGATCGGCCACGGCGATCGCTCGGCAGCAGGCGGCCGTACTTCTCGGCGAGATAGATCATCAGCGCGCCGGATTCGAACACCGCGAAATCGCCTTCATCGCGATCGACGATCGCCGGAATGCGGCCGTTCGGATTGATCTTCAGAAAATCTGCCGTCTTCTGGTCGCCCTTGGACAGCGACAGCGCATGCAGCGTGTACGGCACGCCCAGCTCTTCAAGCGTGATGGAAGCTTTCCAGCCATTCGGCGTCGCCGAGGTGTAGAGGTCGATCATTGTTCAACTCCAACGAGGGGCCATTCAAGAGATCAAGCCGCCGTCGCAACGGCGGTACCGTTTCAGACGATCGCGTGACGATCGAGCACCGAAAAGAACGTGGCGGGTTCCGGCCGGACGCGATAGTTGTCGGTGAGGTCGCAGAAGATCAGGCGGCCACCCGGCTCGGTGATGAACACCGTGGGCCTCGGCACATCGGAGCCATAGCCCAGCGCCTGGAAGCCGGCCGGCAGACCATCGACAACCTTGATGCCAAGTGTTTCAGCGGCGCGGTTATCGGCATCGGTCATGAAGCGCATCGGCGCGTCCATCTTCTTCGACAAGGCCTGGCTGTTCGCTTCCGGCTGCGGGCTGACCAGATAAACCTCGACGCCGCGGCGCGCCAGTTCCCGATACTGCGCGGCGATCTCCTGGATCTGCGCCACGCACAGCGGGCACCAGTTGCCGCGATAGAAGATCCACAGCGCCGGCTTGGCAACCAGCTCCGCGGTACGGAAGCGGCGACCTTGCTCGACCAGCTCGAAGTCCGGCAGTTGCGCGCCTCCGCTGAGCGCGGCATTGCCGGCCGCGCCGAAACGCGAGTACCAGAACACGTAGACCAGCGAACCGGCGACGCCGACCGCCAACGAGATCAGCACCGGCGTGGCCGCGAGCGACCCGGCCAGCGCCACGCTGATCCCCGCGCCGACGACACCGGCGGCAATGAGCAGATTCAGGTTGCGCGAAGTCCGCGCCCGCGGCTTGAGCATGATCTGGGAGAAGAACAGCGTCGGCCCGGCGCAGGCGATCGCCGTACCGAGCCAAGGCGAATGCAGCCTGCTATCCGCCAGGGCCAGCAGCGCCGCGATCAAGCCGGCGACACCCGCCATCAGATAACCGGTGATGAACAACGATTTCAACAGGTTCATGGGACGCGCTCCCTGGTTCGCACTACGTCTTGTTTTAGTCCAGCGTTCGCAAGGCCACGCGCACGATGTCGTCGAGCGCGGCTTTTGTGGGTTTCGATTTCGCCGCCAGGTTGATCCCTGACAAGGTGTTGACCAGAAAGCGCGCCAGCGCCCGCGGGCGTTCGGCGCGGCTGATGGTTCCGTCGTCCTGGCCACGCTTCACGGCGGCGGCCAGCGCGTTCTCCAACTGCTGCACCACAGCCTGCGCAGCCGCGAGCACGACGGGATCATGCGGCGCGATTTCGGTCATGCAGTTGTTGACGAAGCAGCCGCGCTGTCCCTCCTGGGTCAGAGCGACAGCGGCCACCGCTTTCAGCGTTCTTTCGATTTCCGCCCGGCCAGCATCAGGCTTGGCAAGCGCGCCGATCGGCCCTTCCATCAATGCGCGTCCGTAACAGCGCAGCGCTTCGACGACCAGCTCGCGCTTGTTGCCGAAGCTTTCGTAGAAGCTGCTCTTGCTCAATTCCGTCGCCGCCAGCAGCTCGTTCAGCGATGCCGCGTTGTAGCCCTTGTGCCAGAACAGATCGAGCGCACGCTGGACCACCTGCTGTTCATCGAACTCTCTGGGACGAGCCATCTTGGAATCGAATTCTTGTTCTGGACTGATCGGTCCATAATCAAGCGAGCGCTCAATGCTGTCAAGCATCGGCTGATCGCAATCGGCGTTGGGCACTGCGCTTGCAGCTTGAGCGCCTCCCCAGGCAGAAGCGGCCGCACTCATGAACATCCAGACATCGAATGTCGTTGTGCGGCGGACTTCCCCCCTCGCGATCACCGCCCTGATCGTCACCGCCTTGCTGCTCGGCTGCGGCAAATCGGTGGAGCCCAAGCCGACGGCCACCGACTCCGGCAAGGTCCGCACCGAGCTGAATGTCGGCTACAGCCTGCTGTATCAGCAGGCCGATGGCATTCCGAAGATGAAGTGGATCCTGATGTTCAAGGACAAGGGCAAGGAACTCGATCAGACCACCACCGGCATGATGGAGTATTACAAGCAGTTGGCAGCATCAATGGAACAGCTTGCCGCGAAGAATCCGGCGCTACGCCTCGATGCGGTGACGATGCCGGAAATACTGGTCGACACGCGCAAGGCAATCGGTGTCGACATGGCCAAGGATTTCGCGCCACTGGTTGGCAATACCGGGCACGAGTTCGAGCGCGAGTTGGTGCTGATGTTCTACAACGCGCTCGACGAGCAACGCCATCTGGTCGGCGTGATGATCGAGCGCGAACCTGAGTCCGGGTTGAAAAGCTTTCTGGAAAAGACCAAGACGCAGCTGGAAGGCAAGCGCGGCAAGCTGGAAGAGCTGCTGAATCGCCGCTACTTCAAGCGATAAGCCCGCTGACGATCAGCTGTCCGCGCAGCCAGACCAGCACGGAAACCGGTGTCGCCAATCGCCATTGCGCCTGGCTGGCGCCGGTGCCGACCTTGATGCCGAACCCGCCCTGAGCCTGTACTTCGCGGATGCCATCTTCATCGGTGCGGTCATCGCCGACGAACACCGGGATGCGGCCCCGGAACGGCGGACTGGACATCAATGCGCGCACCGCAGCGTCCTTGCCGACACCATGATGGCGAGCCTCGAACACGCATTTGCCGCTGATGATTTCCAGACTCTGATCTCCGGCATTGACGACTTCGTTCACCATTGCAAACAGCTCGTCTTGCCGCTCCGGCGCCTGCCGGTAATGCACGGCGACCGCCGCCCGCTTGTCTTCGATCCAGACCTGGGCGTCACCGGCAAAGCGCGCTTGAAGACGCGCCGCAAGGTCACCGAGTGTCGCCACGTCCGCGGGCGGCTGCAGCGGATCGTGACGAAGCTCCGCGCCGTGGATGCCGGCCGCGCGCATCTTCAGCGGCGCGAGAAAGTGATCCAGCGATTCCAGACTGCGCCCGGTGACGATGGCCAGCGCGCCATTCAGCCGCTGCTCCAGCACCGCCAGGGTTTGCCGCAACAGTGCCGGCACGATGATCCGATCCGGATGATCGGCCAGCGCTACCAAGGTGCCGTCGAAATCGAGAAACAGCGCGTGCTGCGCCGTCAGCGCTGGCGGCTGATTGGGCAGCTCGGGCAGATCGGCTTCCAGCTTGATCAAGACGCTCCCGGTGCGGTGGTGACAAGCGTCAGCCATAGAGGAATTCTCAAGGGCGCACGCGATCGACGACGGCAACGGCCAACGGCAGACCGAGCAGCGAAATCATCAGATAGACCAGCATGTTGGTTCTCCGGGTACAGGCCAGATTGACGCAGCCTGCATCCGCTGAGGGATACGGCAATGGCCAGCAATGAGCATTCCCCGTGCCCGGGCTGAAAGCAGGCCCTGCCCGTACATAGCCGGCATTTTCTACACGGATAAACACATCGCTCGGTAATTCCGGAGCCGATGGAACGCCGTGATCGCCGTCATGACCTCGGGAATGGCAGTTGCTCATTCCCCATTCAAGAGCTTCACCCGCATGGGCACTCCACACCATGCCTTCATCACGCGAGAACTGACATGAACATCCAGAAAAATATCCTGCTGCCCGTCGTCACTGCGATGGTGCTTGCCACCGGTGCCTTCGTCGGCGGAACGGCCGTTGCTGCCGCCACCGCCGAAGAACTGAATCAGGACGGCGAGCGCGCGCTCAAGGCGCTGTACAAGACCAACCCGACGGCCGAGAAGCTTGCCAAGGAAGCCAAGGCAGTGCTGGTGTTTCCGAACATCGTCAAGGCCGGCCTGGTGTTCGGCGGTTCCTATGGCGAAGGCGTGCTGACCAAGGGCAGCACCGTTTCGGGCTACTACAACTCGATCTCCGCGTCATGGGGCCTGCAGGCTGGTGCCACGACCTATGGCTATGCGCTCTTTCTGATGAGTGACGCCGCGCTCAAGTACCTCGACAAATCCTCCGGCTGGGAAATCGGGACTGGCCCGGCCGTGGTGGTGGTGAACGAAGGCGCTGCCAAGAACATCTCGACCTCGACCGTTCGCAAGGATGCCTATGCCTTCATCTTCGATCAACAGGGCCTGATGGCTTCGCTGAGCATCGAAGGCACCAAGATCACGCCCATCAAACGTTGATCGGGCGCTGTAACAGTTGCAGGAACGCTGCGTGCTGAGTGTTGGCTGAAGCTGCTGAAGCATGCAGATCGATGCACACGATGACTATTAACCAACCGACGCTGGACTGAAGACTGAAGGAGGATGGATTCATGTTGAATTACGCAATCGTATTTCTGGTCATCGCGCTGATTGCCGGCGTGCTCGGCTTTGGCGGCGTTGCAGGCACGGCAGCCAGCATTGCCAAGGTCCTCTTTCTGGTCTTCCTGGTCCTATTCGTTGTTTCCCTGATCAGGGGCCGGCGTCCACGTCTGGATATCTGACCGGATATTGCAGACCTTCAAGAAGTAGAGAGCAGCACTTTTTTCCTCATTCCACATTTCAAGAAATTCCATATTTCGAGAAATAGACACTCAAGGAGTTACAGATGAGCATGAACAAAACCGCCAATGCCACCAAGGATGTTGTTGATGACGCCGCCTCCAGCGCCGCCGCCGACAAGGCCAAGGGTCACACCAAGGAAGTGATCGGCAGCATCAAGGCCAAGGTTGGCAGCCTGATCGGCGACAAGGAGCTGGAAGCCAAGGGTCACGTCCAGAACGCCGAAGGCAAGAAGGATCGACTGAAGGGCGAGATCAAGGAAACGATCGAAGACGTCAAGGACAAGGTCAAGGCCGGTGTCGAAGTCGTCAAGGAAAAATTTACCGGCTCCGACAAGAAGTAGTCGTCGGCAGTAGCCCGGTGAGTCCGAAAAGGCCCCGCTTGCGGGGCTTTTTCTTGTCCGGCGCAAAGCCATTCTCGCCATTTCCAAGCTTGCATACGTCCTTCCAGCCGGCTTCAACGGGATCAAGGCCGGCCGGCGGTGCCTGCAGGCACGATAACTGAGGCCTTGTGTGCATCCAGCCTGCGATTCGCCCTGTCGTTCGGCGGACTTCAGTGACTGGATCGGCCTTTCCAGGCGTCACAAGAGGCACGAATGATTTGATCCGCATGACCGACATCGTCGATACACCCACCGAGCCCGAAAACGAAGCACCGGAACGCGGCCTCGATGCCGGCACGGCCGAGCCCACCGAAACGGCAGGCGAGGACATCGTCACGCCGCTGCTGGCTGCAGGACTGCTGCCGGAGCCGCGCCGCACGGCAAGGAAGACAGCGCTGGCGCGCAAGCAGCGCCTGGTCGCGGTATCGAATCGAGTGGGGCCTGTGCGTTCAGCATCGCGCGCCGGTGGGCTGGCAGTGGCGCTGGTCGATACGCTGCGTGAAACCGGTGGCCTGTGGTTCGGCTGGAGCGGCAAGATCGCCGACGAAGGTGCGGTGCGAACCGAGCGTTCCAGCGGCATCACCACCGCCACCCTGGACCTGAGCCAGGATGAATTCGACGAGTACTACAACGGCTTCGCCAATCGCTGCCTGTGGCCGCTGTTCCATTACCGGATGGACCTGACCGCCTACGATCGCCGCTTCTACGATGGCTATCTGCGCGTCAATCGGCGCTTCGCCGATGCCCTGGTGCCGCTGCTCAAGTCGGACGATCTGCTCTGGGTGCACGACTACCACCTGCTGCCGTTCGGTCAGGTGCTGCGTGAACTCGGCGTGCAGCAGTTGATCGGCTTCTTCCTGCACATTCCCTTCCCGTCGCGCGAGGTGCTGGCGACTTTGCCGCACCACCATTCGCTGGTGCGCGCGCTGTTCTCCTACGATCTGGTCGGCTTCCAGACCGAGGCTGACAGCGGCCGTTTTGTCGATTACGTGCTCAACGAAGTCGAAGGCTCCTCGCTGGTCGGCGACGTGCTGCATGCCTTCGGCCGTAACGTCCGGGTCATGGATTTTCCGATCGGCATCGATACCGGCGAGTACGCCAGCTTCACCAATACCGAGGATGGCCGCCGCCAGACCGAACGCGTGCGCGCCGCCTTGCGCGGCCGTGCACAGATCATCGGCGTCGACCGGCTCGACTACACCAAGGGCCTGCCGGATCGCTTCATCGCGTTCGAGCATTTCCTCGACAACTATCCGGAGGCGCATGGCCGGGTCGAGCTGCTGCAGATCGCGCCGACCTCGCGGGGCGAAGTGCCGGAGTACGTCAACATCCGCGAGCAGCTCGAACAGGCGGCGGGGCGGATCAACAGCCGCCACGCCGAAGTCGACTGGACGCCGATCCGCTACATGAATCGCACGGTGTCGCGACGCGCACTGGCCGGCCTGTTCCGCGCCAGCGCCATCGGCCTGGTGACGCCGCTGCGCGACGGCATGAACCTGGTCGCCAAGGAATACGTCGCGGCGCAGGATCCGCAAGATCCCGGCGTGCTGATCCTGTCGCGCTTCGCCGGCGCTGCGCAGCAGATGTCCGCCGCGCTGATCGTCAATCCCTACGATCCGGTCAGCGTTGCCGAGAACATCAACCGCGCCTTGCAGATGCCGTTGGCCGAGCGCCGTGCGCGCCATCAGACACTGCTCCAAGGCCTGTACGACGAAGATCTCGCGCATTGGCGTCAGCGCTTCGTCACCGCGCTTTCAGAGGCCGCTGCGACGCGCTGAACTGGGCCGGCAATCTTTTCGAGCCCTCATCGGCAAGAGCTGCGCCGACACGCGCTTTCGTCTTGTAATTTTTATCAGCGCGCGCGAAAACGCTTTCTACAAGCTAGCGACAGGCCGGGCACGGCACTTGTTGTTACCTGGACACACTTCAGTCGATCCAGGGAAAACATGCTCCAAGCGACGCCAAAATCGACCGCAGCCGCAGAAGTCGGGACGCTGCCCGCCAAGTCGCGGACCCAGCGCTCGTCTCGCGGCGCGGCGCTTGCGCCGGCTTCGGTGTATTTCCTCGACGTCCTCAGGGCAGGCTCGGCTCGGGAGTGGCCGGTACTGTTCGACCGCTGCGCTGCACTCGGTTGCGATGCGGTGCTGCTGTCTTCGCCGTTCGTGGCCGATCAGCTGCTGCCGGCGCAGGGCACCGATGCCGAGCCGGCAACCAAGATGCTGGCGCTGCTGGTACAGGAAGCGCAGCAGCACGGACTGTCGCTGTATCTCGATGTGCCCCTCGATCGCGCCGCTGCCGGCAGCCCGGTGGCCGTTGAACACGCTGACTGGTTCCGCGTGCCCCCGCGCGTTGACGCCGCCGCTCTCGACCCGCGCCGCGCCGCGCCCCCTGTCACCACGCTGGAACTGAGTGCCGCGCCGGCGCAGTTGCCGGCCGTCACCCGTCACTGGCGTGCGCAGCTCGGCATCTGGCTGGACACCGGTGTCGCCGGCTTCCGGCTGGCAGCACCCGCTCGCTTGCAGGCGCTGCAGCAGGCGCTGATCGGCGATCTGGCCGAGCGTGCTCAGTTCATCGACTGGCGACCGGCTTCACTGCTGCGCGCCGGCCTGCGATCCAACGATCCGGCCGTGACCATGCTGGCGCTGCTCGATGGTCCGCTCGACCAGATCGGCAGCGAGGCGATCGGTGACGAGATGCTCGAATGTGCCTGCTGCCAGGTTCGTGCGCTGGCCGCCAGTTCCAGTCATGGCGTGATGCTGCCGATGGATTTCGGCCGCGCGGCGCTCGACGCCGAAGGCCATCTGCGGCCGACCTCGCTGCTTACCGAAGCGCTGCAGACGCCAGCGGAGCCGAAGGCCCCGAATGGCGAGAAAGCCGCCAAGGCGAGCCTGCTGGCAAGGCGCGCCCAGACCAGGGTCAAGGTCGACGCGGCGCTCGCGGCCCGGCGCATCGTCATCGCCAATCTGGAACCGAGTATCGACAGCGGCCGCTATCCGGCCAAGCGCGTGGTCGGTGACAGCGTCGTCGTCGAAGCCGATGTCTTCACCGACGGCCACGACCAGCTCGCCGTGAATCTGCTCTGGCGCCCGGTGGGTGCCACGAAATGGAACCGTTCGGTGATGCAGCCGCTTGGCAACGATCGCTACCGCGGCCGCTTCAGCTTGCCGGCGCTGGGCCGTCATGAATTCACCGTCGAAGCCTGGCGCGATGCCTGGGCGAGCTTCCGCAGCGAGCTGCGCAAGAAGCACGGCGCTGGCCAGCGCGTCACCGTGGAGATCGACGAAGGCAGACATTTGATTGAAGCGGCGGCCGAGCGCACCAAGAAGCCGCTCGCCGAGCCGCTGCGCAAACTGGTCGAACGACTGGCAACCGCCAACGAGCGTGATCGCATCGAGCTGCTGCTCGATCTCGATACCGCCACCGCGATGGCCGCTGCCGATGACCAGCCGTTCGCCACGCGCCTGGAACCGGGTGCCGAGATCGATGCCGAGCGCAGCGCCGCGGCGTTCGGCGCCTGGTACGAAATCTTCCCGCGTTCGATGAGCGGTGACACCAATCGTCACGGCAATTTCGACGACGTGATCGCCGCATTGCCGCGCATCCGCGACATGGGTTTCGACGTGCTCTACATGCCGCCGATCCACCCGATCGGCAAGACCAACCGCAAGGGCCGCAACAACACGCTGACGCCTTCGCCGGATGATCCGGGCAGCCCGTATGCGATCGGTTCGCCGGACGGCGGCCATGACGCCATCCATCCGCAGCTCGGCACGCTGGAGGACTTCCGCCGGATGCGTGATGCCGCTGCCGCGCACGGCCTCGAACTGGCGCTGGATTTCGCGATCCAGTGCTCGCCGGATCATCCCTGGCTGAAGGACCATCCGGAATGGTTCGCCTGGCGTGCCGACGGCACCATCAAATACGCGGAGAACCCGCCGAAGAAGTACGAGGACATCGTCAACGTCGACTTCTACGCGCCGGGTGCGAAGCCAGGGCTCTGGCAGGCGCTGCGCGACGTGGTGCTGTTCTGGGTCGGTGAAGGCGTCAACATCTTCCGCGTCGACAACCCGCACACCAAGCCGCTGCCGTTCTGGGAATGGCTGATTGCCGAAGTACGCGGCCAGCATCCGGAAGTGATCTTCCTCGCCGAAGCCTTCACCCGGCCGGGGCCGATGCTGGAACTGGCGAAGGTCGGTTTCTCGCAGTCCTACACCTACTTCACCTGGCGCAACACCAAGGCCGAGCTGACCGAATATCTGAGCGAGCTGAACTCGCCACCGCTGCGTGACTGCTTCCGCCCACATTTCTTCGTCAACACGCCGGACATCAATCCGGTGTTCCTGCAGAACTCCGGCCGCCCCGGCCATCTGATCCGCGCCGCACTGGCGGCAACGCTTTCCGGCCTCTGGGGTGTCTATTCCGGCTTCGAGCTGTGCGAAGCGCGGGCGATTCCTGGCAAGGAGGAATACCTCGATTCCGAGAAGTACCAGCTGAAAGCCTGGGACTGGCAGCGAGCCGGCCACATCACTCAGGAAATCACGGCGCTGAACCGCATCCGCCGTGAAAACCCAGCACTCCATTCGCAACGCGGTCTGGAATTCCACACCGCGCTGAACGACCAGATTCTCTATTTCGAGAAGGCGACGGAAGACCGCGACAACGTCCTGTTGATCGCCATCAATCTCGATCCGCATCACCCGCAGACGGCGAGTTTCGAAGTGCCGCTGTGGCGCTGGAAGCTCCCCGACGACGCGGAGCTTGCCGCTGAAGATCTGCTCGATGGTTCGCGCTTCGTCTGGCGTGGCAAGACCCAGACCCTGCGGCTAGCTCCGGCCAAACCGTACGCCATCTGGCGCGTGCGGCCGGTCCACACCCATCAACAGGGAGCCTGATATGGCACTTGGCAACGCACCTCCGCTCCAGCATCAACCCGCCCATCAACCAGACGGGCAACCGGCGCTCAGCAATGATCCGCTCTGGTACAAGGACGCAGTCATCTACCAGCTGCACATCAAGTCCTACTTCGATGCCAACAACGACGGCGTCGGCGATTTCGCCGGCCTTGAAGCGAAGCTCGACTACATCGTCGAGTTGGGTGTGGACACCATCTGGCTGCTGCCTTTCTATCCCAGCCCGCGCCTCGATGATGGCTACGACATCGCCGACTACCGCGGCGTGCATCCCGACTACGGCAACCTGAAGGACGCCAAGCGCTTCATCCAGGCTGCCCATGACCGCGGCCTGCGAGTGATCACCGAGCTGGTGATCAATCACACCTCGGACCAGCATCCCTGGTTCCAGCGGGCGCGCAATGCGCCGAAGGGTTCCAAGTACCGCGATTGGTACGTGTGGTCCGATACCAAGGAAAAGTATCTTGGCACCCGCGTGATCTTCTGCGATACCGAGCCCTCGAACTGGACCTGGGACCCGGTTGCCGAAGCGTTCTACTGGCATCGCTTCTATGCCCATCAGCCGGATCTCAACTTCAACAATCCGGCGGTGCTGAAGGAAATCTTCGCGGTGATGCGCTACTGGCTCGATCTCGGTGTCGATGGCCTGCGCCTCGATGCCGTGCCCTACCTGATCGAACGCGAAGGCACCTCCTGCGAAAACCTGCCGGAAACGCATGCGGTGCTGAAAGCCATTCGCGCCGCGCTGGACGAGAAGTACAGCAATCGCCTGCTGCTTGCCGAAGCCAACCAGTGGCCGGAAGACGTGCAGGAATACTTCGGCCAGGGCGACGAATGCCATATGGCCTTCCACTTCCCGCTGATGCCGCGCATGTACATGGCGATCGCCCAGGAAGACCGCTTCCCGATCACCGACATCATGCGACAGACGCCGGCGATTCCCGACAACTGCCAGTGGGCGATCTTCCTGCGCAACCACGACGAGCTGACCCTGGAAATGGTCACCGACGCCGAGCGCGACTATCTCTGGCAGACCTACGCCAGCGACAAGCGGGCCCGACTGAACCTCGGCATCCGTCGCCGTCTGGCGCCGCTGCTGGAGCGTGATCGCCGCCGCATCGAACTGCTCAACTCGCTGCTGCTGACCATGCCCGGCACGCCGGTGATCTATTACGGCGACGAGATCGGCATGGGCGACAACATCCATCTCGGCGATCGCGATGGCGTGCGCACACCGATGCAGTGGTCGCCCGATCGCAACGGCGGCTTCTCGCGCGCCGATCCGGAACAGCTGGTGCTGCCGTCGATCATGGGCACGCTGTACGGCTTCGAATCGGTCAACGTCGAATCGCAGAGCCGCGATCCGCATTCCCTGCTGAACTGGATGCGCCGCATGCTCGCCACCCGCAAGCAGCACAAGGCCTTCGGCCGCGGCACGATCCGCTTCCTGCATCCCTCGAACCGCAAGGTGCTCGCCTATCTGCGCGAGTGGGAAGGCGAGACGCTGCTCTGCGTCGCCAATCTGTCGCGTGCGCCGCAGGCGGTGGAACTGGATCTGTCCGAGTTCTCCGGCCGCGTGCCGGTGGAGATGGGCGGCAACTCGGTGTTCCCGCCGATCGGCCAGCTGACCTATCTGCTGACCCTGCCGCCTTATGGTTTCTACTGGCTGCAATTGTCTGTCGCCGCCAACATGCCGAGCTGGTACAAGCCGGCGCCGGAACAGATGCCGGAGCTGACCACGATGGTGGTCCGCCGTGGCATCGAGGAATTGCGTGATCCCCAGCACCGCACGGCGCTGACTCAGGAAATCCTGCCGGTCTATCTGCCACGGCGGCGCTGGTTCGCGTCGAAGGACGTGGCGATCGGCACCGTGCGCATGGCCGACACCACCTTGTTGACCAGCGGCGATCGCAACCTGGTGCTGGCCGAAGTCGAGGTTGGCGATCCCGCCGCCGAAGCGCGCTACCTGATTCCGCTGGCCCTGGTCTGGGACAACGAAGTCAGCCGCCCGCTGCCGCAGCAGCTGGCCCTGGCCCGGGTCCGCTTCGGCCGCAAGATTGGTTTGATCACCGATGCCTTCTCGCTCGAACTGCTGCCGGTGGCGCTGCTCGAAGCGCTGCGCAGCTCGCAGACCGTGCTGTCCCGCGAAGGCGGCGAAGTGCGCTTCATCGGCGAGCCGGGGCTGGATGCAATCACCCTGTCATCGCCACCGGCGGTGCGCTGGATCGCTACGGAGCAGTCGAACAGCTCGGTGCTGATCGAAGAGACCGCGGTCATCAAGATCGTCCGCCGCATCCGGCCGGGCCTGAACCCGCAGACCGAGATGTCGCGTCATCTGACCACGCAGGGCTTCAAGGCGATCCCGGAACTGCTCGGCGAGATCGTCAAGCATGAAGCCGATGGCGTGCGGCGAACGATGGCGATCGTCGAACGCTATGTGCATAACGAAGGCGATGCCTGGGCCTGGACGCTGTCCTGGCTGCAGCGCAGCTTCGAACCGCTGACCCTCACCGAAGTCTCCGAGGACAACATCCGCGATGCCTTTGCCGGCTATGCGCTGACCGCCGCCGCGATCGGCCGCCGCCTCGCCGAAATGCACGTGGCGCTGGCCGCCGACAGCGACGACCCGGCATTCGCGCCAGCGCCGGCCACCAAGGCCGACATCGCCGGCTGGGTTGCCGACGTGCGCAAGGAACTGGATCAGGCGCTGGCGCTGCTCGGCAGCCGCCGTGTATGGCCGGATGCCGAAACCCAGGCCGCCGCCGGCGAACTGCTGGCCGCTCGCGAAGCGCTGTACGCAAGGCTCGACAGCTTCGAGCACCTGGCAGGCGCGATGCTGACCACGCGCATCCACGGCGATTTCCATCTGGGCCAGATCCTGGTCGTGGCCGGCGATGTCTGCCTGATCGACTTCGAAGGCGAACCCGGCCGCTCGCTGGCCGCACGGCGAGCCAAATCCAGCCCGCTGCGCGATGTCGCCGGTCTGCTGCGCTCGCTGCATTACGCGGCACTGTCGTCGGCCACCGCCCAGCCGGAAGCCGGCGCCGCGATGCCGCGCGAACGCTCGCAGCTGCGCCAGAAGCTGACCCACGAGTTCCACACTCAGGCGCAGGCCGCCTTCCTCAACGCTTACCGCGAGGTGGCAGCCGCTGCCGAGCGCAGCTGGTACGACGAGCAGAGCTTCCAGCCATTGATCGATCTTTTCCTGCTCGGCAAGGCCGCCTACGAGGTGCAGTACGAAGCCGAATCGCGCCCGGCCTGGATTGGCCTGCCGATCGAAGGCCTGCTGGCACTGGTCCGCTCCCCTGCCATTCCTGCCACCCAGGAGGCCGTCCATGCCGAGGTCTGAATCGTCATCGGAAGACACCGTCGACAAGCCCGTTGCGGGCAAGGAAGCCGCCAAGAAATCGACAGCCCGCGCCAGTCGTTCGAAAGCTGTGAAAGCGGCGTCTGAGGCTGATTCTGCTGAGACGACAGCTGTGCAGGCCAGCGTTCAATTGGTGGCCAAGCCCAGCCTCGATCAGGACGCGATCCGTGCACTGGCCGAAGCCCGCCACGGCGATCCGTTCTCGATCCTCGGCGCGCATGCCGCCGAGCGCGGCCAAAGAGTGCGCGTGTTCATGCCGGGCGCTCGCGCCGTGCATCTGCTCAGCCGCGAAAGTGATCAGACACTGGGAGAGCTATCGCGTACCGATGAATCCGGCTTGTTCGAAGGCATCCTGAGCCCGGCGCAGCCTTATCGCCTGCGGATCATCTGGCCGGGTGATGGCGAGGGCATCGAGCAGATCACCGAAGATCCTTACACCTATCCGCTGCTGCTCGGCGAAGTCGATCTCTATCTGTTCAACGAAGGCCGGCATTGGCAACTGGGCCAGCAGTTTGGCGCCCAGCCTGTGCTCATCGATGAAGTGCCCGGCGCGCGCTTCGCGGTCTGGGCACCGAACGCGGTGGCGGTTTCGGTGGTCGGCGATTTCAACAGCTGGGATGCGCGACGCCATCCGCTGCGTCTGCGCAGAGCTTCGGGCGTCTGGGAGTTGTTCGTCCCGCGGGTCGCAGCCGGTGCCGCGTACAAGTACCACGTCGTCGGCGCCCAAGGCCCGCTGCCCTGGAAAGCCGATCCGCTCGCCCATGCCACCGAAGCACCGCCGGCTACCGCGTCCCGCGTAGCGCCGGTCAGCACTTTCGAATGGCGCGATCAGGACTGGCTGGCCGAGCGTGCCAACCACCACGGGCCGGATGCGCCGCTGTCGATCTACGAGGTGCATGCCGGTTCCTGGCTGCGTCGCGACGGTAGCGACGATGCCGAGCAGACGCTCGACTGGGCCGCACTCGCCGACAAGCTGATTCCGTATGTGCAGGCGATGGGCTTCACCCATGTCGAGCTGATGCCGATCATGGAGTACCCGTTCGGCGGCTCCTGGGGTTATCAGCCGCTGAGCCTGTATGCGCCGAGTGCGCGTTACGGTTCGCCCGATGATTTCCGCCGCTTCGTCGACAGCGCCCATGCCGCCGGCATCGGCGTGATTCTCGACTGGGTGCCGGCGCATTTCCCGACCGATGGCCACGGCCTGGCGCGCTTCGATGGCACGGCGCTGTACGAGCACGCCAATCCGTTCGAAGGCTGGCACCAGGACTGGAACACGCTGATCTACAACATGGGCCGCCGCGAAGTGCGCGGCTTCCTGATCGCCAGCGCGCTGGAATGGCTGGAGCGCTTCCATGTCGACGGCCTGCGGGTCGATGCCGTCGCTTCGATGCTCTATCGCGACTACTCCAGAAAGCAGGGCGAATGGATTCCGAATGTCCACGGCGGCCGCGAGAACTACGAAGCGATCGAGTTCCTGAAGACGCTCAACACCGTGGTCAGCGAGCGGCATCCGGACGTGCTGATGATCGCCGAGGAATCCACTGCCTGGCCGAACGTCACCCGGCCGGCGAACGAGAATGGCCTGGGCTTCAGCCACAAATGGAACATGGGCTGGATGCACGACACGCTGGACTACATTCGCACCGACCCGATCTACCGCAGCTACAGCCATGACCGGCTGACCTTCGGTCTGGTCTATGCGTTCTCCGAACGCTTCGTGCTGCCGATCTCCCACGATGAAGTGGTGCATGGCAAGGGCTCGCTGCTCGACAAGATGCCGGGCGATGCCGCGCAGAAGCTGGCCAATCTGCGCGCCTACTTCGCGTTCATGTGGACCCATCCGGGCAAGAAGCTGCTGTTCATGGGCTGCGAGATCGCCCAGCCGCGCGAGTGGAATCACGACGCATCCCTGGACTGGGCTCAGCTCGACGATCCCGGCCATCGCGGCGTGCAGAGCCTGGTGCGCGATCTGAATCATCTCTATCGCGAGCTGCCGGCGCTGCACAGCTTCGACTGCGATGGCCTCGGCTTCGAATGGATCATCGGCGATGACCGCGCCAACAGCGTCTTCGCGTTCCTGCGTCGCGGCCGGGTCGGCGATGCGCCGGTGCTGGTGGTCGCCAATTTCACGCCGGTGACCCGGCACGCCTATCGCGTCGGCGTGCCGCAGCTCGGCCACTGGCGCGAGTGCCTGAACAGCGATGGCCAGATCTATGGCGGCAGCAATCAGGGCAATGGCGGCGGCGTGGTCGCCGATGCCATCGGTGCCCACGGCCAGCCGGCCTCGTTGAATCTGACCTTGCCGCCGCTGGCGGTGCTGATCCTGCAACCCTCTTTCGAGATTCCTGTATGAGCAGCAGCGCAAACCCCTTGCAGCGTGGCCGGCCATATCCACTCGGTGCGACGCCGGATCAGCACGGCGTCAACTTCGCGGTGTTCTCGGCCAATGCCGATCGCCTGCTGCTGTGCCTGTTCGACGAAGCCGGCAACGAAACCGCCCGCCTGCCGATGCCCGATTGCATCGACGAAGTCTGGTGCGCTTATCTGCCCGATGCCAAGCCCGGCCTGCGCTATGGCTATCGCGCCGAAGGCCGCTACGAGCCGAAGGCCGGCCACCGTTTCAACGTCAACAAGCTGCTGGTCGATCCCTATGCCAAACAGCTCGTCGGCGACCTGAAGCATGGTCCGGAGCTTTATGGTTATCGGCTCAACGCAGCCCGTGCCGATCTCAGCTTCAACGATGCCGACAGTGCTTCGCTGATGCCGAAGTGCGTGGTCACCAACGATCATTACGACTGGCAGGGCGTCAAGAAGCCGGACGTGCCGTGGTCGGAAACGGTGATCTATGAAGCGCATGTGCGCGGCATCTCGATGCGCCGTGACGACATTGCCGACGAGCAGCGCGGCACTTTCGCGGCACTGGCCGATCCGCGCTTCATCGATCACCTCAAGCAGCTTGGCGTCACTGCCGTGGAACTACTGCCGATCCACTTCTTCCTGAACGAGCCGTTTCTCGAAGACAAGGGCCTGAGCAATTACTGGGGCTACAACACGCTGGGCTTCTTCGCGCCGCATCCGGCGTATCTGTCGTCCGGTGATCCGAACGAGATCCGCGATGCCGTGAAGGCGCTGCACGCGGCCGGCCTCGAAGTGATCCTCGACGTGGTCTACAACCACAGCTGCGAAGGCAACGAGCGCGGCGCCACGATGTCGTTCCGCGGTCTCGACAATGCCAGCTATTACCGGCTGATTCCCGGCCAGGAACGCTATTACGTCAGCGACAGCGGTTGCGGCAACACCATGAACCTGCCGCATCCGCGGGTGCTGCAGATGGTCATGGATTCGCTGCGCTGGTGGGCCACCGCCTACCAGATCGACGGCTTCCGCTTCGATCTCTGCTCGACCTTGGGCCGCGAGCCGACCGGCTTCGATCCGAACGGCGGCTTCTTCGACGCCATCCGCCAGGACCCGGTGCTGAGCGAAGTGAAGCTGATTGCCGAGCCCTGGGACATCGGCCCTGGCGGCTATCAGCTCGGCCATCATCCGCCGGGCTTCGCCGAGTGGAACGACAAGTACCGCGACAGCGTGCGCAAGTACTGGCGCGGCGATTCCCATCAGCGCC
Organism: Nevskia sp.; assembly: GCF_023266035.1. Lineage (GTDB taxonomy): Bacteria > Pseudomonadota > Gammaproteobacteria > Nevskiales > Nevskiaceae > Nevskia. Next base: position 19,576 of record NZ_JAHFRY010000056.1, read on the forward strand.
CGGAACTGGCCGATCGCCTGCTCGGCTCCTCGGCGACTTTCAATCACCGCCGCCGCAAGCCCTGGGCCTCGGTCAATTTCATCGCCGCGCATGACGGCTTCACCCTGCACGATGTCGTCACCTACAACGGCAAGCACAACGACGCCAACGCCGAGAACAATCGCGATGGTTCGGATTCCAACTGGAGCAACAACTGGGGCACCGAAGGCCCGAGCGATGACGAAGGCATCAACGAGACGCGCGAGCGAGTCAAGCGCTCGCAGCTGACCACCCTGGTGTTCTCGCAGGGCACGCCGATGCTGCTCGGCGGCGACGAGTTCGGCCGCACCCAGAACGGCAACAACAACGCCTTCTGCCAGGACAACGAACTGAGCTGGCTGGACTGGTCGCTGCTCGACACGCCGGCCGGCAGCTCGCTGTACGCCTTCACCTCGCGCCTGCTCGAACTGCGCAAGGGCATGCCGATCCTGCACAGCCTCGACTTCCCCACCGGCGAGGAAATTGCCGACGCCGGCGTCCGCGACATCGAGTGGTTCAACACTGCTGGCGACCCGCTGATGCCGGACGAGTGGGACGATGCCGAAGGCCGCACCCTGGCGCTGCGTCGCGCCAAGCTCGGCCCGGACAACACCATGCTGGTGCTGCTGCTCTGCAACTCCAGCAACCAGGACGAAAGCTTCAAGCTGCCGCCACCGGCACTCGGCTGGCATCTGCTGATCGACAGCGCCGAAGCGACCACCGAAGTCCGGGCGATCACCGAAGACGCGCTGCTGGTGCGTGCGCACAGTGTGTCCTTGCTCAGCGCCCAGACCGGTGATGGGGAGAGCGGTCCGGCTGGCGAGGCTCCCGCGGAGCCGGCGGCATGAACGCGCCTGCCGTGCAGCGCTTCCCGTTCGGTCCGCAATTGACGAGCGAGGGGCTGGCGTTCTTCCGCCTGTGGGCGCCGAACTGCCCGGAGGTTTCCTTGCTGCTCGAAGGCGAGGAACCGCTGCCAATGAATCCAGTCCGTGCCGGCTGGTACGAAGTGCAGGCGCCCTGCGCCGCCGGTGCCCGTTACAAGTTCAGGCTCGCCGACGGTAGCGATGTTCCGGATCCGGCATCGCGCCAGCAGCAGGACGATGCCCACGGCTGGAGCATCGTCGTCGACCACGATGCTTACCCGTGGCGTCATCCCGACTGGCAGGGCCGGCCGTGGTCGGAAGCGGTGATCTACGAACTGCACGTCGGTGTCTGCGGCGGCTACAAGGGGGTCACCGCGAATCTGCCCGAGCTGGCTGCGCTCGGCGTCACCGCGATCGAGCTGATGCCGATCGCGCAGTTTCCCGGCACTCGCAACTGGGGTTACGACGGCGTGCTGCCGTTCGCACCCGCGGTCGCCTACGGCACGCCGGACGAGCTGAAGGAATTGATCGACACCGCCCACGGCCTCGGCCTGATGGTGCTGCTCGACGTCGTCTACAACCACTTCGGGCCGGACGGCAATTTCCTGCACCTCTACGCCAGCGATTTCTTCCGCGACGACCGCAGCACCGGCTGGGGCACGGCGATCGATTTCCGTCGCCGGCAGGTGCGTGATTTCTTCATCGAGAACGCCCAGCACTGGCTCAACGACTACCGCTTCGACGGCCTGCGCCTCGACGCCGTTCACGCGATCGACGATCCCGATTACCTGTTCGAGTTCGCTCGCGCGGTGCGCGGCAGCGTTGCGCCGGACAGACACATCCATCTGATCGTCGAGAACGAAGACAACTGCGCCAGCCTGCTCGAGAGCAGCGCACCGAGCTTCGACGCGCAGTGGAACGACGACGGCCATCACTGCCTGCACGTGCTGCTGACCGGCGAGCACGAAGGCTATTACGCCGATTACGCGGTGGCGCCGGCCGACAAGCTGGCACGCTGCCTGGCCGAAGGCTTCGTCTATCAGGGCGAGCATTCGGAGCATTGCGGCCGGGCGCGCGGCGAACCGAGCAAGGCCCTGCGCTCGACGGCCTTCGTGCTGTTCCTGCAGAACCACGATCACATCGGCAACCGCGCGTTCGGCGAACGTCTGCTGACCCTGTGTCGCGCCGATGCCTTCCGCGCTGCCGCTGCACTGGTGCTGCTGGCGCCGCAGATTCCGCTGCTGTTCATGGGCGAGGAAGACGGTGCTCGCGAACCCTTCCTGTTCTTCACCGATCACCACCCGCAACTGGCCGAACAGGTGAGAGTCGGCCGGCGCGAAGAGTTCTCGAAGTTCGAGGCTTTTGCCGATAGCGCCGACAGCCCGAACTTGCCGGACCCGAACGAGCCCACGAGCTTCGCGGCCTCGGTGCCGCAACCGACGGCCGAGTCCCCGCTGTGGCGCGCGTTCTACAGCAGCCTGCTGGCCTTGCGCCGCGAGCATGTGATGCCCGGCCTCGCCGACATCAGCCGGCGCGAATCCGCCGTGCTCGGCCGCGCTGCAGTCAGCACGGCCTGGTTGAGCGGCGATACCTGGCTGCGGCTGTACGCGAATCTCGATGAAGCGCCGGTGGAGTTCGAGATCGCACCGTCCGCGAAACTGCTCTACGCGAGCAGTGACGAAGCCGAAAGCGATGCCGCGAAGGGCTTGCTGATCGGTTCCAGTACCTTGCTGTTCAGCGTGCCGGCATGAACGTCCTGCGCTCGACAGTCCGCCTGCAATTCAACAAGGCCTTCACTTTCGACGACGCCAGCGCCTGCGTCGACTACTACGCGAAGCTCGGCATCAGCCATTACTACGCGTCGCCGATCTACACCGCGCGCGCAGGCTCGGCGCATGGCTACGACGTGGTCGACTTCGGCGCGGTCAACCCGGAGCTCGGTGGTGA
>NZ_JAHFRY010000056.1:22413-28869 GCF_023266035.1 Nevskia sp.
GCCCAATCACATGGCCGTCGGCGAAGCCGATAACCCCTGGTGGCTGGACGTGCTCGAATCCGGGCCGGCCAGCCGCTACGCGAAGTTCTTCGATATCGACTGGTCGCCGCCCGACGAAGCGCTGCACGGCAAGCTGCTGGCACCGTTCCTCGGCAAGCCCTTCGACGCGGCACTGGCCGATGGCGATCTCAAGCTCGGCTTCGATGAGGGACGCGGCAGCTTCCATGTCGATTACGGCCCGCATCGCTTTCCGATCTCGCCGTTCGATTACGCCGGCATCCTCGGCACTGAACCGCGCGCGATTGCCGATGCCTTGGCCCGCTACGACAACAGCGCTGCCGGCAACGAGCGGCTCGGCCAACTGCTGCAAGGCCAGCACTATGTCCTGGTCGACTGGCATGAAGCCGGCGCCCGCATCAACTGGCGACGCTTCTTCGATGTCACCAGCCTGGCGGCGATCCGTGCCGATCGCGACGAGGTGTTCGAGGCCACGCACGCGTTGCCGCTGAGGCTGTATCAGGAAGGCCTGATCGATGGCTTCCGCGTCGATCACATCGATGGCCTGGCCGATCCGGCGCAGTACCTCGCGCGCCTGCGCCAGCGGCTCGATCTGCTGCACGCCGAGCGGCCACAGCAGTTCGCGCTGGAGACACCGTGGCTGGTGGTCGAGAAGATTCTCGGCCACGGCGAAGTGCTCAGAGGCGACTGGCAGACCGATGGCGCCACCGGCTACAAGTTCATGGATGCGGTTTCCGGGCTGCTCCACGATCCGGCCGGCGAAGCGCCGCTGACCGAACTCTGGGAAAGCTTCACCGGCGAGCACGACGACGCCGCGCATTACGCCTATCGCGCTCGCAAGGAACTGGCGGAATCGAGCTTCGCCGGCGATGTCGATGCGCTGACCGCGCTGCTGATGGACTACGCCGCCGTTGCCACGCCCGAGTGGCGCATCGATCCGATCAATATGCGCGTGGCGCTGATCGAGTTCCTGGCGCACTTCCCGACCTATCGCAGCTATGTCGGTGAAGACGATGCCGACATGCATGACCGCAAACTCATCCTGATCACCCTGCAGGCGATCGAAGCGCAGGGCATCCACGACGATGGCCGTGCGCTGACGGTGCTGGTGCGCTGGCTCGATACCGCGCAGGACCAGTTGCCGGCAGAGGCCGATGTAGCCACGCAGCGCGCCCATCGCGCTCTGCAGCGAATGCAGAAACTGCTGCCGGCGCTCGATGCGAAATCGGTCGAGGACACGGTGTTCTATCGCTACGGGCGCTTGCTGTCGCGCAACGAGGTCGGCAGCTGGCCGGGCCAGTTCGCGATGACGCCGAAGGAGTTCCACGCGCTGAATCTCGATCGCGCGCTGCGCGTGCCGCGTTCGATGGTCGCCACCGCGACTCACGATCACAAGCGCGGCGAAGACAGCCGCATGCGCCTGGCCGTGCTCAGCGAGCTGCCGCGGCTGTGGGCGGCCACCGTGCAGCGCCTGCACGAGGCATCGACCGGCTTGCGGACGGACAGCGACACGCCGACGCCGGCCGATGAGCTGATGCTCTATCAGACCCTGGTCGGCTCCTGGCCGCTGGATCTCGATCTGGACGATAGCGAAGCGATTGCCGCCTTCGGCGCAAGAGTGGCCGGCTGGCAACTGAAGGCGCTGCGCGAAGCCAAGCTGCTGACCAGCTGGGCGCATCCGGATGAAGCCTTCGAGCAGAACAATCGTGCCTTTCTCGATGCCTTGCTGAGCCATCCCCCAAGCCTGCAGATACTGGCCGAGCTGGTGTCGCGCATCGCGCCGTATGCGGCGCTGAACGGGCTGTCGCAAACCCTGCTGCGGCTGACCGTGCCCGGCGTGCCCGATCTCTACCAGGGCACCGAGTTCTGGGATCAGAGCCTGGTCGATCCGGACAACCGGCGACCGGTCGACTACCTCGCACGCCGGCAGGCGCTAGCTGCCGCGGCCACACCCGCGGCACTGATCGAGCACTGGCAGGACGGCCACCTGAAGCAGGCGCTGATCGCTGCCACTCTGGCACTGCGCAAGGCGCTGCCCGAAGTCTTCGAGACCGGCAGCTACGAGCGCCTGGCCGTCATCGGCCCGCAGGCGAATAGTGCTTTCGCGTTCGCTCGTCGCGCTGGTAACGACGTGGTGATCGCCATCGTCACCCGGCTGGGTGCGCGGGTGGACAAGGCCATGGCCTTGCCGAGAGTCGCCTTCGGTCACTGGCAGGACAGCGCAGTGCTGCTGCCGGCCGATGCACCATCGGCGCTCTACGATGCCCTGGGCGGTGCCGCCGTGGCAGCCGATGGCAAGCGGATCGCCCTGTCCGATGTGCTTCAGCATCTGCCGGTGGCGCTGCTGCGCTATCGAATCTGAGAGACCGGGCACCGCGCTTACCGGCAACAGCCACGTTTTCCGGTAATTCCTGCTCAGCCTGATTCAGCGCCACGTGGCGTGCCCGTTTTCCACTGGCACGCCGCGTGCTACCTCAAGGCTTCAAGCCAGGAGGATGCGCCATGAACCAGACCCTGAATCGCGACGTTGCCCTGCCGCTTTGCCCGCAGCAGGAGCAAGGCTGATGTACGACCAACCGTTGGGCGAGCAGTTTGATAACACGCTGGGCGATCCGATCGAGCTGAGCCATCAGGCGATCACGTCATCCACACCGGCGACCGCTGCAGAGGCCCTGCGCGCCCGGATCAAGGCCGCATTTGCCGATGTCGCAGCGGCTGGCGAACCCAGCCTCGATGCACTGCAGCGTGCGGCGGAAGCTGATGTCGAAGCGACGTCGGGCGCGAATGATCCGGGCACTTCCCGGCACTGGTCCGACTACGCCACCGATGAACTCGATGGCTACGCGGGGCTGCTGCCGATGCTGAGTGTCGCCAGCTGGCGCTTCCATCTGCCGGCATTTCTGCTCGCTTCGCTTGAAAAACTTTCCCAACCCGTCTGGGAAACCGGCCTGCCGGGCGCGGTGCTGTTCAACCTGACCTATGCCGCCGACGACCGCGTCTGGTCGCGGAAGCTGCTCGACCGCTTCCAGTCGCTCGATGCGCCGCAGACGGCCGCCGTTTGCGCCTTCCTCGAATTCGTCAGCGACAACCCGCACCAGGAACCGCTGCGCGGCCTCGACGCCGAGAAGGCACTGCGCCGTTACTGGCGTCTGCAGGAACGCGCGCAGCCGACCATTGCGGTCGGTGCAGCCACCGATGGCCGGGCACAGATCGATGCGGCGCCTGCACGCAGCCGCAACGCTGGCAAGACCAAGACGCTCGGCGCCCTGATGTCGGTGCTGCGCGCGCCGGTCAACGTCGCCCGGGCCTGAGCCTCAAGCCGTCTGATGGCCCATCAGTGATGGGCCATCAGACGGGCGGCGACAACTGCTCGACCAGAAAATCGATGAACACCCGTACGCGCCGCGGCGTCCGGGTGCCGCCGACGAACAAGGCGTGAATCTCCTCGGTATCGCCGGGATTGTGGTCCTCGAGCAGCGCGACCAATTTGCCCGCAGCGATATCGGCTTCGACATGGAAGCTGCCCAGGCGCGTGATGCCGACGCCCTGCAGGGCCAGTTGAGCGATCGTTTCGCCATTGTTCGCCTCGATGTTGCCGCCGACGTTCAACACGTAATCGCGTCCCTCGCTACGGAACGGCCATCCCGGATCGGCGCGCCGGAAATTGAAGTTGAGGCAGTTGTGGCCGAACAGGTCTTCAGGCAGCACCGGCCTGCCGGCCCGCGCCAGATAGGCCGGAGACGCCACGATGGTGCGGCCATTGGAGCCCAGCCGCCGCGCCGTCAGCGGGCTGTCGGCCAGCGGGCCGAAGCGGATCGCGACATCGGCTTGCCCGGCGAGCACATCGGCCAGCGCGTCGGTGACGCTGATATCGACCAGGATTTCCGGATAACGGGCGACGAAGCCGGCGAGCAGGGGAACGATGGTCAGCCGGCCGTAAGCCGGCCCGACGCTGACCCGCAGCCGGCCGCGCGGGGCCGCCTGCCAGGCGATCGCCTCTTCGGATTCGGTGAGGTCGGCCAGGATCCGCCGCGCCGCCTGGTGGTAGGCGTTGCCTTCCGGGGTCAGGGTCAGCGTCCGGGTGGTACGGATCAGCAGGCGGACGCCCAACCGCACTTCGATGCGGGAAATGATCCGGCTCAGCGCCGACGGCGTCAGCCCGAGGGCGCGCCCCGCGCCCGACAGGCTGCCGGCGCGGACGACGGCATCGAAGGCTTCCATCTCGCTGGCACGATCAATCATCGTTCTGGCTCATCTGTGATTTCAAAGCAAAGGTTCTTGTCCCGCTCTCTATCTACTGAAAGGGAATGAAAGTGTCTATCTTTGCGTCACGTTCATTACGGGAAGAATCATGAAGTTCAACACCGCCATCCTGGCGCTGGCCATCGGCGCCTTCGGCATCGGCGTCACCGAATTTGCGCCGATGGGCATGCTGCCGGTGATCGCCAGCGATCTAGGCGTTTCGATCCCGACTGCCGGCCTGCTGGTCAGCGCCTATGCCTTCGGCGTGCTGCTCTGTGCGCCGCTGATGACCCTGACTACCAGCCGCGTGCCGCGGCGCAGCCTGCTGATCGCGCTGATGGGCATCTTCACCGCCGGGAACCTGCTCGCGGCCATGTCCGAGAGCTACACGACCCTGCTGTTCGCACGGGTGCTCACTTCGTTCTGCCACGGCGCTTTCTTCGGCGTCGGCGCGGTCGTCGCGGCACGCCTGGTACCGCAGGACAAACGCGCCAGCGCGGTTGCCGCCATGTTCATGGGCTTGACCATCGCCACCGTCGGCGGCGTGCCGCTGGCAACCTGGGCGGCGGAACAGTTCGGCTGGCGCACAGTGTTCTGGGCGGTTGCCGGGCTCGGCGTGCTGGCCATGGCGTCGCTGCGGCTGGCGCTGCCGAACATCCCGGCCGATGCCGGCGCCGACATGCGCGCCGAGCTGCGGGTGCTGGGGCGAGCCCCGGTGCTGAAAGCCCTGGCGCTGACCGTGATCGCCTCGAGCGCGATGTTCACCGTGTTCACCTACATCGCCCCGATCCTGCTGACCGAGGCCCATGCCTCGACCAGCTTCGTGGCCTGGATGCTGGTGATCTACGGGCTGGGCCTGACCACCGGCAACTGGCTGGGCGGCCGCTACGCCGACCGTTCGGTGGACGGCACGCTGATCGTCACCCTGGCGAGCATGGTCGTGCTGCTGGTGCTGTTTTCGGTCGGCATGCAGTGGCCGCTGCCGGCTGCGGTGCTGATCTTCCTCTGGGGCATCACCAGCTTCGCCGTGGTGCCGCCGCTGCAGATGCGGGTGATGGCGGCCGCCGGCGATGCACCGAATCTGGCATCGGCGATGAACATCGGCGCCTTCAACCTCGGCAATGCCGTCGGTGCCGTGGTCGGCGGCTTCGTGATCAGCGCCCATCTCGGTTATCCGGCGGTCGCGCTGGCGGGTGCCGTGATGGCCGCATTCGGCTTGGCTTTCGTGCTCGTGCTGCGGCCGCCGCGCATCAAGCCTGAAGACGCATCCGTCCTGCCGGCGTCTCCTGCCGCCTGAGCCCGGACCCGATTACCCCCTTGGCGGAGCTGGCTGACCAGGCTCTTTTGAAGCAGCACTGAACGAACTTCACGGCCGGGCACGCGCCCTGCCGTAGGTCAGCGCCGAAACCCATCGGCACTGCCGTTCGAAGCATCTTCAGGAGCCTGGTCATGTTCGCGAAAACGTCCTCGTCCATCCTCGCCGGAACCTTGCTGGCCGCCGTCTGGCTGTCGACGACCGCTGGCGAGCGCCTCCATGACCAGGCGCAGCGGCTTCGGGCCATTGGCAACAAGACCACCGCCGACACCACCCTCGATGACGGCGGCCGTCGCTACGGCCTTGCCGAGATGACTTATCAGGAACGGTCCACACAGCGTGTCGACGATGCCGTCGGCGGCCTGAAGGACAACGACGTCCGGGTCAGTGCCACGGTTGCCGAACCAGAGCCGGCGTCGACGGTGAAGCTGTACTGGCCGGCTGGTCAGGGGCCTTACTCGGTGGTGGTCTATTACCGCGAAGCCGGCAGCGCCAACGGCGATACCGAACATGCCGGCGCGGCACGGGCGCTGGCCAAATCCGCCGATGCCGTCGTGGTGTCGGTCAGCCTGCGCACCGCAGCGGCCGGCGTCGCCGACGTCGACTTCCGCAGTGGCGAGGACCGCGAGGCCTATGGTGCCTACCAATGGGCGCTCGCCAATGCCGACAGCCTGGGCGGCGATTCGCGCCGCGTGGTGGTGATGGGCGAAGGCCTGGCCGGTCCGGTTGCGATGGCGGTTGCCGCCCGCGCCCAGCAGGCCAATGTGCCGGCGCCCTACTACCTGGTGCTGGTCAATGCGCCGACCTCTGATGTCTCGGTGCGGCCGGCAGCGGCCACCGCGCAGTCCTGGGCAGGCCCGCATCTCTGGGACATTGCCTGG
>NZ_JAHFRY010000162.1 GCF_023266035.1 Nevskia sp.
TTGCCGGCCCCTGGCTGTTCGGCAGCCTGCACCAGCGAACGCGGCGCGATTGCTGGCGGCTACGGCTCGCGGCCGATGTCCTCGGCTTGAGCCCGGATGTAATTCGGGATTTTCCGCGCGAGCCCGGGATTTCATCCTGTTACAGGCCGGTTGCGGAACCCGGACTCATTCCGGTCAGCCGTCGAAAGGCACGCCCGAAGTTCGAGGCATCGGTATAGCCCAGTTCGTAGGCGACGGTCGTCACCGAGTGGCCCTGAGCGAGCAACACGCGAGCCTTGTCGACAATGATGTCCGCGGTCAGTGCGCGGAAGCCGGCACCTGCCGCATTCAGATGCCGATCCAGGGTGCGTGACGACAGATTCAGCGTATACGCCAGTTCCTCCAGCGAGGGCAGGCCGTTGCTCGACTCGCGCAGCATCATCCGCACCCAGTCGACGACCTGACCGCCGGCGATGACTCGCCGGAACGTCGCTTCGCAGCGCGCTTCTGCGGCCTTGAGCGCAGAGGCGTCAGCCAGCGACAGCGGTTCGTCGATCAGCGCGATCGGGAAGCGCACTAGCAGGCCGGCCATGCCGCCGACACCGAAGCGGCAGCGGGCATTGGTCAGCGCGGCGTAGCGCTGCTGGTGCGGCAGATCAAGCGCGAGGTGCAGGTCGTAACGTGGCATGCGTTCACCGAGCAGCTCATGCAGCACCAGATCGACGGCGGTGGCGATGGTGTCGGTATGGAATACCAGGCAGGCGTGGCCCATCGGCAGCGCTGGCACCAGCAGCATGCTGCCGTGCTGGCTATCGCGCCGGAATTGCGCGCGGAAGGTCGGCGTGGTCAGCGAGAAGTAGCGCGCCAGCATCTGCATGGCGTAGCCCAGCGTCGGACTGGCGAGCAGTCCATAGCCGAGGATCGAATGCGAGGTCAGGCGCAGCCGCTGGCCGAGGTCGAAACCCCAGTCGCCGCGTCCGGTCTTGGCGACGAGGCGGTCGACGAGGGTGTCGACCTGCGACAGCCATACCGTCGCGTCGGGATCATCCAGGGTCTTAGGATCAAGACCGAGGCCGTCGATCAGCGGTGCGATCGACACGCCCTGGGTCTGCAGCAGTTCCAGCAGGCGGCCGAAGTAACGTGCTGGCAAGGCACGGTCGACTTGTGGCATTGAGGTCTCCTCGCTCGGCTCGAAGCTCGTTTGGCTTCGATGTTCGCTATTCGCGCACTGTCGGAAAATAACCGTGTCCTGTCAAGAAATGACCGGCCGCAACGGTGCGCAATCGACAGACTGCCTGCCATCGCGAACCGCAGACGCCAGTCTTCTGATATGGCGCAAGGCAACGAGGAGGCGGCACATGGCAAGCATCGCGAACCCCGCGCACGCAACGGCGAACTGGCAGGACGGCAAGCGTTACTGGTGGCTGATGAGCCCGGCGCTGCCGGTGCTCGTGCTCGCCGGTCTTGCCGCGGTGCCGTTCGCCAGCGGTGTGCTGCTGACGACCTTGCTGTGCTGGGTCGGCTTCGTGCTGCTTTACGCTATCGCGCCGGTCCTCGACTGGATGATCGGCACCGATCCGGTCAACGCGCCGGAATTGGCGGTGGCCGCGCTCGAGCAGGACGCCTGGTACCGCAACATCGTGTTCGCCTATGTGCCGGCGCAGTACGCCGTCACCGCGCTCGGCGCCTGGGTGGTGATGACCCAGGATCTCGCCTGGTTCCAGATGTTGGGCGTGCTGCTGTCCACCGGCGTCATCAACGGTGTCGGCATCAACACTGCGCACGAACTCGGCCACAAGACCAATGGCCTCGAACGCTGGCTGGCCAAGCTCACCCTGGCGCCGGTCGCCTATGGCCACTTCTTCATCGAGCACAACAAGGGTCATCACAAGCATGTCGCGACACCGCTTGATCCGGCCAGCTCGGCGATGGGCGAGACGTTGTACCAGTTCCTGCCGCGCAGTTTCGCGGGCAGCCTGAAGTCGGCCTGGAAGATCGAGGCCGATCGCCTGACGCGTCTCGGCAAGCCGGTCTGGTCGCTGGACAACGACAACCTGCAGGCCTGGAGCATGACGGTGGTGCTGTTTGCGGCCCTGACGCTCTGGCTCGGCTGGCCGGCGCTGATTTTCCTCGTCGTCCAGGCGGTCTACGGTGCCTCGCTGCTCGAAGTCGTGAACTATCTCGAGCACTACGGTCTGGCCCGCCAGAAGCTCGCCGATGGCCGCTATGAGCGCTGCCAGCCACGCCATTCGTGGAACTCGAACCACGTCGTCACCAATCTGCTGCTCTACCAGTTGCAGCGTCATTCGGATCATCACGCCAACCCGACGCGCCGCTTCCAGGCCCTGCGCCATTTCGAGGACAGCCCGCAGTTGCCGTCCGGCTATGCCTCGATGATTCTCGCCGCCTACTTTCCGCGGGTCTTCTTCAAACTGATGGATCACCGGGTCGCTGCCCATCACGGTTACGACCTGAGCAAGGCTCGTATCGAGACTTCGAAGCGCGAAGCCCTGATGCGCCGCTGGCACCGTCCGGAACGGGCAACTGCGTCGGCGTCCTCCACGGCCGAGGCTGCAGTCGGCGACGCAGCGGCCGTAGCCGTTGCCATCGAGGGTCCTGCCTATGTCTGTCCGAACTGCCGCTATGTCTACGCCGAAACCCGCGGCTGCCCGACCGAGGGCTGGCTGGCCGGCACGACCTGGGCGCAACTGCCGACGGACTGGACCTGCCCGCAGTGCGCGGTGCGTGAAAAGCCGGACTTCGCGAGGATTGCTTGAACGATGCCGGCAGCGATCAAGTATCAGGGGCCGGGCGCAGTTGCAGCCGACCCCCGATTCACTGCACCATACGCTGGCGCACGGCGCATTAATGCAGGCCCTTACCGCCGAGCAGAAAATGTCCGGAAGTATCACTTCAAAGTTCGTTTGCAACATCCAAACTCAGGACTTCGCAGCGTATGTTGGCGCCCGCGGAGCTTGACGGATCAAGCAGTTATCGCGGTCTTCCCGGCGGTCCAGCAGCCTGCAGTACTAGGGGACACTGGAAAGCTTGGCGCTGTATGTATTGAGTAAGAGTTCATTAATCAGATGGTGCCGGCGCTGATCGAAGCGAACGGCACCAACAGGGCTGGCCGGAGTGGGCCAGTCGCATCCAGACACCAGCGGAGCAGCCGATGCATTCAGAAGCGCAGGGCAAATTTTCCAAACTGTTTGTCCGTGTCACTGAACCGATCGTCTTTGGTCATCGTGGCCGCACGCTGGTCGTACTCGCGCTGGTCACGCTGTTCATGATCTGGGAAGCGCTGCATCTGAAGATCGATTCCGGCTTCGAGAAGCAACTGCCGCTCGGCCATCCGTATATCCAGGTGTTCAAGCAGTACGAGAAGGAATTCGGTGGCGCCAATCTGGTGCTGTTCGCGGTCACCGAAAAGAAAGAGAAGGACATCTACAACCCGGCGTTCATGACCACGCTGCGGGCGGCGACCGATTCGGTCACCTTCCTGCCGGGCACCGACCGCGCCCGTGTCAGCTCGATCTACACGCCGGACGTGCGTTATCTGGAAGTCGTCGAAGACGGCTTCGCTGGCGGCAACGTCATCTCGGCAGATTTCACGCCGACACCGGAGAACCTCGACAAGGTCAAGGCCAATGTCTCCAAGGCCGGCATCATCGGCCGCCTGGTGGCCAACGATCAGCGCGGCGCGATGATCTTTTCGGAACTGCTCGAACAGGATCCGATCACCGGCAAGACCATCGATTACATCCATACGGCCGAGCTGATCGAAGAGATCCGCCAGAAGTATCTGAGCCCGAAGATGTACGAGCTGAAGCTCAAGGCTGACCGCGAGCCGCTGAAGGCGGGTGAGGTGGTCAAGCGCGTCTACAAGGACCCTCGCGGCCTGCTGTTCCGCTTCAAGACCATCGATGTCGACGCCCAGGCGTCCGATGGCAGCAACCATTTCTTCTCGATCGGCGGCAACGGCCTCGAAATCAACGAAGTCGACAATCCGACCTACAACCCGGACATCGACATCGCGATCATCGGCTTCGCGAAAGTGGTCGGTGATGTCGCCGACTCGCTCATCGAAGTAGTCGGTTTCTTCGGTCTGACCTTGCTGCTGACCTGGTTCTTGCTGACGCTGTACACGGGCTCGGCGGTGATCGCGCTGATTCCTCTGTCCTGCGCGGTGCTGGCGGTGATCTGGGAACTGGGCCTGCTGCATTTGTTCGGCTACGCACTTGATCCGTTTGGCATTCTGGTGCCGTTCCTGGTGCTGTCGATCGGTGTTTCGCACGGTATTCAGATCACCAGCTTCTGGCTCTTCGAAGTGGCCGATCACGGTCTGGCCAGCTTCGAAGCCTCGCGCGCCACTTATCGGCGCCTGGTCGTGCCAGGTATCTCGGCGGTGCTGACCAATGTCGTCGGCTTCGGCACGATTCTGTTGGTACCGATCGGCATCGTTCAGGAGATGGCGGTCAACGCCATGTTCGGCCTGGTGGCGATCATCTTCTGCAAGAAGATGCTGCTGCCCTGTCTGTTGTCGTTCGCGAAGATCAGCAATCCGGTGGAGTTCCGCGCCCATCAGGCGCGCCGCGACCGCTGGTTCGAGCCGGCCTGGGACGCAATTTCCAAGCTGACCTTGAAGCCCTACGCGATTGCAACGATCTTGCTGGCGGTGGGCTCGTATGTGTATTCCGATCATGTCGGCAAGCAACTGAAGGTCGGCGAGCTGCATGAAGGCGTGCCGGAACTGCGTCCGGACTCACGCTACAACCGCGATTCGAAGGCGGTGGTCGACAACTTCGCGATCGGCGTCGACGTGTTCAAGGTCATCGCTGAATCGAAGCCTGATGGTTGCATCGATCACGGCGTGGTCGAAAGCATCGATCGCTTCGCCTGGCGCATGGAAAACACCCCGGGCGTGCAGTCCACCCTGTCGCTGCCGAAGGTGCAGAAGAAAGTCTTCAACAGCTACGGCGAATCGAACCCGAAGTGGAACGTGCTGCCACGTGAAAGCGGCGCGCTGGTGATCACCGTGCAGCCGTTCCCGAGCTCCAGCGGCCTGCTCAACGAGAATTGCAGCGCGATCCCGGTGTTCATCTTCACCGCCGATCACAAGGCTGAAACGATCGACGGCATCGTCGCCGCGATCGACAAGTTCAATACCGAGCAGCCGGCTGATGCGCCGGTGCAGTTCAAGCTGGCCACCGGCAATGTCGGCGTCATGGCGGCGGTCAACGATGTCGTCGCCGAGACAGAGCCGACCGTGCTGTTCTGGGTCTACGCCGGCATCGCGCTGTGTGTGTTCATCTCGTTCCGCACCGTGTCGAGCGTGATCTGCATCCTGTTCCCGCTGGCGCTGGTGTCGGTGATGTCGTACGCGGTGATGGTCTGGCTGGAGATCGGCATCAAGGTGTCGACCTTGCCGGTGGCGGCGTTTGCGGCGGGCATCGGCGTCGACTACGGCATCTACATCTATTCCGTGCTCGAAGAGTGTGTGAAGAACGGCATGACGCTGCGCGAGGCCTACAAGGTGACCTTGCACCAGACCGGCAAGGCGGTGGTGTTCACCTCGCTGGCGCTGGCCGGTTCGGTGTGCACCTGGCTGTTCTCGGGCCTGCAGTTCCAGGTTGACATGGGTGTGCTGCTGACGATCATGTTCCTGGCCAATGCCGTCGCCGCCGTGCTGCTGCTGCCGGCCTTCGCATTTTTCCTGCTGAAGCCGGAAAAGATTGCGGCGAAAGCAGCCAAGGAAGCAGCTGCCAAGGCCGCTGCTGCAAGCAAGTGACGCTGAGCGCTGCGTCCGTCAGGACCGCGCTGCAGTAGAGGAATGAGTGGCAATGCCGGGCAGCAGTCCGGCTTGCGCTGAGAAGGGTTCACCGGATCGGGTATGACCTGATCCGGGGGCCGCAACTTAAAAGACGTTCAACGAGCAAGAGAGGTGCGTGAGATGAGGAAGCAACTATGGAATTCTTCGCTGGCCGGGCCGCTGATGGCGACCCTGGTAGCGATGAGCACGCCGACGTTTGCCAAGGTCGGTGCTGATGAAGCGGCCAAGCTCGGCAAGGAGCTGACCCCGGTCGGCGCCGAAAAGGCCGGCAACAAGGCAGGCACGATCCCGGCCTGGACGCCGCAGGCTCAGGTCACCTACAAGAAGGGTGAATACCCGAGCGATGCGACGCTGGAAGCCGAGAAGCCGCTGTTCACCATCACCTCTGCGGAAGTCGGCAAGTACGGCGCCCTGTTGACCGAAGGTCACAAGGAGCTGTTCAAGCGCTACCCGCAGACCTACAAGATGATCGTCTATCCCTCGCACCGGAACTTCAACTTCCCTGCGAAGTACCTGGAAGAGACGGTCAAGAACGCGACCCGCGCCGAGCTGGAAGGTGTCGACAATCCCAAGGGTGCGCTGATCGGCTTCCCGTTCCCGATTCCGAAGAGCGGTGCCGAGCCGGTCTGGAACCATAGAGTCAAGTTCCGTGGCGAAAACATTCGCCGTTACAACAACCAGATGATCGTCCAGCAGGACGGCAAGTTCTCGCTGACCAAGATCGTCGAGGACGTGAAGTTCTACTACGCGAACATCAACGGCAAGACTGAGATCGAGCTGAAGCCGGGTGCCGACTTCCTGCGCTACCTCTCGGAAACGATCTCGCCACCGCGCGTGGCCGGCACCTTCATCCTGGTGCACGAAAAGGCCGGCTTCGGACCTGAAGGCCGTTCGGCCTGGCTGTACGCTCCGGCGCTGAAGCGCATCCGCCGCGCACCGGCGGTCTGCTGCGACAACCCGTACGAAGGCACCGATGGTCACCAGTTCTATGACCAGGTCGACATGTACAACGGCGTGCTCGAGCGCTTCACCTGGAAGCTGGTCGGCAAGAAGGAGATGTACATCCCGTACAACTCCTACCGCATCGCCGGCCCGAAGACCAAGTACGCCGACATCGCCAAGCCGAATCACGTCAATCCGGAACTGCCGCGCTATGAGCTGCACCGTGTCTGGGTGGTCGAAGCCGACAACAAGCCGGATCAGCGCCACACCTTCAAGAAGCGGACGATGTACTTCGATGAAGACAGCTGGAATGTCGTCGCCATCGACGACTACGACCAGCAGGGCAAGCTCCTGCAGTTCCAGGAAGGCCACCCGATCGAGTATCGCGATGTGCTCGCCGTGACCACGCAGCCGGAAGTGATCTACCACTTCGATTCGGGCCGCTACTTCGTGACCGCAATGAACAACGAAGACAAGCCCTACGACAACAGCGTGGTGCTGAAGGATTCCGACTTCGAGGCCGACACGGTCCAGAAGCGCACGTCGAAGTAAGCGGTAGTAGCGATCAGCCGTCGCGGCGGGGAACGCGACGGCTGATTGTTTGAGGACAGGCCGGAAGGGATATTTCGGCTACACCTAACAATCAAGGGGGAGCGGGAATGAAGATCAGCAGCTTGACGGCAAGAATGCTTGTGGGAGCCATTCTTGCGGTGGCGGTGCCAGCCGTTTCGGCACTCGAATTGGATGCCAATTTTCTCGATCAGGATTTCAATGCGGTTCTGAACCAGACGATCACCGCGGGCGTCGGCTTCCGTATCGAGGAACGCGATTCGCGCCTGGTCGGCAAGTCCAACATCAACCCGAATGTCTGCTCCGGCGTCTACCAGACCTGCCAGGGCCTGCATCGTGAACAGATTTATCCGGCGCAGCATCTGCGTCGCTCACCTGGTGCGGCGTCGATCAATTTCGACGACGGCAACCTCAATTTCGATCGCGGTGACGTCACTCAGTCGCCGATCGTCTGGACCCACGATCTGAAGATCGAGTCTGGCAGTTACGGCTTTTTCTATCGCGGTCGTGCGGTCTATGACCCGGCGCTGTACAACCTGCATACCAATCGTCCGAACGTCATCACCTCGGAGAATTTCGCCACGGTCGGGACGAGAACGCCGGGCAGCCCATCGAACCGCTATTTCCCCCAGACCTTCGGGCCGGGCGGCCAGGCCGGCGGCTCGCTGGCTGAAGCCGAAGCGCAGCAGATCGGCCTTCGTTACCAATTCCTCGACGCCAATTTCTTCGGTTCGGTGCCGCTGCCCGGCGACCGCGACCTGCAATTCCGCATCGGTCGCCAGACCGTGCAGTGGGGCGAGTCGACGGTGGCGATCCTGAACTCGATCAACCAGGCGCAGCCGATCAGCGCCAACAATTTCTATCGCTACGGCAACGGCCTGCTCGAAGATCTATACATCCCGGTCAATATGTTCCGAGTGTCGACCAATATCTCCGACGGTCTGTCGGTCGAGGGTTATTACCAGTTCGAATGGCGCTCGGTGGAAATCCCGGTGCCGGGCACGCTTCAGTCCTTTGTCGACCTTGGTACCCCGAATCAGCGCGACTCGGTCAATGCCGCGTTCGGTGGAGCAGCGGACGATCCGGAATGTCTCGCCGGTGGGCGTCTCGACAACCCGCTGACCTTGATCACGCCGACCTGCCTGCGCATTGGCCGCTATAGGGATCGTCGCGCCAGCGACCAGGGCCAGTTCGGCTTCAAGCTGACTTATTTTGCCGAAGACCTGAACAACGGTACCGACTTCAGTCTGTACTTCATGAACTATCACTCGCAGTTGCCGTACGTCAGTGCGTACGCGACCAATGCCAGCTGCGCACGCCGCGAAGGTTCGGCGGTCGGTATCGATGCCCGCAATACGGCAGAGTTCCTGCAGTCCTGCCCCAATTTGCCGTTGACCGCGCTCAGCGCGTCGAGCCAGCTCGGCATCGACACCGTCAATCTCGCGCTTCAAAGCCCCGGTGTGCTGAGGGATCTCGGTGTCGCCGATCTCAACTCGCTGCCCGGCTTCGCAAACCTGCTGCTGCCGCGCCCAGGCCTGCAGCAGTCCGACGCCGTGCCGTTCGATACCGCCCGGCTCCAGCTCGAATATCCCGAGAACCGCAAGCTGATCGGCTTCAGCTTCAACACCACCTATGGCGAGTACAGCTATCAGGGCGAATTGTCGTATCGCCCGAACGTGCCGCTGCAGGTCGCCATTGTCGACGTGGTGTTCGCCTCGTTTGGTCCGACCCTTACCCGTTGCCACGACGTCAA
>NZ_JAHFRY010000057.1 GCF_023266035.1 Nevskia sp.
ACGCCTAAGTTAAGCGGCGGGCGAAGCCCGTCCGCTTGAATGAATGGTTAGAGCGCATTGGAGTTGGTCCGTGCTTTGACCAGCTTGCTGGCCCGAATACAACGGTAGGCCAACAAAGCGCACGCTCCGACTACAAGAAGAAATGACCACTGCTTAGTCGTGACAGCAAGCCAAATGCCGGTGGCCCCGAACGCGATGAAAGGAAAACTTGCCATGACCCAGCCAGTTGGCGATAAAGCCGAGCCGTATAGATTCGGTTTGGCGAATGTGAACCGGTAGCCGACGGATAGGCTAAATACCGAAACAAGACCGCAGACTGCAAGTGCGCCCAGCACTGGAAGAAGCTGGCCAGGGTACGGCCCAAGTCGCCGTTTTAAGAGAAGCACTACAACAATTAAAGCGGCAGCTCCAAGGCATAGGAGAAAAGCGCCGATCACGCGTGCCATACCCGAAATAACCAAGTTCATGGTGCGCTCTAACGCCAAATAGGGGACTTGCCCCGAATTAGGGAACTGCCCGAATAGTCCCCTATTTCGGCACCGCAGTTTGATAACGCCGTCACAGACATCGCAAGTCCTTGAAACATAGAGTCGGGTCTTCAATGGGAGGACCTGGGATGACGGAAAACGGTACTTCGATCGAGTCCCCTAATCGGCCCGCACCGAAACTGCTGGATCAGGTCCGGGATGCGGTTCGCATTCGTCACTACAGCATCCGCACCGAAGAGGCCTACGTGAACTGGATTAAACGCTTCATCCTATTTCACGGCAAGCAGCATCCACGCCAACTCGATGCCGCCGCCGTTTCGGCGTTTCTGAGCCATCTTGCTGTCGATGGCAAGGTGTCGGCGAGCACTCAGAACCAGGCCTTGTCGGCGCTGCTGTTCCTTTACCAGAAGGTACTTGAGATCGATCTGCCGCGAATCGGCGATGTGGTCCGTGCCAAGAGGCCGCAACGCTTGCCGACGGTGCTGTCACGCAAGGAGGTGTACGCCTTGCTGGATCGGTGTGCAGGTACTGCCGGACTGATTACCTGCTTGTTGTATGGCACTGGCCTGCGGCTGATGGAGGGCGTTCGGCTGCGCGTCAAGGATGTCGATGTGGCACGTGCGGAACTGATCGTTCGTGACGGCAAAGGCGGCAAGGATCGCGTGACCGTGCTGCCACAGGCTCTGATCGCACCGATGCAAGCCCACTTGGCAACCCGGAGAGCCCTTCATGCGGACGATGTCAGGAGTGGAACGGTCGGTGTCTGGCTGCCGGACGCACTGGCGAAGAAGTATCCGAATGCTTCGAGCGAGTGGGGTTGGCAGTATCTGTTCGTGGCGTCGAACTTCTCCGCCGATCCGCGCTCCGGGATCAGGCGGCGGCACCATTACAATGAAAAGCTGGTGCAGCGGGAAGTGCGCCGCGCGGCACTCGCCGCCGGCATCGTGCGTCCGGCATCGCCGCACACGCTGCGGCACTCATTTGCCACCCATCTGCTCGAATCAGGCTACGACATCCGTACCGTTCAGGAACTGCTCGGCCATGCCGACGTCAGCACGACGATGATCTACACCCATGTGCTAAATCGGGGCGGCAGGGGCGTGCGCAGCCCGCTCGATGCGATGTGATTCCCGCAAACCATCCGATCGTGGTTGGGTGTGATTCGCTTCGGGCATCGGCGGCGAATCTCGCTCAGGAACAGAAAAGCCCGCGATAGATCACTCCATCGCGGGCTTTTCGCATCATCTTCTGCTTTGTCTCCGCGTCCTCTACGTGAGAATCGCCTTTCAGCAGGATCCGACGCTCAGCGCGGCGCCATCCGGATGGCGCCATCAAGACGCACGCATTCGCCGTTGAAATAGCCGTTCGAGCACATCTCGACGACCAGGCTGGCGTACTCGGCCGGGCTGCCGAGGCGCTTCGGGAACGGCACGGAGGCGGCGAGGGCGTCCTGCACGTTCTGCGGCATGCCCGCCATCATCGGCGTCATGAAGATGCCCGGCAGGATGGTGTTGATGCGCACGCCGTCGTTCATCAGATCGCGGGCGATCGGCAGGGTCATGCCGACCACGCCGGCCTTCGAGGCCGAGTAGGCGGACTGGCCGATCTGGCCGTCCTGGGCGGCGACCGATGCAGTGTTGATGATGACGCCGCGTTCGCCGTGTTCCAGCGGCGTGCCGGTGATCATGCCGGCGGCGCTCTTGGCGATGCAGCGGAAAGTGCCGATCAGATTGATCTGGATGGTCTTCTCCCACTGATCAAGCGCGAAATGCTTGATCTCGCCGCTCTTCTTGTCGAAGCCGGCGGTCTTGGCGGCGGTGGCGATGCCGGCGCAGTTGACCAGGATGCGTTCCTGGCCGTGGGCGGCGCGGGCTTTGGCGAAACCGGCGTCGACATCGGCGTCCGAGGTCACGTTGACCTTGCAGAACACGCCACCCAGTTCGGCCGCCAGCGCTTCGCCGCGTACGTCGTTCATATCGAAAATCGCAACCTTGACGCCGAGCGAGGCGAGCTTGCGGGCGGTGGCTTCGCCGAGGCCTGAAGCGCCGCCGGTCACGACAGCGGAAACGGAACCATCAAGAATCATCGTAGGGGTCCTGAGTAAGAAGCAGGTGAAGGGAGCAGTTTATTCCGGGAAAGGGCTGACAGTTGAATCGGTCATTTCCTAAGAATCGTGTGAGCAGGTCGTAACTTCCGGGACTTTTTACCGGAACTTCCATCGGTCATGTCCGTACAAAGGGATGGGATG
Source organism: Nevskia sp. (assembly GCF_023266035.1). Taxonomy (GTDB): domain Bacteria; phylum Pseudomonadota; class Gammaproteobacteria; order Nevskiales; family Nevskiaceae; genus Nevskia. The sequence continues at coordinate 2,737 of NZ_JAHFRY010000057.1, forward strand.
GCGAAGCAGTCGAGATCCCGCCCGTCGGTCTGGCGCTAGTGTGGTGAGCCAGATACGGCGACCAGGGTGTCCGGGAACGCGGGTTGCAACCGTCTCCGGGTAACGCCTCCAGAAGGCCCCCCAGAAAAGCAAAAGGATGAACGTCATGCTCAGAGTCGACGACAGTATTTTCGAATACGCGCTTTACGACGTGCTCAACGCGCTCGATGCGCGGCAGGAGACCGTGGTCGAGCTTGAAGCCCTGCGAAGCGAATGGCGCGCTACGGGTTTGCGCCACACCGACCTCTATCTGGCACTCGATCTGCTGACCTCGGCAGAAAGCCTGGTATCGCCGAGTCCCGGTGCCTGGCAGCTGACCGAAATTGGTGCCGAGCGCGCGGCGCTGGTGGCGTCGGTATCGACGCCGACGATGGCCGACCAGGTGGCCCGCAGCGTGCTCAAGCTGATCAAGGAACGAGTGCCAGCCGGCAGCAGTGCGCCGCGCAGCAACATGGTCCGCCGCCGTGCTGCTGGCCGCGTTCGGGTTCGTGAACTGAGCCGGCCGGGCCAGTTCTGAGCCCAGCTGCCGGGTCGCTCGGCGGCCGTTACCTGGAGAATGTCGGTTCTCCGATGTCGGTGCCCGGTCTGAACTGGCAAAATGCACCGTGGAATTTTCCACGAGCATTGCAGCGGCAGTCCCGCAGGTAACGACATGAACGTCACTCGCTCGACCTTCAACGAGGTCATGGTTCTCAACTATCAGCCCGCCGACATCGTGCCGGTGCGAGGCGAGGGCAGCCGCCTGTGGGATCAGGCCGGGCGCGAATACGTCGACTTCGCCGGCGGCATCGCCGTGACCCTGCTCGGCCATTGCCATCCGAAGCTGGTCGCCGCTCTGACCGAACAGGCCGGCAAGCTCTGGCATCTGTCGAACGTGATGACCAACGAGCCAGCGCTGCGCCTAGCGAAGAAGCTGGTCGATGCAACATTTGCCGATCGCGTGTTTTTCTGCAATTCCGGCGCCGAAGCCAATGAGGCCGCGTTCAAGCTGGCGCGTCGTTATGGCAACGCCATCGATCCGGCGAAGCACGAGATTATCGCCTTCTACAACGCTTTCCACGGTCGCACGCTGTTCACGGTATCGGTGGGCGGTCAGGCCAAGTACACGCAGGGTTTCGAGCCGATTCCCGGCGGCATCCGCCATCTGCCGTTCAATGATGTCGCGGCGCTCGAAGCCGCGGTATCCAGCAACACTTGCGCGATCGTGCTCGAGCCGGTGCAGGGCGAGGGCGGCATCATGCCGGCCAGCCCGGCGTTCATGGCTGCCGCGCGCCGTCTGGCCGATCAGCACAAGGCGCTGCTGATCTTCGATGAAGTGCAGACCGGCGTCGGCCGCAGCGGGCATCTCTATGCCTACCAGCATTACGGCGTTGCGCCGGATGTGCTGACCACGGCGAAGGGCTTGGGCGGCGGCTTTCCGATCGGCGCGATGCTGGCGACCCAGGCTGCTGCAGACGTGCTGGCCTTCGGCACCCATGGCTCGACTTACGGTGGCAATCCACTGGCCTGCGCCGTTGCCGAAGCGGTGATCGATACCGTCAATGATCCCGCGGTACTCGCCGGAGTTACCCATCGTGCGCAGCTGATCCGCGACGGGCTGGATTCGATTGGCCGCCGCTACGGCGTGTTCGCGCCGAGCCGTGGTCTTGGCATGTTGATCGGTGCGCCGATGAGCGAGGCCTGGAAGGGCCGTTCGAAGGACATCGTCAACGCCGGTCTGGCGCAGGGTGTCTGGGCGCTGGTGGCCGGTCCGGACGTGCTGCGTCTGGCACCGTCACTGGTGATCAGCGAGGCCGATATCGCCGAAGGTCTGCGTCGCCTCGAAGTGGCCATTGCCCAACTGGTCGGTGCACCGAAAGCTGCCGCGGCCTGAACCGGCGTCGATCGTGAAAAAGCCCGCCTAGGCGGGCTTTTTCTTTGGCTGCGCGTCTCAGCGGCTGCTGTACAGCACCTGTTCGTTGCGCCAGTCAAAGACGATGCCCTCGGGCACGATCTGGGCAATGCGTGGGCCTTCGCTCAATGCATCGCCCTCGCGGTAGCGGCGGCCGTTGATCAGCACGAAGCGGCGCTGCGGATTGTCGTTGTAGACATGCACATCGATGCTGATCGGCGGGAACTCGGCCCGGTACGCCGGCGGCATGTCTTTCAGGCGCTGGACCGATGCCGCGGAGGCTGGCGTCGGGGCAGGAGCGGGCGCGGCCTGATGTACTACCGGCGCCGGTGCTGGACTGGTTGCCGGACTGGCGGCCGGCGCGGCCGAACTCGCCGTCACCGGCACGTATTCCTCGATCGGAATCACCAGCGCTTCGCCGGCGCCAGGTGTCGTGTTGCTCGGCGTTGCATGCGCGTTCGTCACCAGCTGCCGAGCTTGCGGCTGGGGCGCAGGAGATACAGGCGACGGTTTGGGATCGAGCTTGAAGGACGTCGACGATGGCGGCGGCGCGGCTGGCTTCGCGGCGATCACGGGCGCCGGTTCACGTGGCTGCGATGGCGTCACCAGCGTCGAACCGTCATCAACCTGCATGCCGCCAGTGGCCTCGTCAGCTGCCGGAGCGGCTGCGGCATCCGGTGTGTCGCCATCGGTCAGATCATCGAGCGAGGCAATGCTGGCGCTGTCCTCGATACGTGCGTCCTGGGATTCATCGGCTGGATTCGCAGCAACAGGCGCAGCCGGGGCAGCGGGCGCGGGGTCGTGGGTGACCTCGACGAAAGCCGATTCCGCCGGAGCGGCATCTGCTGCTGCCGGATGCTTGCTGCGCAGAAACGCGAACACGGCCAGCGCCGTAATCGCCACGGCGATGACGCCCAGAATGATCGGCCGTCGGCCCGCTTGCTGACGCGTGGCCGGCGGCGGTACGGCCACTTCTTCGAGCGCGGTGGGCGCCTGGCCCAGCTTGCGCTCGCGTTCGGCGCGTTTCAGGGCATCGAGGATCAGACTCATGGCGCATCCCTCAGCGACGGCGTACCGGGCTTCGGCGAGAGGTTGCCCAGCAGCATCAAGGTGCGGGTGCCGGCGATGCCGTCTGCCGGCAAGCCGTGGCCGGTCTGGAAACGCAGCACCTGCGCTTTCAGCTCCGGTCCGAAATTGGTCGGCAAGGCGCCGCTCAGGGTTTTGCCATCGGCTTTCGCCAAGGTCCGGCGCAGCCACAACACCGAATCGCCGCGCGTCTGGCTGTCGATCTGGGCTTCCTCGATCGGCCGCTGCCAGAGCATCAGGAACTCGCTGTTCCACAGAGGATCAAGCGTTGTGAACGGCAGGCGCAAGGGGCCGTCGGCGGTATCGATGATGGCGTTGTCGCCGTCGACCGCGCGCAGCAGCGCGTACTGGCGGCTGCCGTCTTCGAACTCCAGGGTCAGGATCGCCGGATGATTCATCTGCCGCAGTTCGTCCCAGCTGGCGTCGCCCTTGTAGCAATCGATGGCATTTCGGGCCAGCGCGCGGCAGACGTTCTGGCCGCGCGGAATGCTCAGGCCTGGCTGCCACAGGCCGATCAGCCGCGACATCACCGCCGGCAGCGGCTGAGCCGTTGCCTGCAAGGCGCCGACGCCGGACAGCGCCGCTGCCGGCGCAGGTGTCGGCGGCGCTGGTGCGGCAACCGGCGCGGGTTTCGGTTGCTCGGTCGCGACCACGGCGGCAGGCTTGGCTTCGGCCTTGCCGCCGCCATTCAGTGTCTGGTTCAGCAACACCCCGGCGATCACCAGTGCAGCGATCGCCAGCGCCGATTCCACCCAGGGCAAGGGCACGGCTCGTGGCCGCAGTCGTTTGGCCAGCCAGCCGGAGGCCGACTGGCTCGGCTGCACGCCGCTCACTTCGACGGCCGCCTGATCGACGATCGCCGGCGTCACCGACCGCAGGCCACGCGCATAGGCGCCGAGCAGCGAGCGATCGCAGATGATGTTGATCTGGCGCGGAATGCCGCGCGCGTAGCGATGCACGCTGCGCATCGCAGCATCGGTGAACAGGTCCGACGGACCGCCGACCACATGCAGACGATGGATGATGTACTGCATCGTCTCGGTCAGCGTCAGCGGCGTCAGATGGAAGCGTGCCGTGATTCGGCTCGCCAATTGGCGCAGCTCCGGCCGATTGAGCAGCTCGACCAGTTCCGGCTGGCCGATCAGCATGATCCGCAGCAGCTTTTCCTTGGTCGTTTCGAGATTGGTCAGCAGCCGCACCTGTTCGAGCACCGGCGTCGGCAGGTTCTGCGCTTCGTCGATGATCAGCACCGTGCGCCGGCCGGCGGCGTGGCTGGCGAGCAGATGCTGGTTCAGGGCATCGACCAGGGTCTTGATCGAATGCCCGGACGGATCATTGCTGCGGCCGGGATAGTCCACGCCCAGCTCGTCGAGGATCGAGGCAACGAACTCGACCTCGTTCTGACGCGGGTTGTGGATCATCGCGATGTCCACGTTGTCCAGCTTCTGCGCCAGCAGGGTGCGGACGATCGTGGTCTTGCCGGTGCCGACTTCGCCGGTCAGCTGCACGAAACCGCCGTACTGGCCGGTGCCGTAAAGCAGATGGCCGAGCGCCTCCTGATGGCGCGAGCTCATGTACAGGAAGGCCGGATCGGGGGCGATCGAAAACGGCGGCTCGCGGAGTTGGTAATGCGCGGCGTACAAGGGCGGAAACGGAGTCTGAAAGAGCGCCGGAGATAGGCTGGGCGAGTATAACGAAAGGCTTGCTCGCTTCCGGTTCCGTCTTAAGACCTTTCGCTTTTCCGAGTCTTCGAAGCCTGAATATCGACCACCTCGGCCTCGAAACGGCCGCGTGCCAGTTGCACGGAAACCCGCTCGCCGTCGCTCAGTTCCGTGCTGTCGCGGAGGATGCGGCCATCGGCGCCGGTCGCCAGCGCGTAGCCGCGCTCCAGCACCGCCGATGGATTCAGGCTGTTCAGCAGCGCTTCGCCCTGACGCAGCCGGGCACGCCGTTCGGTGAGCACGCTGCTGCCGGCGCGCATCAGGCGATCGGCGAGCAGGCGCAACTGGCCTTGCCGCAACACGATGCGTGGCAGTGGCGCGGCGGCTTCGAAGCGCTGCTCGTGGCGACGCAGACGCTCGGCGCTGGCCGCGAGGCGAGTGCTCATCGCGTGGCGCAGGCGCTCGTCGAGTTCGTCGAGCCGCTGCGCGCGCTCCTGCAGGCGGCGGCCCGGATGCAGGCTCTGCAGTCGGCCCGACATCTGGGCCAGACGTTCGCGCAACTGCAGCAATCGCCGGTTGACCAGGCCGATCAGCGCGATGTCGAGCGTATCGACGCGCGAATAACGCTCGGCGATATCCGGCGTTGCCAGTTCAGCGGCGGCGGTCGGCGTGGCGGCGCGAAGATCGGCGGCGAAATCGGCGATCGTGAAATCGATCTCGTGGCCGACGCCAGACACCACCGGCACTGTGCAGGCGCGAATCGCCCTGGCCACGCCTTCATCGTTGAACGCCCACAAGTCTTCCAGCGAACCGCCGCCGCGGGCCAGCAGGATCACGTCGATCGGGGCGCGCAGCGGCAGTTCGCGCAGCGCCCGGATGATCGCCGGCGGCGCTTCCTTGCCCTGCACCGGTACGGGCAAGAGCAGCACTTCCGCCAGCGGCCAGCGGCGACGCAGTGCATTGATGATGTCCTGCAGCGCCGCTCCGGTGCCCGAGGTGATGACGCCGATGCGACGCGGCAACTTCGGCAGCGGCCGTTTCAATGCGGCATCGAACAGGCCTTCGGCAGCGAGTCTGGCTTTCAACTGCTCGAAGGCCCGCAGCAGCGCACCGGTGCCGGCTGCTTCCAGGTGCTCGACGATCATCTGCAGCTCGCCACGGGCCGGATAGATGCCGACCTTGGCGCGCACCAGCACCGCATCGCCGTCCTTGGGCTGCGGACGCACGTAGTAGTTGGTGTTCTTGAACATCGCGCAGCGCAACTGGGCGCGCTCGTCCTTCAAGGTGAAGTACCAGTGGCCGGAGGCGGGACGCGAAAAATTCGAGATTTCGCCGGATACCCAGACGCTTGGCAGGCTGTCTTCCAGCAGGCCGCGCAGGATGTCGGCCAGTTCGGAAACAGAATAGGTGGTGCGCGCCGGCACGCCGCGGGAGGCTTCGTTCATCGGGCAAGCCTAGCGGCATTCAGCGCCGCATGGCAGAGCGCGGCGGATGGTTCAGCGTGGCGGCCAGCTGAACTCGAAATCGACGGTGACGAAGGGTCGTTGATTGGTCATTCTGCGGGTCCCCAGACCAAGGCCGACCCGCAAGGGCGCCGGGCCGAGATCGTTGAACGCCAACCCCAGACCCTTGATCTGGTAACTCGGATCACCATCGAGCCAGGCATTCGGCCCCATCGTCCAGCCGCTGTAGCTGCGATAACCGGTGAAGCTTCTGACGATGATCGGGCTGCGGCAGTCGGCACGTTCGATAAATACGCCACAGCCAAAGCCCTTGATCAGCGCCTGGCCGGACAGTGGTGTCAGCCAGTCGAAGTTGAAATGCAGGAGACGGCGGTGCTCGGCGGCGGCAGCGCTGCCGGCAACGGTCGACTCGGCGTTCGCCGGCAGGCCCGTCACCAGGCCTAGCAAGCTCAAACGCAACAGCAGGACTGGAGGGCATTTCACGGGCCGTACCGCCATTTCAGATCGGCATTGGCTTGCCGGTTTCCGAAATCTACGGCCCCGGATTCAGCTTCTGGAGCGGCCGGGTTGCCGCCGGTAGCGGTGGTCGGAGCAACGGGAAGCCGGCGTTTTTTTTATACTATCGGATGGATACCAAGAACCCCGCTTCCCGCATTGACCTCGAAGCCCTGACGTTCGACGACGTCCTGCTGCAACCGGCTTACTCCGAGGTGCTTCCGCGTCAGGTTGACCTGCGCACCCCGCTCACTGCCCGCATCACCCTGAACATCCCGCTGCTATCGGCGGCGATGGACACGGTGACCGAATCCGGCCTGGCGATCGCGCTGGCCCAGGAAGGCGGCATCGGCATCATTCACAAGAACATGACCCCGGCGCGCCAGGCGGCCGAGGTTCGCGCGGTGAAGAAGTACGAGAGCGGCATCATTGCCGATCCGATCACCGTGCCGCCGGGCATGACCATCGCCGACGTGCTGGCGCTGACCCGCGCCAATCACATTTCCGGCGTGCCGGTGGTCGATGGCGACAAGCTGGTCGGCATCGTCACCAGCCGCGATCTGCGTTTCGAAACGCGCATGGATCAGCCGGTGTCGAAGATCATGACCCCGCAGCCACGCCTGGTGACGGTCAAGGAAGGCGCGCCGCGCACCGAGGTCATCGAGCTGCTGCACGAGCACCGCATCGAAAAGGTGCTGGTGGTCAACGAGGCCTTCCAGCTCAGAGGCATGATCACCGTCAAGGACATCCAGAAGTCCACCGAGCACCCGCTGGCCTGCAAGGACGAGCACGGCCGTCTGCGGGTCGGTGCCGCGGTTGGCACCGGTGCCGATACCGATGAGCGCGTCGCTGCTCTGGTCGAGGCGGGTGTCGACGTCATCGTCGTCGACACCGCGCACGGCCATTCCAAGGGCGTCATCGACCGCGTTCGGCAGATCAAGCAGCAGTACGGCGACCGCGTGCAAATCATCGGCGGCAACATCGCCACCGGCGCTGCGGCTCTGGCGCTGGTCGAAGCGGGTGCCGATGCGGTCAAGGTCGGCATCGGCCCCGGCTCGATCTGCACCACCCGCATCGTCGCCGGTGTCGGCGTGCCGCAGATCAGCGCCGTGATGTCGGTTGCCGCCGCGCTCAAGGATCTCGGCATTCCGCTGATCGCCGATGGTGGCGTGCGCTACTCGGGCGACTTCGCCAAGGCGCTCGCTGCGGGTGCCTATGCGGTGATGGTCGGCTCGATGCTGGCCGGTACCGAAGAAGCGCCGGGCGATGTCGAGCTGTACCAGGGCCGTTCGTACAAGAGCTATCGCGGCATGGGCTCGCTCGGCGCGATGGCGCAGGGCTCCAAGGATCGCTACTTCCAGGACACCACGGCGGAAGTCGAAAAGCTGGTGCCGGAAGGCATCGAAGGCCGGGTGCCGTATAAGGGCCCGATGGCGGCGATCGTCCATCAGCTGATCGGCGGCCTGCGCGCCAGCATGGGCTACACCGGCTGCCAGAACACCGAAGAACTGCGCACCGTCACCCGCTTCGTGAAGATCACCTCCGCCGGCATGCGCGAGTCGCACGTCCACGACGTGGCGATCACCAAGGAAGCACCGAACTACCGCACCCAGAGCTGAAGATCCGATGACTGCTGCTGCCGTTGCCGTGAAGCAGATGCCGACGCCGACTCCAGATATCCATGCCGACCGGATTCTGATCCTCGATTTCGGCTCGCAGTACACCCAGTTGATCGCCCGCCGGGTGCGCGAACTCGGCGTCTACTGCGAGCTGCATCCCTGGGACATGTCCGAGGACGAGGTCCGCGCATTCGCGCCGAAAGGCGTGATCCTGTCCGGCGGCCCGGAATCGGTCACCCAGCTGAAAGCGCCGCGCGTACGTGATGCGGTCTGGGATTTGAAGGTGCCTGTGCTCGGCATCTGCTACGGCCTGCAGGCGATGGCCCACCAGCTCGGCGGCAAGGTCGAGGCGCACGATTCCAAGGAATTCGGCTACGCCGAGATTCGCGCTCGTGGTCACTCCGAACTGCTGCGCGACATCGAAGACCGGGTCAGCGAAGAAGGCCACGGCCTGCTCGATGTCTGGATGAGCCACGGCGATCGCGTGGTCGAAATTCCGCCCGGCTTCAAGCTGATCGCCAGCACCCGCGACGTGCCGATCGCCGGCATCGCCGACGAAGATCGCCGCTACTACGGCCTGCAGTTCCACCCGGAAGTCACCCACACCACGCAGGGCGCGCGCATCTACTCGCGCTTCGTCCACGAGATCTGCGGCTGCGGCAATGCCTGGACCGCCGACAACATCATTCACGACGCGATCGACAAGGTGCGCGCCCAGGTCGGCAACGGCCGCGTGCTGCTCGGCCTGTCCGGCGGCGTCGATTCGTCCGTGGTCGCCGCGATGCTGCACAAGGCGATCGGCGACCAGCTGACCTGCGTGTTCGTCGACCACGGCCTGCTGCGCCATCACGAAGGCGATCAGGTCATGCAGATCTTCGCCAAGAACCTTGGCGTCAAGGTCATTCGCGTCGACGCCGAAGCCCGTTTCCTCGGCGCGCTGAAAGGCGTTGCCGACCCGGAAGCCAAGCGCAAGATTATCGGCCGGCTGTTCGTCGAAGTGTTCGATGAAGAGGCGCAGAAGATCACCGGCGTGGACTTCTTAGCGCAGGGAACCATCTATCCCGACGTGATCGAAAGCGCCGGCGCCAAGACCGGCAAGGCGCACCTGATCAAGAGTCACCACAACGTCGGCGGCTTGCCCGAGCACATGAAGATGAAGCTCGTCGAGCCACTGCGCGAGCTGTTCAAGGACGAGGTGCGCAAGATCGGCGTCGAACTCGGCCTGCCGCGCGACATGGTCTACCGCCACCCGTTCCCGGGCCCCGGCCTCGGCGTCCGCATCCTCGGCGAAGTGACCAAGGAAGCGGCGGATACCCTGCGCATCGCCGACTACATCTTCATCGAAGAACTGCGCGCCGCCGGCTGGTACGACAAGACCTCACAGGCCTTCGCCGTCTTCCTGCCGGTGAAGTCGGTCGGCGTCACCGGCGACGGCCGCCGCTACGCCCCGGTGATTGCGATCCGCGCGGTGGAAACCATCGACTTCATGACCGCCCGCTGGGCGCGGCTGCCGTACGAGCTGCTGGAAAAGGTCAGCCTTCGGATCGTCAACGAGATCAACGGCGTGTCGAGAGTGGTCTACGACATCTCCGGCAAGCCGCCGGCGACGATCGAGTGGGAGTGATTCCGTTCTGACGACGGGCTTCAGTTCTTGTCGACCCGCTTGAAGTCCGCCGGTGGCTCGAACAGGGCGGGTGCCAGCGCGTCGCGGCTGAGCGACAGCAGTTCGGTGCTGACGGTCATCAGTGGGGGCATGCCATTGACCAGCAGTGCCGGTGCCGTCGGTGCGGGCTCCGCAGCAGCAGCCTTCTTCTTCCCTCCGAACATGCCGCCGAGCGCAGCACCCAGTTCGCTGGCGGCGGCCATCGCTTCCTGAGCAGGCGCACCGGCTGCGGTCTGCTTCTGCTGGCTGCTGCATTGGGCGCCGCCAATCGCCAGCGAGAACGCCGAGCGCACCGGATAGCCTTTCTGGCTGCCTGACTGTTTCGCCAGCTCCGCCCAAAGATCCTTGTAGCCGGCGAACATTGCTTGCGCGTTCTGGGCGAAGCCCGGCGCGGCGCTGGTGCTGAAGCCCATCTTTTCGGCGTAGGCCTGGTAGAACGCCTGGCGCTCGGAACCACCATCGAACTTCGGCGCCAGCCATTGATCGAGCGCCAGACCAAAGTCGCAGACCTCGCCGGTCTCGCGGTTCTTGCAGGACTGGGTGACGGTGATGGTCAGGCGTTCGGCGTCGAAGCCGGCGATGCTGGCTTTCTCGCCGGTCTTCTTGACCTCGCTTTTCGGCGGCGACCAGTCGCATTTGCTCTGATCCACCGGTGAGGCCGCTTCCTGCTTCGATTGCTGCGCTTCCTCACCTTTTTTTAGCGCCTGTTCCATCTGGGCGCGGCGCTCGGCCAGCGAGGTCGCGGTGTACTGCTTCTTCTTCAGGTTCAGTTCGTAGACCTTGTCGCTGTCCAGCTGGGTGATTTCTGCCGTGGGGCCACCGGCAAAGGCGCGCACCAGGCGCGATTGCATCTGCACGTCGGTCTCGATGCGCGAGCGCGTGCCGGAAATCTGCGTCGTGGTCTTGCCGCTCATGTTGGCGAAGCCCATCAGGCCGCCGCCGTTGACCGACATCGATTCCTGCACCGTGACGTCGGCCTGTGCCGGCAGCACGGTGGCAATCAGGCTGAGGACGGCAAGACCGAACCGCTTGTGTTGTGGATATCCCATGGCAGCACTCCCCTGAAGTTACCGATCAGATTTTGGAACCGAGCAGTGTTCATGATCTCAGCGCCTGCTTCGGCCAGCCGAAACCTACAGTACCTACGGAGCCGCATCCAAGCGCACCAGGAGAATTTCTTGATCTTCAAGTGACGTTGCTTCGTCTCTGCCCTGCGGGCTCGCACGCATGGGCTTAGGCTGGGCATTCCGATGGGGGGAATGCCATGCCTTATTACGCCGGACTCAAGCAGATTGCCGACGCTGTGGTCCGCAAGCGGACGGTCGATGGACTCAGACGCCTGCGCCCCGCGCTCGCCACCGCCATCCCCGCCCGCACCGCGACCGACACCCTGCTGCTGGCGACCTGGAACATTCGCGAGTTCGATTCCGGCAAGTACGGCTTCCGCTCGGACGAGCCCTACTACTACATCGCCGAAATCCTCAGCCGCTTCGATCTGATCGCCATCCAGGAAATCCGCGACGGGCTCTATCCGATCCAGAAGCTGCAGAAGCTGCTCGGAAGCTGGTGGGATTTCATCGTCACCGACGTGACGCTCGGCAGCTCCGGCAATTCCGAGCGCATGGCCTATCTGTTCGATCGTCGCAAGGTGAGCTTCACCGGTCTTGCCGCAGAGCTGGTGCTGCCGAAAGACAACGGCTCCAAGAGCGAGCCGGTGCAGATGGCGCGCTCGCCGTACATCGCGGGTTTCCGGGCCGGCTGGGCCTATCTCACGCTGGCCACGGTCCACATCTATTACGGCAAGGGTATCGCCGTGGATCCCCGGCGCCTGGCCGAGATCACCGCCTTCAGCAAGACCATTGCCAAGTACGCCGGCAAGCTGTCCGGGGCGCCGCAATACAAGCCTGACGAGCCGCCGGCGCCGGACAATCTGATCATGCTTGGCGACTTCAACATCTTCAATCGCAGCGACGTCACCATGCAGGCGATCACCAACGCCGGCTTCGTGGTACCCGACCAGCTGCAAGACATCGCCGGTTCCAATGTCGACAAGAACAAGCACTACGACCAGATCGCCTACTTCAAGCGCCTGGCGCGGTTGAAGCCGACCGGCAAGGCCGGCGTCTTCGACTTCTATGAGCAGGTTTATCGTCTCGGCGATGAAGCCGACTACGCGAAAGAACGCCAGATCAAGCCGGGCCGCAGCTTCAAGGACTGGCGCACTTACCGGATGAGCGATCACCTGCCGATGTGGATCGAGTTCGGTATCGATGACGGCGATGCCTACCTCGAATCCCTTGGCTGAACATGGCATCTAGGCCAGGCAGGCGCCAGTCGAATTCGAAAGCAAGCCGCGGAGTGCTGCGCCATCGGCCGCTGCCTAAAGTGCCGCCATCGCTCAACGTGAGCGCTGGAGAACGCTGATGAACAAGTCGAAGGAAATCGAAACCCTGGCTGCGGCGACGGTCCGTGATCCGCGCTGGACGCAGGTCCAGGTCCGTGATGCGGCCGCCGATGGCCGGTTCTTCTATTCGGTGCGGACCACCGGTGTCTACTGCCGGCCGTCCTGTGCGGCGCGGCCGGCGCGGCCGGAGAACGTCTCGTTTCATCTGACTGCGGCGGCAGCCGAAGCAGCCGGCTTCCGGCCCTGCAAGCGCTGCAAGCCGGATCAGGCGCCATTGGCCGAACAGCATGCCGAGCTGATCGCGACGCTGTGCCGCGTCATCGAACGCGCCGAGGTGACGCCGACCCTGGACGCACTGGCCACCCAGGCAGCGATGAGCAGCTTCCATCTGCATCGCGTGTTCAAAGCGGTGACCGGGTTGACGCCGCGCGCCTACGCAGCAGCCCATCGCGCCAAACGCGTACGCAGCGAATTGAACCGGGCCGGCTCGTCGGTGACTGATGCGATCTACGACGCCGGCTACAACTCCAATGGCCGCTTCTACGCCGAGGCTAATGGCGTGCTTGGCATGACGCCGAGCGACTACCGCGCCGGTGGCACCAATACCGAAATCCGCTTCGCGATCGCTCAGTGCACGCTCGGCGCGATCCTGGTGGCGGCGAGTGCGCGCGGCGTCTGCGCGATCCTGATGGGTGACGATCCCGATGCGCTGGCTCGCGATCTGCAGGATCGCTTTCCGAAGGCGGGCTTGATCGGTGCCGACACCGCGTTCGAGGCGACGGTGGCCAAGGTCATCGGCCTCGTCGAAGCGCCAAGAGTGGGGCATGACCTGCCGCTCGATGTCCGCGGCACGGCGTTCCAGCAAAGAGTCTGGCAAGCCTTGCGGGAAATCCCGGCCGGCGAAACCGCTAGCTATGCCGAAGTGGCCCGCCGCATCGGCGCGCCGACCTCGATGCGCGCCGTCGCCCAGGCTTGTGGTGCGAACGCGCTGGCGGTGGCGATTCCCTGCCATCGCGTGGTGCGCAGTGATGGCGCGCTGTCCGGCTATCGCTGGGGTGTCGAACGCAAACGCGTGTTGCTCGATCGCGAAGCGCAGTCATGACGAACGTCGCTGCCATCGATTGGCCGCGCGTGCTCGCTGATCTGGACGCGCAAGGCGCGGCGGTGATCGCAGGCTTGCTTGATCCCGAGCAATGCTGCGCGATGGCCGCCCGTTATGGCGATGCGCAAGGCTTCCGCAGCCGCGTGGTGATGCAGCGCCATGGCTACGGGCAGGGCGAGTACCGCTACTTCGATTATCCGCTGCCCGATCTCGTCGCCAGCCTGCGCACGGCGGTCTATCCGCAACTGGCGCCGATCGCCAATCGCTGGAACGAGCGGATGAATATCGACACGCGATATCCGGCCGAGCATGCGGACTACCTAGCACGCTGCCATGCCGCCGGCCAGACAAGGTCTACGCCCTTGCTGCTGAAGTACGGCCCGGGCGACTACAACTGCCTGCATCAGGACTTGTACGGCGAGCAGGTGTTCCCGCTGCAACTGGCGGTGTTGTTGTCGGCGCCGGGACAGGACTTCAGCGGCGGCGAATTCGTGCTGACCGAGCAGCGGCCGCGCATGCAGTCGCGGCCGGAGGTCGTGCCGCTGAAGCAGGGCGATGCGGTGATCTTCGCGGTACATCACCGGCCGGTTGCCGGCTCGCGCGGCAGTTATCGCGTGAACCTTCGCCACGGCGTCAGCCGCATCCGTTCAGGGCAGCGCCACACGCTCGGCATCATCTTCCACGACGCGGCCTGATGCAGACGCTGGCGCTCTTTGACGAGCCAGAAATTTCTCGAGAACCGAAGCAGATCGCTGACGGCGCGATGCTGTTGCCGGGCTTCGCGCTGGCTGTTGATCGTGAGCTGCTGGAAGCCGTTGAGCGGATCGTCACCGCCGCGCCGTTCCGTCATCTGCAGACGCCGGGCGGCCTGACGATGTCGGTGGCGATGAGCAACTGCGGCCACCAGGGCTGGGTGTCGGATCGTCGCGGCTATCGCTATGAAGCCTGCGATCCGTTGAGTGGCCAGCCGTGGCCGGCGATGCCCGAGAGCTTCGCGGCGCTCGTGAGCACTGCAGCGACCGCGGCTGGCTTCGAAGACTTCAAGCCCGATGCCTGCCTGATCAATCGCTATCTGCCGGGCGCGAAGATGTCGCTGCATCAGGATCGCGACGAGCGTGATCTTTCAGCGCCGATCGTCTCGGTGTCGCTGGGCTTGCCGGCGGTGTTCCAGTTCGGTGGGCTGACGCGCAAGGATGCTGTTCAGCGTGTGCCGCTGATGCACGGCGATGTCGTGGTCTGGGGTGGCGCTGCGCGGCTGCGCTTTCATGGCGTGCTGATGCTGAAGGCGGGCCAGCACGTATTGCTCGGTGAACGGCGAATCAATCTGACGTTTCGACGCGCCCGCTGAGCTTCAGCGTTGCAGTGCGAGCACTGCCTGCGCCAGCGCTTCGACGGTCAGCGGCGCCGAACCCTCGGCCTTGTTGCTGATCGTCACGTAAGCCTTGTGACCGGCCGCCGTGGTGGCGGCGATCACCTTGACCAGCGCCGACCGGGTTTCCGGATCGGGATCGACCAGCTTGTCGTAAGGCGCATACAGCTGTTTCGCTTCCTCGTAGCCGAAAGCGCCATGCATGCGGTGCAGGTTCCAGCGGCAGACCAAGGGACGCGGCCACAGCGCACGCAGCATCGGTAACTGCTCGGCGATCGGCGGCATCTTCGCGTGCAGACCGAGGCAGTAGGTGGCGCCGGCATCGCGCAGCAGGTTGGCGAGACGCGCCGCATGAGGCGGCTGCAGGAACAGTGGATCGCGCACCTCGACGGCGACCACGGCATCCGCCGCGGCAGGCAGCAGTGAAGGCAGCGCGGCGAGCATCGCCGCGAGTTGATCGAGCACCCGATCGAGCCGCTTCAACCAGGCTTCCGGCAGCGGGCTGAGCTGGAACACCAGCGCGCCAAGCTTGTGCCCGAGCCCGGCCAGCGCCGGTTCGACGAATTCGCGAACCGCCAGCTCCGGATCGAGAAAGTTGCGGTTCATGGTCATGCCGCGGCCAGTCTCGTCGCGGACCAGCGCATCGCTGACCAGGCTCGGCGCCTTGATGACGAAGCGGAAATCGTCGGACACCTGCAGCGCATAGGCCGTGTACTGGCTGACCGTCAGCGGCCGGTAGAACGCACGATCGACACTGACCGCGCGCATCAGCGGATGCTGCGAGTAAGCACGCAAGCCCTCCTTCGACAGCTTCGCGTCCGGGTAGTCCTCGGCCCAGACCAGGCCGGTCCAGCCGGGATAGGTCCACGACGAAGTGCCGAGATGCAGCGTCTTCGGCAGCGCAGCGGCCAGCGCCTGATGCTCGGCGCGAGGCTCTGCTGGCTGCACCGAAGTCGACGCTTTCCGCCGTGGTGCCGGTGCGGGCGGCGGTGGGGCTTCCGGGAACAAGGAATCTTGCATGGCGGAATGGTAGTTCGAGGAAGCCTGCGGATGTCATGCTTCCCGCCCCATGGATTGCCCGCACTACACCGCCCGCCGCTGCCGCTCCTGTACCGAGCTTGCGCAGCCGTATCGCCAGCAACTGGCGGCCAAGCAGGCGCATTGCCAGTCCTTGCTCGCGGTGCACACCGGGCTGGACTGGCTGCCGCCGGTTGCAAGTGCCGAGGCCGGCTTTCGCAACAAGGCAAAGATGGTGGTCAGCGGCACAGCGCTGCAGCCCGTCCTGGGCATTCGCGACGTGGCCGGGCAGGGCGTCGACCTGTCCGATTGCCCGCTCTACCCGCTGTCGATGCAGGCCTGTTTCCCGGCGATCAGCGCTTTCATCGTTCGCGCCACGCTCGATCCCTACGATCTCGCCAGCCGGCGCGGTGAGCTGAAATTCGTGCTGCTGACTGAAGCCGATGACGGCTCGCTGATGCTGCGCTTCGTGCTCCGTTCTGAAGCGACCGTCGCCCGCATCCGCAAGCATCTGGCCTCGCTGCTGGCTGCCTTGCCGCCGCTCGCCGTGGTCTCGGTGAACCTGCAGCCCGAGCACAAGGCGGTGCTCGAAGGCGAGCGTGAAATTCTGCTCAGCGAAGCTTCGCGGCTGAGCATCGGCGTCAACGACATCAAGCTGCATCTGCGCCCGCAGAGCTTCTTTCAGACTAATACCGCCGTCGCCGCCGAGCTGTACGCGCAGGCGCGGAGCTGGATCGACGAGGTTCGGCCGGCCAGCGTCTGGGATCTGTACTGCGGCGTCGGCGGCTTTGCCCTGCATGCCGCAGCCGCGGGCCGCGCCGTGACCGGCATCGAACTCGAAGCCGAAGCGATCGCCAGCGCCGAGCTAAGCCTTGTCGATCTCGCTGCCAGCGGCCGTGACATCGGCGATGTGCGATTCGCCAGCGGCGATGCCACGGCCTGGGCGCTGGCCCAGCCTGAAGATGCCGAGCTGGTGATCGTCAACCCGCCACGGCGCGGCATCGGCGAAGCCCTGAGTCTTCATCTCGAAGCGGCGAGCGCGACGCGCTGGCTGATCTATTCGAGTTGCAACGCCGAATCGCTGGCCCGCGATCTGGCTTTGATGCCGTCGCTGAAACCGCGCCGCGCCCGCGTGCTCGACATGTTTCCGCAGACCCGGCACTACGAAGTGATCGTGCTGCTGGAGCGCGGCTGAGTTGATCATCGACAATAGGGCGATGAGCGAATCTACGAGCATGGCCAGCGAGGCCGACGAACACTGGCTGCGCCATGCGCTGAGCCTGGCCGAACGCGCGGCGGCCGAAGGCGAGGTGCCGGTCGGTGCGGTGCTGGTCGGTGCCGATGGTGCAATGCTGGCCGAAGGCTGGAACCGGCCGATCGCGCTGCACGATCCCACTGCGCATGCCGAGATCATGGCAATGCGCGTGGGTGCGGCAGCGCTCGGCAATTACCGCCTGACCGGAAGTACGCTGTACGTAACTCTGGAGCCCTGCGCGATGTGCGCCGGCGCGATCATCCATGCCCGGGTCGGCCGCCTGGTGTTCGGCGCCAGTGATCCGAAAGCCGGTGCGGTTAATTCGGTCTATGACCTGATCGCGCGGCCGCAGCTGAACCATGTCGTCGCCTGGCAGGGCGGGGTGCTGGAAGCGGACTGTGCCGAGCAGTTGCGGGCGTTCTTCCGGGCGCGGCGCGGCGTGCGCAACGGCTGAACGAAAAACGCCCGACCTGTCTCAAGAACAGATCGGGCGTCGCTTCAGCCTTGCAACTCAGCCTCGGTTGAACACCAGCCCAGCGTCGCCGGCATCGACCTGCACGGTATCGCCAGCGGCGAACTTGCCGTTGAGGATCAGGCTGGCCAGCGGGTTTTCGATCAGGGTCTGGATCGCGCGCTTCAGTGGCCGCGCGCCGTAGACCGGGTCGTAGCCCGCTTCCGCGAGCTTCGCGAGGGCTGCTTCACTGAAGGTGATGCCAATCGAACGCTCGGCCAGCCGCTTGTGCAGGTAGGCGGTCTGGATGCCGGCGATGACGCGAATCTGCGCCGCCGCCAGTGGCCGGAACACCACCGCTTCGTCGATGCGATTGATGAACTCGGGCCGGAAATGCTGGCCGACGACGGTCATCACGCCTTCCTTGATCGCGGCGTAATCCTCGCGGGTCGCGCTGTTGCCCATCAGTTCCTGGATCAGCTGCGAGCCGAGGTTTGAGGTCATCACCACGACGGTGTTGCGGAAGTCGACGGTGCGGCCTTGGCCATCGGTCAGGCGGCCGTCGTCGAGCACCTGCAGCAACACGTTGAAGACATCGGCGTGCGCCTTCTCGACTTCATCGAGGAGGATCAGCGAATAAGGCCGCCGACGCACCGCCTCAGTCAGATAGCCGCCTTCGTCATAGCCGACATAGCCCGGAGGCGCGCCGATCAGGCGGCTCACGGAATGCTTTTCCATGAACTCGCTCATGTCGATGCGGACCATCGCGTCCTCGCTATCGAACAGGAAGCCGGCGAGTGACTTGCACAGTTCGGTCTTGCCGACGCCGGTCGGGCCCAGGAACAGGAACGAGCCGATCGGGCGATTGGGATCGGACAGGCCGGCGCGGCTGCGACGGATCGCGTTGGCGACCGAGGTCAGCGCTTCTTCTTGGCCGACCACGCGCTGGCGCAAGGTGTCTTCGAGGCGCAGCAGCTTGTCGCGCTCGCCTTCGAGCAGCTTGCTGACCGGGATGCCGGTCCAGCGGCCGACCACTTCGGCGATCTCTTCCTCGGTGACCCGGGTGCGCAGCAGTTCGAACTTGGTCTGCGTGGTCGCGCTGGCCGCGGCCAGCTTCTTTTCGAGTTCGGGAATCTTGCCGTACTGCAGCTCGGCCATCTTGGCGAGATCGCCCGAGCGGCGCGCTGCTTCAAGCTCGACCTTGACCCGCTCCAGTTCTTCGCGGACACCGGCGCTGCCGGCGACGCTGGCCTTCTCGGCTTTCCACTTCTCTTCGAGATCCGAGTACTCGCGCTCGAGCTTGGCGATCTCGGCCGCCAGCGTTTCCAGCGAGCGCTTGGCGCCCTCGTCGGTCTCGCTTTTCAGAGCTTCGCGCTGGATCTTCAGGCTGATCAGGCGACGTTCCAGCCTATCCATCGACTCCGGCTTGGAATCGCTTTCGATGCGCACGCGCGAAGCAGCTTCATCGATCAGATCGATCGCCTTGTCCGGCAGGTTGCGGTCGGTGATGTAGCGGTTGCTGAGCTTGGCGGCGGCGATCAGGGCGCCGTCGGTGATCTCGACGTTGTGATGGGTTTCGTAGCGATCCTTGAGTCCACGCAGGATGCCGACCGTGTCTTCGACACTCGGTTCGCCGACCAGCACTTTCTGGAAGCGGCGTTCCAGTGCTGCATCCTTCTCGACGTACTTGCGGTACTCGTCGAGCGTGGTCGCGCCGATGCAGTGCAGCTCGCCGCGGGCGAGGGCGGGCTTGAGCATGTTGCCGGCGTCCATCGAGCCTTCGGCCTTGCCGGCGCCGACCAGGGTGTGGATCTCGTCGATGAACAGGATCACCGTGCCGTCGGTCTTGCCCAGATCATTGAGCAGCGCCTTCAGGCGCTCCTCGAACTCGCCGCGGAACTTGGCACCGGCGATCAGCGCGCCGAGATCCAGCGACAGCAGGCGCCGGTTCTTCAGCCCTTCCGGCACTTCGCCATTGACGATGCGCTGGGCCAGGCCTTCGACGATCGCGGTCTTGCCGACGCCGGGCTCGCCGATGATCACCGGATTGTTCTTGGTGCGCCGTGACAGCACCTGGATGACGCGGCGAATCTCTTCATCGCGGCCGATCACCGGATCGAGCTTGCCGGCCATCGCACGCGCAGTGAGATCGACCGTGTACTTCTCCAGCGCCTGGCGCTGTTCCTCGGCGTTCGCGGAATCGACCTTCTGGCCGCCGCGCATCGCATCGATCGCCCGTTCGATGCCGTCCTTCTTGGCACCCGCATCGCGCAGCAGCTTGCCGAGCGCGCTCTTGTCTTCGGTCAGCGCCAGCACGAACAGCTCGGTGGAGATGAACTGATCCTTGCGCTGCTGGGCGAGTTTGTCGGTCAGGTTCAGCAGGCGCGCGAGATCGCTGCCGACGCTGACTTCGCCGGTCGGCGTGCCGATCTTCGGCAGGTTGTCGAGCAATGCGCCGAGCTTGCCGCGCAGGCCATCGACAGCCACGCCGCCCTGGGCGAGCAGCGGCAAGGTCGAACCGCCTTCCTGCTCGATCAAGGCCTGCAGCAGATGGGCAGGATCGATCTGGTTATGGTCGCGGCCCACGGCAAGGCTCTGCGCATCGGCGAGCGCCTGCTGGAAGCGGCTGGTGAATTTTTCCATTCGCATTTTGCGAGCCTCATTCATAAGGAGTAGCGGGATGCCTGCAAGCTGCGGACATTGCTGCGGCTTTCAAGCCGCTTGAAAGCGCGCACCGAGGTGCCATCATCCACTGATCCGGTTAGAGGCTCATTGACCTGCGCGCTTTACAATCCGGAACTCCTTCAGACCCGACTCGGATGAACACCAGCCTCGATCCCACCGCGCCGCCGGATGCTGCCTTCCCGACCCGCGTGCCGGTCACGCCGGCGTCGATCGCGGCTTATGTCGCCGATTCGATCGCGGTGAAGCAGCAGTTGCTGGCCGATAGCGTGCTGCTGGCGAAGATTGCCGAGGTGGTCAGCCTGTGCATCGCCACCTACCGCGCGGGCGGCAAGATTCTGGTCGGCGGCAATGGCGGTTCTGCGGCGGATGCCCAGCATCTGGCGGCGGAACTGGTGGCCCGTTTCGAGTACGACCGGCCGGGCCTGCCGGCGATGTCGCTGAGCACCGATACCTCGGCATTGACGGCGATCGGCAACGATTACGGCTACGAATTCCTGTTCGCCCGCCAACTCCAGGCACTGGCGCGGCCGGGCGATCTGTTCATCGGCATCACCACGTCCGGCAACTCGAAGAACGTGCTGAAGGCCTTCGATGTGGCGCCGAAGCTCGGCGTCACCCGCATCGCGTTGTGCGGCAGCGGTGGCAAGGCCCGCGACATCGCCGAACACGCGCTGTGCGTGCCGTCCACGCACACGCCGCGCATTCAGGAATGTCACATCCTGATCATCCATATCCTGTGTGCGCTGCTCGAGGAAAACCTGTTTCCCGAGCACAAGGCGCCGAAGCCGGCGGTGCTCTAGCAACCACTGTGCGGCAGTCCTAACAACAATCTGCGGAGATCACATTGACCAAGGCGTACAAGAACCAGGAGTTCCTGCTGAGCGACGAAGCGCGCGGCGTGCGCATGCTCTGCGAGTACCTGGAGCCCAAACAGCGTCTTGAAGCGGCCGGCGTCAAGCGGGCGATCATCCTGTTCGGTTCGGCGCGCACGCGGCGCCTGCAACCGGCACCGGGCAAGACCTCGACACCCGACTACTACGCCCTGGCCGCCGATCTCGCCGAGCGCTTCGCCCGCTGGACCACCGACAACCACGAGGGCGACGAGCGCTATTTCCTCGTCACCGGCGGTGGTCCTGGGATCATGGAAGCCGGCCATGAAGGCGGCGCGCGGGTCGATCGCAATCTGAACATCGGCTTCAACATCTCGCTGCCGTTCGAGCAGCACGTCAATCCGTTCGTGAAGGAAGATCACTCCTACGAGTTCCACTACTTCTTCATGCGCAAGTTCTGGTTCATGAACGTGGCGGAAGCCTTCGTGGTGTTCCCGGGCGGTTTCGGCACGCTCGACGAACTGTTCGAAGCGCTGACCCTGACCCAGACCGGCAAGGCAAGGCCTATGCCGGTGGTGCTGTTCGGCAAGGAGTTCTGGGATGGGCTGGTGAACTTCGAGCGTCTGGTCGAGCGCGGTCTGGTCTCGCGCGCCGATGTCGATTCGCTGGTGATGGCGGAGACCGTCGACGAAGCCTTTGAGGCGATCGTCAGCGGTCTGGCCCAGCCGAAGCGGCCACGCCGGACCTAAACCGACAGCGTCACCGTCACCCGCGCACCGCCGAGAAGTTCAGCCTTTCCGAGCGCAATGCCGCCGTCGTAGAGCTTGACCAGCTCCGCCGCCGCACCCAGGCCGATGCCCTGGCCGGGTGTCAGGCTGTCGGCGCGGACGCCACGGCTGAGCAGCTTGTCGGCATCGTCCGGGAAGCCGGGACCGTCGTCGTCGATCAGCAGCGTCAGCATCCGCTGCTGGATCGTCGCCGTCAGGCGGACTTCGGTACGGGCGAACTTGGACGCGTTGTCGAGCAGGTTGCCGAGCAGTTCGTAGAGATCGCCCTCGTCGGCGCGCACGCGCAGCAAGTCCGGCACGTCGATCGTGAAGCGCAGTGACTTCGCCGCGTAGACCTTGGCCAGTGCGCCGGCGATCTTGTCGGCCAGCGGCTTGATCGCCACCGGCTCGGCCAGGGTCCGGCGGCCGGCGGCGGCGGCCTTGCGCAACTGGTGATTGGTGATTTCCTGCATGCGATCGACCGGATCGCGCAGCTTGTCGCGGGCATCGGTCGCCAGGGTCCGGTCATCGACCAGGCCTCTGAGCACGGCCAGCGGCGTCTTCAGCGAATGAGCGAGATCGTCGAGTGCATTGCGGTAGCGCTGCTGCTGGTTGCGCTCGGCGGCGATCATGGTGTTAAGGCCTTCGGCCAGCGGCGTCAGCTCGGTGGGATAGACCGCATCGATTCGCGACTGCTGGCCGGATTCGACGCCGCGCAGCTCGCGCACCAGCTTGCGCAGCGGCGACAGCCCCCAGCCGAGCACCAGCATCTGGACGAGGATCAGCGCCAGGCTGGCGCCGCCCAGCCAGATCCACAGCAGGTTGCGGAAGGCATGCAGCTGGACGTTGTAGTCGTTCTTGTCCTCCATCACCGCGACGGTGTAGCGCTGCGGTTTCGGCTTGGCCGAGAACAGGCGCAGGCCGCCGTTGTCGCTGACCCAGCGGATGCCATAGGTACTGGCGAAGCGGTCGTCGAGCTCGGTGAACAGGCTGGCGCCGACGTCCGGGGCGAGCAGTTCCGGCACCTTGCCGGCGAAACTCGGACTGCGCCAGATGACCTTGCCGGACGCGTTGAAGATCAGCGCTTCGAGCCCGGACTGCACACGCGTCAGACGCGGGTCGGGCAGGGCGCCGACGCTGATCGTCAGTTGATCGCGGTCATTGGAGTCCGCGGCACCGAGCAGCGCGAAGATCATGCCCTGCTGCTTGTCCCGCTGCGCCTGCAGCGCACTGCCACGAAAGGCCTGATCGAGACCGGCGCCGCAAAGCAGCATGAAGCCCATCAGCACCAAGGTGGCGACGACCAGCAGGCGGGTGCGTAGCGACTTCATGGAAGCAGTGGCCAGTGGTCTGTGGCTAGTGGCCAGTTGGAAGCAACATCAAGAGCAATCGCGAGTGGGGCACGGCTCGCTTTCACTGACCACAAGCCACTAGCCACTAAACACTGCTTCTCGGCAGGTTCCAGCGGTAGCCGCTACCGCGCTGGGTGGCGATCGGGTTCAGCGTGTTGTCTGGATCGAGCTTGGTGCGCAGGCGTCGGATGAACACTTCGATGACGTTGGAATCGCGTTCCTCGTCCTCGTTGTAGAGGTGCTCGGTGAGCGTCGATTTCGATACCACCTCGCCAGCGTGCATCACCAGATACTCGAGCACCCGGTACTCATAAGCGGTGACTTCAACCGCCGCGCCGCCGAGGCTGACGGTCTTCGAGGCGGTATTCAGAATGATCGGGCCGGATTCCAGCTGCGGCGAACTCCAGCCGCCGCTGCGGCGGACCAAGGCACGGGCGCGGGCCAGCAGTTCTTCCTTGTGGAAGGGCTTGACCAGGTAATCGTCGGCGCCGGCTTCCAGACCTTCGACCTTGCTCTGCCAGCCGTCGCGGGCGGTCAGGATCAGGATTGGATAGCTGCGGCCCGCCTTGCGCACCGCCTTGATGATGGCGATGCCCGGCGTCTTCGGCAGACCGAGATCGATGATGGCGATATCGAGCGGATATTCGACGGCCATGTACTGGCCTTGTTCGCCATCGGCAGCCGAATCGACGGCATAGCCTTCGTCGCTCAGGTGGCGGCAAACCTGCTCGCGCAGGGCGGGATCATCCTCGACGACGAGCGCACGCATCGACAGCTCCGAACTGACTGAAAGAAAGGTGAGGTTCTACTGGACGTAGACAACGCGGACTTCGCCATCGCGCAGCAGTTTCACACGATAGCCGTTGCCGCTCGGTTCGACGGACAACACGCGGCCGCCGCCGTTCTGGTTCTGCGCCTGCCGTGCGGCTTCGTTCGGCGTCAGGCCGCCACGAGGCTCGCTTTCGCGATTGTCACGGCCCGGCGCCAGGAACGGCGTGTCGAGCCGCAAGCCGCCACGCCGATCCGCCGACGCGGGCGCGCTGCCGAGCAGGCCGGCAGCGAGCACGATCATCAGGAGGGCAGCGCGCATCAATGGCTTCCGGGCTGGAGTGGAATGATGGTTGAGCTTATTGGCGATCAATACGACGCCGGGCGAACGTTGACCTCGACGGCAATACGGTCACCCGGGTCATACGGCAGACGGGTGTCGTAAATGCGGCCGTGGTAACGATAACGCACGTCATAGCCATCAACACGCTGTTCGTAGCGTGAATCCTGAACTGTGGTGCAGCGTTCCTCGTAGCCATAGCTCGGTTCGCGATAGCCGCCACCATTGTTGCGGCCGATGCTGGCTCCGGCGCTGGCGCCGACCACGGCACCGGCAGCGGTGGCGATTGCACGGCCCGAACCCTGGCCGAAACGGTTGCCGACCACGCCACCGACCACCGCGCCGAGCACCGCACCGACGCCGCCGTTGTTGCGGCCGCCGCGATAACCATCGTCGTAGACGACTCGTTCGTCGCGGCATTCCTCGCGCGGCACGGTCACGCGCACGTCGCGATAGATCGGACGGGCATCGACCACCTCGGCGTACTCGATGCCGTCGTCATGACGGCCAGCCTGCGCGGCAGTCGAAGTACCCAGTACGGCAATGGCAGTCAACAGCGCGGTCAGCTTGGTGTTCATGGTCCTTCCTCGGATGGACGTGTCGGATTCCGGCACGGTGCGAGAGTCAATCTACGCAGCGTTCCTGAATTGAGGCTGAACCTTTTTGCGTTCTCCTTCCCCCCGCAAGCGGGGAAGGGAGCAGAGAGCAATCAGTCCTGGTCCAGCCGCGAACGGCTGCGGGTTTCCGGCAAACGGAGGTAGACGGCGAGCGACACCGCGATCATCGCACTGACATACCAGTAGAAGCCGGTCTCGCTGCCGATGCCCTTGAACCACAGCGCCACGTACTCGGCCGTGCCGCCGAACAGCGACACGGTCAATGCATAAGGCAGGCCAACGCCGAGGGCGCGGACGGCCACCGGAAACAGCTCGGCCTTGACGATGGCATTGACCGCCGTATAGCCGCTGACGATCACCAGGCCGGTCAGCATCAGGGCGAACGCGGTCCAGGCGTCGCCGGCCGTGGCCAGCGCGCCGAGCAGCGGCACGGTGCCGAGACTGCCGCCGATGCCGAAGAAGATCAGCAGCGGCCGCCGGCCGATCTTGTCGGACAGCGCGCCGAACAGCGGCTGCAGCAGCATGTAGACGGTCAGCGCCGCGGCCGAGATCAGCGTTGCATCGTCCTTGCTGAAGCCGCCGGTGTTGACCAGGAACTTCTGCATGTAGGTCGTGTAGGTATAGAACGCCAAGGTGCCGCCGAGGGTCAGGCCGACCACGGTTAGCACTTCGCGCGGATGTTCGCGCAGCAAGCGGCGCAGCGGCGCGCGTTCGGGTGCCGCCTGCTTCGCAAAGCTTTCGGTTTCGTGCAGACCGCGGCGCAGCCACAGCGCCGCCAGGGCCAGCAGGCCGCCGATCACGAACGGGATGCGCCAGCCCCAGGCATCGAGTTCGGCCGGCGTCAGCAGCCAGCGCTGCAGGATGATCAGCAGCGCCAGCGCGGTCAGCTGGCCGAGGATCAGGGTCACGTACTGGAAGCTCGACCAGAAGCCGCGATGTTCCTTCGACGCGACTTCGCTCAGATAAGTCGCCGAAATGCCGTACTCGCCGCCGAGGCTCAGGCCCTGCACCAGCCGGCAGATGACCAGGAT
>NZ_JAHFRY010000058.1 GCF_023266035.1 Nevskia sp.
GCGCCGCGGACGCGGGCCATCGAGCAGTCGCTCGGGGCACTGACCGCCCAGATCGCCGCCGAGGACGGCGCGGTGGCCGATGAAGCGCTGCTGCACGAGCTGACCCAGCTGGCCGCCGCCGTCGAAAGCAGCCTGGCGACCACCGAGTTCCGCTTCAACGCCTGCATCGCCTATCACGCGCTGGTCAGTACCCGCATCGAGGAACTGCGCGAACGCCGGCTGCCGGCCGTGCAGCCGATCGGCGAGTTCATGACCCGCCGCCTGGGCCCGGCGGTGTTGACCTGCCGGCACACGCTGAAGCGTCTGCACGAGCTGTCCGATCGCGTCGCCAAGGTCAGCGGCCTGCTGTCGACCCGCGTCGACATCACTCGCGAGCGCCAGAACCAGGCACTGCTGGCGTCGATGGAACGCCGCACCGGGCTGCAACTGCGCCTGCAACAGACGGTGGAAGGCCTGTCAGTGGCGGCGATCGTCTATTACGCCTCAGGGCTGGTCGGCTATCTGGCCAAGGCCGGCAAGGCGGCGCATCTGCCGATCGACCCGGACCTGGTCGTCGGCCTGGCACTGCCGGTGCTGTTCATCAGCGTCTGGCTGGGCCTGCGGCGCATGCACCGGAAGCTGCACGCGGCGGATCACTGAATCCGGCTTGCGCCAATAAACGCGGACAACTAAAGTCCGCGTTATGGCGCATCTGGGAAACAGTATCGAATACGGGCTGCATTGCCTGCTCTGGCTGGCGGCGCCCGATGCTGCGCCGGCCAGCAGCCGTGATCTGGCCGAGCTGCAGGGCGTGTCGCCCTCGTTCCTGGCGAAGATCTTTCCCAAGCTCGAGAAGGCCGGGATCGTCAGCGCCAGCGCCGGCATCCGTGGCGGTTACCGGCTCGCGCGGCCGGCGACGAAGATCACCGTGCTCGACGTGGTCGACGCCATCGAAGGCCACAAACCCCTGTTCGACTGCCAGGAAATCCGCGGCCGCTGCGCGATCTTCAAGGGCAAGGCACCGGCCTGGTCGACCCAGGGCGTCTGCTCGATCCACGCGGTGATGCTGCGTGCCGAGCAAAGCATGCGTGCCGAACTCGGCCGCGCCACGCTGGCCGATCTGGTGACGACGGTGGCCCGCAAGGCACCGGCCGGCATGCCCTCCGAAATCAAGGTCTGGCTGACCGGGCGGCTGGCGGCGCGATCCGAAGCGCAAGCGGAAGGCCGAACGGCGCAAGCCGAGCGCGCGGCCGTATCGAAACGGCGACGGCGGCCCAAGCACCAGGCAAAAGCTCAAACGAAAGAACCAGGGGGAGAACAACAATGATCGAGACCAGGAACACCCGTCAGGCAGCAGGCGTGCTCAGCATCTTCGCCCTCATTCACTGCGCGATCGCGCTCTGGCATGGCGGCGCCCACCTGTCGGTGCCGGTGGAACTGGACCCGCCGAAGATGGCCTTCGTCGGCCTGGTAGTCGTCATCCTGCCGCTGCTGGCCGCGGCGCTGCTGTGGACCAAGCTGAAGAAAGTCGGAGTGGTGCTCTACACCGGATCGATGGCGGCGGCGCTGGTGTTCGGCATCGTCAATCACTACATCCTGATTTCGCCGGACAACGTCACCTGCGTGCCGCCCGGTGATCACCGGATGACCTTCATCGTCTCGGCGGGATTCGTCGCTGGCAGCGAACTGATCGGCACGCTGCTCGGTGTGATCGCGTTGCGGCGCTGGTTCAACTGAGCGTCGGGCAAAAAAAATCCCCCATCGAAGGGGGGTTCTTTTTCACGTCGCTGCGCGGCTTTGCCACGTGATGGTCGGAGAGACAGGAATCGAACCTGCGACCCCCTGCTCCCAAAGCAGGTGCTCTACCAAGCTGAGCTACTCTCCGACTGGGCGCGCAGTCTAACCGTTTTGGTGATCGGGTTTGGCGCTCCGTCCGGAGATTTTTTCAGACTGGGGCCGCACTCAGGTTCGTTCGGCGCTCGCGGCGACGCCGGCGCCAGCCGGTGAGTTTCTCGAAACCGAGGTAGACGATCGGCGTCGTCAGCAGGGTCAGCAACTGGCTCAGCAGCAGGCCGCCGATGATCGCGATGCCGAGCGGTTGCCGCAGTTCCGAGCCCGTGCCGAGGCCGATCGCCAGCGGTACGGCGCCGAACACGGCGGCCATCGTCGTCA
The DNA here is from genome assembly GCF_023266035.1 of Nevskia sp. Taxonomy (GTDB): domain Bacteria; phylum Pseudomonadota; class Gammaproteobacteria; order Nevskiales; family Nevskiaceae; genus Nevskia. The sequence goes on from NZ_JAHFRY010000058.1 coordinate 2,152, forward strand.
TGGTGATCGGCCGGAAACGGGTCATGCAGGCTTCGAAGATCGCGTCGCGCGGGCTCATGCCGCGGTGGCGCTGGGCTTCCAGCGCGAAGTCGATCATCAGGATGGCGTTCTTCTTGACGATGCCGATCAGCAGGATGATGCCGATGATCGCCACCAGCGACAGTTCCATGTCGAAGGCCAGCAGCGCCAGCAGCGCGCCGATGCCGGCCGAGGGAATCGTCGACAGGATGGTCAGCGGGTGCACCCAGCTTTCATAGAGCATGCCGAGCACGATGTAGACCGCGAGCAGCGCGGTCAGCAGCAGGATCGGAAAGGCATCGAGGCCGCTGGCGAACAGCGCGGCACTGCCGCCGAAGCCGCCGCGTATCTCGCCCGGCATCTGCAGATCGACCATCGCCTTGGCGATCTGCGCTTCGACCTGCGGCAGGCTGGCGCCGGGCAGCAGATTGAAGGTCAGGTTGACGACGGTGAACTGGCCTTCGTGATTGATCGACAGCGGCGCGGTGCCGAACTCGAAACGGGCGATCGCCGACAACGGCACGGCGACGCCGGACGGCGTGGCCACCTGGATGCGGGCCAGCTCGGAGGGGTCCTGCTGCTCGTCCGGCGTGGCTTCGAGGATCACCCGATGGGTGTTGGTGCGGTCGTAGATCAGCGCGATCTGACGCTGACCGAAAGCGTCGTACAGCGCCTGGTCGACAGTGGCCGGGCGCAGGCCGAGGCGCGAGGCGGCATCGCGATTGACGACGACATTCAACTGCAGTGCGCCGGTTTCCAGATCGGAAGACACGTCGACCAACTGTGGCATCTTCTTCAGGCGTTCGACCAGCTTCGGCGTCCACTCGTAGAGGTCTTTCGCTTCCGGCGCGCGCAGCGCGTACAGGTATTGCGAGCGGCCGGAGCGGCCACCGGCGCGCAGGTCCTGCACCGCCTGCAGATACATCTCGATGCCTTCGACTTTCGCGGTCTTCGGCCGCAGCCGTTCGATGACCTTGTCGGCGCTGATCTTGCGGCCCTGTTCCGGCGTCTTCAGGTTGATGAACATGCGCCCGGAATTCGAGGCGCCGCGGCTGCCACCGACGAAGTAGACCGCCGACTGCACGGCCGGATCAGCGAGCACGACATCGGCCACTTTCAGGGTCTTTTCGGCGATCGCCGCGAACGAGGTGTCCTGCGCCGCCACCAGGTTGCCGGAGATGAAACCGGTGTCCTGCTGCGGGAAGAAGCCCTTCGGCACGATGGTGTACAGGTAGCCGGTGAGGAATACGGTGCCGAGCGTGAACAGCGCCATGATCCGCGTGTGGCGCAGCGCCCACAGCAGCGCGACCCGGTAGCCGGAGAGCAGCCAGGCCAGGCCGGCTTCCAGGCCTCGTTCAAGCCGGCCCGGTACGCGCTCATGGTTCTCAGGGCGCAGGAATTTCGCGCACAGGGTCGGCGTCAGGGTCAGCGAGATCAGCGCCGATACCGCGACGGCCACCGCCAGGGTCACCGAGAACTCGCGGAACAGCCGGCCGGGAATGCCCGCCAGGAACAGGATCGGGATGAACACGGCGATCAGGGACACAGTGATCGACAGTACCGTGAAGCCGATTTCCTTGGCGCCGCGCAGTGCGGCATCGCGCGGCTTCTCGCCCTTCTCGATATGGCGAACGATGTTCTCGATCACCACGATCGCATCGTCGACGACGAAGCCCACCGACACCGTCAGCGCCAGCAGCGACAGGTTGTCGAGGCTGTAGTCGAGCAGCCACATCGCCGCGAAGGTCGCGGCCAGCGCCAGTGGCACGGTGACGCCGGCAATCGCCGTCGGCACGCCACGGCGCAGGAACAGGAACATCACCAAGATCACCAGCGCGGTCGACAGCACCAGCGCAATCTGCACCTCGTCGACCGAGGCGCGAATGGTCTGCGTGCGATCGGCCTGGATCGACAGCTCGACCCCCGGCGGCAGGCTGGCGCGCAAGGCCGGCAGCTGGCCGAGGATCTGGTCGACGGTCTCGATGACATTGGCATCAGCCTGCTTGCGGATGAACACCAGCACCGCGCGCTTGCCGTTGTACCAGCCGGCCAGACGGGCGTTCTCCTGGCCATTGATCACCGTGGCGACCGAGGACAGCGGGATCGGCACGCCGTCCCGCGTGGCGATGATGGCGTTGCGGAAGTCCTCGACGGTGGCCAGCTGGTCATCGGCATCGATGACCCAGGTCTGCGCCTCGTCGCTCAAGGAGCCCTTGGCGCGATTGACGGTCAGCGCGTTGATCGCCGTGCGCACCGTCGCCATCGACAGGCCCATCTGCGCCAGCTGCGCCGGATTCGCCTGGATGCGGATCGCCGGCTTCGCAGCGCCGGAAATCTGCACTTCAGCAACACCTTTCACCTGCGACAGACTCGGGTTCAGCTGGTTGTCGGCGAACTCGTAGACCTTGTCGAGACCGACGGTGTCCGAGGTCAGCGCCAGGATCAGGATCGGCGAATCATTCGGGTTGGCCTTGCGCCAGGTCGGCGGCGCCGGCAGGCCGGCGGGCAGGTCGGCGAGCGAGGCATTGATCGCCGCCTGCACGTCACGCGCGGCGCCATCGATGTCGCGATCGAGATCGAACTGCAGCACCACCGTGGCGCTGCCGAGCGCGCTCGACGAGGTGATCTCGTTGACGCCGGGGATCTGGCCGAAGCGCCGTTCCAGCGGCGCGGCCACGGTCTGCGCCATGGTTTCGGGTGAAGCCCCCGGCTGCTGGGTCGAGACGAAGATGATCGGGAATTCGACCTGCGGCAGCGGTGCCACCGGCAACCGCGAATAGGCCAGCGCGCCGATCAGGAAGATGCCGATCGCCAGCAAGCTGGTGCCGATCGGCCGCGCGATGAAGGGCGCGCTGAGGTTCACTTTGCCTGCACCACCGGGGTCGGCGCGGCCTCGCCATCCTTGCGGCTGAAGCGCTTGGCCAGCTTGTCCATCGCCAGATAGATGACCGGCGTCGTGTACAGGGTCAGCATCTGGCTGAGGATCAGGCCGCCGACGATGGCGATGCCGAGCGGATTGCGCAGCTCCGAACCGGTGCCCGATTCCAGCGCCAGCGGCAGCGCGCCGAGCAGTGCCGCCATGGTCGTCATCATGATCGGCCGGAAGCGCAGGCAGGCGGCTTCGAAGATCGCCTCATGCGGCGGCTTGCCGTGATCGCGTTCGGCCTCCAAAGCGAAGTCGATCATCATGATCGCGTTCTTCTTGACGATGCCGATCAAGAGCACCACGCCGATCAGCGCCACCACCGAGAAATCCTGGCCGGTCAGCATCAACGCCAGCAGCGCGCCGACGCCGGCGGACGGCAGGGTCGACAGGATGGTGATCGGGTGGATGTAGCTCTCGTAGAGCACGCCAAGGACGATGTAGATCACGACGATGGCCGCCAGGATCAGCCAGGGCATGCTCGCCAGCGAGGTCTGGAATTCGGCCGCACTGCCGGAGAAGCTGCGCTGCACCGAGGTCGGCAGACCGATCTCGGCAGCCGCGGCATCGATCGCCGGCAAGGCGTGGCTCAACGACTGCCCGGCCGCGAGATTGAACGACAAGGTCGCCGCCGGCAGCTGGCCCAAATGGCTCAGCACCAGCGGGCCGCGTACGGTCGTCGCGGTGGCCACCGCAGACAGCGGCACCAGGCTGCCGCTGGTCGATTTCACATAGAGCTGATCGAGCGCATCCGGCCGCTTGCGGAACTCCGGCGGCACTTCGAGCACCACCCGGTACTGGTTGATCGCGGTGAAGATGGTCGTCACCTGACGCTGACCGAACGCGTCATACAGCGTGTCGTCGATCGCCTGCACCGGCACGCCGAGGCGGCTGGCGCGATCACGCTGGATGTCGAGCTTCAGGTACAAGCCATCGACCTGCTGATCGGTGGTGACATCGGTCAGCTCGGGCTGGCGCTTCAGGGCGTCGATGAACTTCGGCGTCCACTCGGCCAGTTCCGCGGCATCGAGGCTTTTCAGCACCAGCTGGAACTGGGTGCGGGCGATGCGGCTGTCGATCTGCAGATCCTGCACCGGCTGCATGAACAGGGTGATGCCTTCGACATCGGCGGCCAGCGTCTTCAGCCGACGAATGACGCCATCGGCACTGGTGCTGCGCTCAGCCCTAGGCTTCAGCACGATGTTCAGGCGGCCGGTGTTCAGAGTCGGATTGATGCTGCCGGAGCCGACGAAGGCGGCAACGCTCTTCACGTCCGGATCGACGCGAATCGCTTCGGAGAGCGCAAAAGTGCGTGCCTGCATCGCCGGAAACGAGATGCTCGCTTCGGCTTCGGCGACGCCGACGATGACACCCGTGTCCTGCTGCGGCAGCAGGCCTTTCGGAATGCTGATGAACAGCCAGGCGGTGGCGATCAGAGTGAGGCCGAAGACCAGCAAGGTCTGCTTCGGCCTTGCCATCACCCAGCGCAGCGAACGGGAATAGCTATCGAGCAGATTGTCGAACTGCCGCTCGCTCCAATTGAACAGCTTGCCGTGCCTGGCGTTCGGGTCTTCGGCCTTGAGGAGCTTGGCGCACATCATCGGCGTCAGGGTCAGCGAGACGAAGGCCGACAAGATCACGGCGATGGTCAGCACCAGCGCGAACTCGCGGAACAGCCGGCCGATGACCCCGCTCATGAACAGCAGCGGGATGAACACCGCGATCAAGCTGACGGTCAGCGACACCACGGTGAAGCCGATCTGCTTGGCGCCCTTGCGCGCGGCGGTTTCCGGGTCTTCGCCGGCTTCAATGTAGCGGACGATGTTCTCGATCATCACGATCGCATCGTCGACGACGAAACCGGTGGCGATGGTCAGCGCCATCAGGCTCAGGTTATCGAGCGAGAAGCCGCACAGCGCCATGACGCCGAAGGTGCCGATGATCGACAGCGGCAGCGCCACGCTGGGGATCACCGTCGCCCACAGCTTGCGCAGGAATACGAAGATCACCATGACCACCAGCACCACGGTGAGCATCATCGTGAACTGCACGTCGTGCACCGAAGCGCGGATGGTTTCGGTGCGGTCGGCGAGCACCTCCAGATGAATCGACGCCGGGATGTTCGCAGTCAGCTGCGGCAGCAGCGCCTGGATGCGCTGCACGGTTTCGATGATGTTGGCGCCGGGCTGGCGGCGGACATCGACCAGCACCGCCGGACGAGATTCACTCGGTCGATCGGACGTTGCGTCTGCCGTCCCTGGCGAGGCGGTGCGCGCCTCGCTGGCCCCGGCCCGGCCATCCGTGGCCGGGCGCTCGTCGCCGCTGCGAGCAGTGCTCGCAAAGCGCGTCGAGCTCACCCACGCCGCCAGTTGCTCGTTCTCCACGCCTTCGAGGACGGTCGCGATATCGCTCAAGCGCACCGGCGCGCCATTGCGGTAGGCGATGATCACCGGCTTGTATTCGTCGGCCGAGATGATCTGGTCGTTGGAGCCGATGGTGAAGCTCTGCTTGGGGCCATCGAAGCTGCCTTTCGGCGCGTTGACATTGGCCTGCTGGAGCGCAGTGCGGATGTCTTCCAGCCCCAGCTGCAGCCCGGCCAGCGCAGTCGGATTGGCCTGGATGCGCACTGCCGGCCGCTGGTTGCCCTGGATCGACACCAGACCGACGCCGCTGACCTGCGACAGCTTCTGCGCCAGCACCGAATCGGCGAAATCGGCGACCTGGTTCTGCGGCAGCACTTCGGAGCTGATCGCCAGCTGCAGGATCGGCGCATCGGCCGGGTTGACCTTGTTGTAGACCGGCGGATACGGCAGATCATTCGGCAAGGTGCCGCGCGAAGCATTGATCGCCGCCTGCACGTCCTGCGCGGCGTTGTCGATATCGCGGTCGAGCACGAACTGCAGGGTGATCGTCGACAGGCCGAATGCCGAGTTCGAGTTCATCGACGACAGGCCGGCAATGGTGCCGAACTGCCGCTCCAGCGGCGTCGTCACCAGCGATTCGATCACCTGCGGGCTGGCGCCCGGCAATTGCGTGGTGACCTGGATGGTCGGGAAATCGACATCCGGCAGTGCCGCGATCGGCAGGCCGCGATAGCCGAGCGCACCGAGCAGCAGCACCGCGATCATCAACAGCGTGGTCGCGATCGGGCGCGAGATGAAGGGCTCGGAAACGCTCATGGCTGGGTGGCTCGCCCGAGGCTGGAAAGGAGGCTCAACGTGACGCCGCTGTGCCGGCGCCGGCGTGATCACCGGGCTTGCCGGCAGCCTTGGCATCCGGCGCCGGATCACTGGCCAGACGAATCTTCGAGCCCGGCTGCAAACGGTACTGGCCTTCGACGACGATGCGATCGCCATCGTTCAGACCCTTGGCGATCAGCGCGGTGCCGTTCTCGCTGCGGGCGACGGTGACGTCGCGCTTGTCGGCGATGCGGGCGCCCTTGTCGTCGGTCTTCTCGACATAGACGAAGTCGCCGTTCGGGCCACGCTGCACCGCACTGGCAGGAATCACCAGGCCGTTCTTCTCGGTGCGCACCAGCAGCCGCATGTTGACGAACTGGCCCGGCCATAGCGCGCGGTCCTGGTTGGCGAAGGTCGCCTTCATGCGGATGGTGCCAGTGGTCTGGTCGATCTGGTTGTCGACCACGGTCAGCTCGCCGGTGGCGATCTGCTTGCTGTTGTCACGATCGAAGGCCAGCACCTTGACGCCGGACTTGCCCGCTCCGCCCGCCGCGCGGATATCGGCCAGGCTCTGCTCGGGCAAGGTGAACACCACCGAGATCGGCATCACCTGGGTGACCACGACGATGCCGGTGGTGGTGCCGGCGTCGACGATGTTGCCGACATCGACCAGCCGCAGGCCGGTGATGCCGGAGATCGGCGCGGTGACCCGCGCGAAGCCCAGCGAGATGCGCGCGCTCTGCACGGCGGCCTCGTTGGCGCTCACGGTGGCTTGCGCCTGGGCGACGGTCTGGGCCTGAGTGTCGAGCTGCTGCTTCGACACATAGCCATCGCCGACCAGTTCGCTGAAGCGCTGCAGATCGCGCTTGGCGGTATTCAGCAGCGCCTGGTTCTGGGCTTGCTGCGCCTGCGCCTGCTGCAGCTGGGCCTCGAAGTTGCGCGGATCGATCTGCGCCAGCAGCTCGCCGGCCTTCACCGTCTGCCCTTCCTCGAAGGCCACCGACACCAGCTGGCCGCTGACCTGCGGCCGCACCGTCACCGTGTTGAACGCCTGCACGGTGCCGAGGCCATCGAGATAGATCGGCACATCGCGGCGGCCGACCTCGGCCAGCAACACCGGAATCGGCCCATTGGCGCCGGGGCGACCACCCTTGCCCGTACCGGACTCAGCCGCGCCAACCTCATGGTTCACACCGAACGTCGCCGGCTTGCGCAACACGAAATACCCGGCCAGCGGGGCAACCACACCCAGCACCAGCGCGATCGCCACGACTCTGCGCATGCGTTTTTTCTCATCCATCTGAAGGTTTGCTTGCAATGAAGCCGGCCCGCATTCATCGAGCGCGACTGAACCGCTTGGACGTGCCGCGCCCTCAATGGTTCGCGGCCAAGTCCCGAAACAGCGCGGAGATCGACTGAAAATCGACCGGAAATTCACCTGACGACCCCGATCGCTACCTTGCGTCAGCGCAGCGCCGGCCTGCAAGCAGCGGCGCGTGAAGTTCGGTAACGACGCTTAGACCATTTTGGCGACGAGGCCGACCAGCAGCCCTACTTCGACCAGTTCGATGCCGGCACCGAGCGCATCGCCGCACTGACCGCCGAGCCGGCGCTTCAGGAACAGGCCCCAGCCGGCGATCAGGATCGGCGCGATCAGCAGCCGCGGACTCAAGCAAGCGCTGGCAGCCGCCAGGGCCAAGGTCCACAGCAGCACCGCCCAGGGTTGGCGATCCCAGGCGAAACGATCGCCCATGCCGCCATGCAGCGGCGGCAGCCACCAGACCCATACCAGCGGCGCCAGCCGCGCCCAGGCCGGAATCAGCAGCAGCGCCGTATAGCTCGCGCCGGGCAAGGTCAGCAGCACCAGCTTGGCGAGCAGCATCAGCACCAGCGCCAGCACGCCGAAACTGCCGAGGTGCGGGTCTTTGAGCACCTCGAAGAAGCGCTTCGGATCACGATGTGCAGCGCCAAGCGCATCGGCGAGATCGGCCAGACCATCGAGATGCAGCCCGCCGGTGACCCAGACCCAGAGCGCCAGTACCAGCAGCGCGGCAAACGCCGGATGCTGGTCGCGAACCAGCATCGCCAGCCCAGCCAGCAGCGCGCCGATGATCAGGCCGACCAGCGGAAACCAGACTGCGCAGCGGGTCAGATCGGCAGGCTCGAAATCCCGCACCTGCGGCGTCGGCAGGCGGGTCAGGAACTGGGTGGCGAGGATCAGTCCGCGCATGGCGGCCTCAATGCAAGCAAGACCGGATCACCACCGTCCGGCAACAGGAATTTCAACGACGTGGCAGGCGGCACCGCGATGCGCCAGTGATCGTCGATCCGCAGCCATTCCTGCAGCAGCACGCGGATCACGCCGCCGTGGGTCAGGCACAGCCAGTCGCCGTCCGGGCCCGTTTCACGCCATTTCTTCAGTGCCGCAAACACGCGTGCACGGAAGGCCGGCAGTGCTTCGCCTTCCGGCGGCGCCAGCGTTTCCGGATCGGCCTGGAACGCGGCGTAGCGCGCGCCGTCGCGGGCCATCACCTCGGCTGGCGTCAGGCCCTGCCAGAGGCCGAAGTGCATCTCGCGCAGATCGTCGATCACCTGGCAGTCCGGCTGCAGGTCTTGCGCAAAGACACGGCAACGCTGCAGCGGCGAGCTGATCACGCCGGCCCAGCGCTGACCGATGACTGCCCGCTGCGTCGCCGCATCACCAGCGATGCTGACCGGCGGATCGAGCTGGCCCCAGAGCACGAACGGCCGCTCGTCGACCGCACCATGACGCAGCAGGGTCAGGCTCAACACGCGTCTTTCCCGGCAACACCCGCGCTGGCAAACGTCGCCATCTCGTTATGCAGCGCGCAGGCCAGGCGCAGCAGCGGTACCGCGACCGCCGCGCCGCTGGCTTCGCCAAGGCGCAGGCCGAGATCGAGCAGCGGCTCGGCGTTCATCGCCGCCAGCATCCGCGCATGGCCCGGCTCGGCCGAACGATGCGCGAAGATCAGCCAGGGCAGCACGCTGGGGTTCAGGCGCACGGCGCACAGCGCGGCGCTGCTGGCGATGAAGCCGTCGACCAGCACCGGCACACCGCGCTGCGCACAGGCAATAGTGCTGCCGGCGATCGCTGCGATCTCGAAGCCGCCGAGTCTGGCCAGCACCGCTTCCGGCGATACCAGATGGGCGGCATGCAGCGCCAGCGCTTCGGCGATCACTCGAGCCTTGGCCCGTACTCCGGCGGCATCGAGCCCGGTGCCCGTCCCGGCCAGTTCGTTGGGCGCTGCGCCGAGCAGCGCGCAGGCCAGCGCCGTCGCCGCACTGCTGTTGGCGATGCCCATGTCGCCGGCGATGAACAGGTCGACGTCCCCTGCCCGCGCCACGGCTGCATGTCCGGCCATCAAGGCCTGCTCAAGCTGTGCCGCACTCATCGCCGGCCCGCGCGAGAAATCCGCAGTGCCCGCAGCAACCCGCGCATCGACGACGCCGGCCGGCACCGCGCCGGTGTTGATGCTGCCGACATCGACCACTTCCAGACTGGTGCCGAGCGTTCGCGCCAGCACGCTGATCGCTGCGCCGCCGCTCGCAAAATTGGCGATCATCTGCTGGGTCACTGCTTGAGGAAACGCCGACACGCCGCGCGCCGCAATGCCGTGATCGGCCGCGAACACGGTGATCGCGATGCGTTCGGCGCGCGGCCGTTCGCGGCGCTGCAAAGCCGCCAGCCGGATCGCCAAAGTCTCCAGTTGGCCGAGCGATCCGGCCGGCTTGGTCAGCTGGGACTGCCGCTGCCTCGCGGCCTGCTCGAAGCCGGCGTCCGGCGTCTGCGCGGCTTGCGTCCACCAGTTCATCGCGTCACTTCCTTCAAGACCATCGGCAGGCCGGCAACAGTGAACACCACCCGCTCGCACTGGGCCGCCAGTGCCTGATGCAGCCAGCCGGCTTCGTCGCAGTAACGCCGGGTCAGCTCGCCGAGCGGCACCACGCCAAGGCCGGTCTCATTGCTGACCAGGATGATCTCGCCCGGCAAGGTCGGCAGCGTTGCCAGCAGCGCATCGCGCTCGGCGGCGAGGCGACTGCCGTTCTCGAACAGCAGCAGATTGCTCAGCCACAGGGTCAGGCAGTCGACCAGGATGCAGCGGCCCGGTGCGGCGACCGCGTGCAGGGTCGAGGCCAGCGCCAGCGGCTCTTCCACGAGCTGCCAGTTGACCGGCCGGCTGGCCCGGTGATGGGCGATGCGGCTGGCCATCTCGCCATCGCCGGCCTGCGCGGTGGCGACATAGCTGACCAGCAGGCCGCTGGCTTCGGCAAGGGATTGGGCGTGACGGGTCTTGCCGGAGCGGACTCCGCCGAGGATCAGGCTGCGCATGCTTTGAGCGGTTTCAACATGAGATTGAGGTCGAGGTGTTGTTCGATGCTGTCGGCGAGGCGGTCGATCGCCGCCTCTCTACGGGCTGCATGATCGCTGACTACGGGCTTGGCGAGCCCGGCCCAGCGCAACAGCGCGGTGCAGGCTTCGGGGCGATCGAACAGGCCGTGCACGTAGCTGCCGAGGATCTGGCCGTCGGCGCTGATCGCGCCGTCGCTGCCGGCATCGAGCATCGCGCTGGGCAAGGACAGCGCCGGCCCGCTGCTGACGCCGGCATGAATCTCGTAGCCGGCCATCGGTACGCCGCCGTCGAGCAGCAAGCTGCCGGAGACGTTGCGCAGCTGCTTGGTCGCCGCCAGCCGGGTCTCGAAATCGAGCCAGCCGAAACCGGGGCTGGCACCTTTCGCGCCTTCGAGGCCGAGCGGATCGTCGATGCACGTGCCGAGCATCTGGAAGCCGCCGCAGATGCCGATCAGCTTGCCGCCGTAGCGCAGATGTTTGGCGAGATAAGCCTCCCAGCCCTGTGCGCGCAGATGAGCGAGATCGGCGCGGACCGACTTCGAGCCGGGCAGGATCACCAGGTCCGCCGGCGGCGGCGTTTCGCCTGGGCCGACGAAATGCAGGTTGACTTGAGGCAGCGCGCGCAGCGGCTCGAAATCGGTGTGGTTGCTGATTCGCGGCAGCACCGGCACGACGATGCTCAGCGCAGCGCCAGGCTGGCTCTGGGCATTGCCGGCAATCGCGTCCTCAGCATCGAGCGCCAGGCCGTGCAGGTACGGCAGCACGCCGAGCACCGGTTTGCCGGTGCGCGCTTCGAGCCAGCGCAGACCGGATTCGAGCAGCTTGATGTCGCCGCGAAAGCGGTTGATGACGAAGCCGGTGACTCGCGCCTGCTCGCTCGCGCTGAGCAGTTCCAGGGTGCCGACCAGATGCGCGAACACGCCGCCGCGATCGATGTCGGCAATCAGGATCACCGGACAGTCCACCGCTTCGGCGAAGCCCATGTTGGCGATATCGCCTTCGCGCAGATTGATCTCGGCGGGCGAGCCGGCACCTTCGACGATGATCGCCTCATAAGCCGCGCTCAGCCGCGCATGCGAAGCCAGCACGGCGGCATGGGCGACCTTCTTGTAGTCGTGATACGTGCCCGCTTCCATGTTGGCGACGGCGCGGCCGTGGATGATCACCTGGGCGCCGGTATCGCTGTTCGGCTTGAGCAGCACCGGGTTCATGTCGGTGGTCGGCAGCACGCCGGCGGCCAGCGCCTGCAGCGCTTGAGCACGGCCGATCTCGCCGCCATCGGCAGTCACCGCGCTGTTCAGCGCCATGTTCTGCGGCTTGAACGGCGCCACCCGGATACCGCGCCGAAGCAGCACGCGACAAAGCCCGGCGACCAGGGTGCTCTTGCCGGCATCGGAGGTGGTGCCCTGCACCATCAAGGTGTTCGGGTTCATGCGCGCGCCGCGGCCGCGATCAAGGCATGCAGTTGCAACAGCCCATCGCTCAGCGCGGCCATCGGTTCTCGTGCAGCAGTTCATCGAGCGGGCGTGGCTGGCGCCAGTGTTCCTGCTGCAGCATCGGCGCCGGATAGAAGGCCCTGACCGGGCCCAGGCAGAGCACGGCGATCGGCTGGGTATCGGCCGGCAATTGCAGCAGCTGGGCCAGTTCGGCGGGCTCGAACATCGACACCCAGCCGAGGCCCAGACCTTCGGCGCGTGCCGCCAGCCACAGGTTCTGGATCGCGCAGGCGACCGAGGCCGTCGACATCATCGACGGCATGGTCCGGCGGCCGAAGATTTCGGTGTCCGGCCCGGCGTCGTGGACGGCGGCGACCAGCAGTTCGGCGCAGTCGCGAATGCCTTCCACCTTCAGTTTCAGGAACTCGTCCTGGCGCGAACCGAGGGCGATGGCCGTGCGCGCCACTTCCTGCTGAACCTGAGCGTATACCGCCTCGCGCAGCGCTTCATCGGTGATCCGCAGGAAACGCCAGGGCTGGCTCAGGCCGACGCTGGGTGCCGCGTGGGCCGCTTCGAGCAGACGCTGCAAGGTCGCCGCGGCGACCGGCTCGCGGACGAAATGGCGCATGTCGCGCCGCTCGTGGATGGCGCGGTAGACGGCTGCGCGTTCGGCGTCCAGGAAATCGGGTTCGGTCACGGAAAGGGTGGCACAGCGGCCTCGGGATGAGGCGCAGGCTCGCAGTTTGCAACACTCCGTGACGCCTCTGAAGCCAAGGCATACTTCGCGGCATCGCGGCCCAAGGCTGCACCCTCTTCGCAAAGGATTCCAACGTGGCCGGCTCCAGCCTGTTTCTGCTGATCGACGATATCGCGACCATGCTCGACGACGTCGCCACGATGACCAAGGTGGCGGCGACCAAGACCGCCGGCGTGCTCGGCGACGATCTGGCGCTGAACGCGCAGCAGGTCTCCGGTGTGGCCGCCGATCGCGAGCTGCCGGTGGTCTGGGCGGTGGCCAAGGGCTCCTTCGTCAACAAGCTGATCCTGGTGCCGGCGGCCCTCGGCATCAGCGCCGTGGCGCCAGTACTGATCCAGCCGCTGCTGATGTTCGGGGGCCTGTACCTGTGCTTCGAAGGGGTCGAGAAGCTGGCCCATCCGCTGCTGCATCCGGCCGATGGCCACGAGCAGGAGGAACGCCTGAAACTGCTCAGCGATCCCGCGCTCGATGTCGTCGCCTACGAGCGCGACAAGATCAAGGGCGCGATCCGCACCGATTTCGTGCTGTCGGCGGAAATCATCGTCATCAGCCTCGGCACCGTCGCCACCGCAGCACTCGTTGAACAACTGGCGGTGCTGGCCGGCATCGCGGTGATCATGACCGTCGGCGTCTATGGCCTGGTCGCCGGCATCGTCAAGCTCGATGACGCCGGCCTGTATCTCAGCCGCAAGCCGAGTGCCGCGCTGCGCGGCTTCGGCCGCCTGCTGCTGGCGGCGGCGCCGAAGCTGATGAAGATGCTGTCGATCGTCGGCACGGCGGCGATGTTCATGGTCGGCGGCGGCATTCTGGTGCACGGCGTGCCGGCTGCCGGCGAGGCGATCCATCATCTGCTCGAAGGCAGCAATGGCCTGCTCGCCTCGATCGCCAATGCGGCGATCGGTGGCGTCGTCGGCCTCATAGCCGGTGCGCTGGCGCTGGCAGTGTTCCTGCTCGGCGGCAAGCTGTTCCGGCGCGACAAAGCTGCGTCCGCGCACTGAATCAGGCCGTAAAGACAGCAACCTCCATCCCACGTACTGAATCGTTTCGCCCATGCCCAGCGATATCGAGATTGCCCTGGCGGCGCGCCTGCAAGCAATCATTCCCCTGATCGAGACCTGCCTCGGCATTCCCTACGGCCACTACAAGGCCAAGCTGTCGCTCGGCTACATCGAGAAGCTCAAGGATCGGCCGGACGGCAAGCTGGTGCTGGTCACCGCGATCACGCCGACGCCACCCGGCGAAGGCAAGACCACGACCACCGTCGGCCTCGGCGATGCGCTGAATCTGATCGGCAAGCGCAGCGTCACCTGCCTGCGCGAGCCTTCGCTCGGGCCCTGCTTCGGCAAGAAGGGCGGCGCCACCGGCGGCGGCCAGAGCCAGGTGCTGCCGATGGAGGACATCAACCTCCATTTCACCGGTGATTTTCACGCCATCGGCCTGGCCAACAACCTGCTCGCGGCGATGATCGACAACCACATCCACCACGGCAATGCCTTGCAGATCGATCTGCATCGCATCTCCTGGCGTCGGGTGGTCGACATGAACGACCGGGCGCTGCGCGACATCGTCGTCGCGCTCGGCGGCAAGGCCAACGGCCTGCCGCGCGAGGATCACTTCAGCATCGTCGTCGCTTCCGAAGTGATGGCGATCCTGTGTCTGGCAACCTCGCTGGCCGATCTCAAGGCCCGCCTCGGCCGCATCATCATCGGCTACTCCTTGAGCGGCGCGCCGATCACGCCGCGCGATCTCAAATGCGATGGCGCGATGGCGGCATTGCTCAAGGACGCGATCAAGCCCAACCTAGTGCAGACCATCGCCGGCAGTCCGGTGCTGATCCACGGCGGTCCGTTCGCGAACATCGCCCACGGCTGCAATTCGGTGATCGCCACCAAGGCAGCGCTGAAGCTCGGCGACTACGTGGTCACCGAAGCCGGCTTCGGCGCCGATCTCGGCGCCGAGAAATTCATCGACATCAAGTGCCGCCAGGCCGGCCTGAATCCGGCAGCCGCGGTGATCGTCGCCACCGTGCGGGCGATCAAGTTCCACGGCGGCGTGGCGATGGCCGACATGGGCCGCGAGAACCTCGATGCGGTGCGCAGCGGCCTGTCGAACCTGCGTCGCCACATCGAGAACATCCGCGAGGTCTATGGCCTGCCCTGCGTGGTCTCGATCAATCATTTCACTGCCGACACCCAAGCCGAACTGGACCTGATCCACGCGGCCTGCGCCGAACTCGGCGTGCCCTGCGTGGTGGCGCAGCACTGGGCGCTGGGCCCGGCCGGTGCCGAAGCGCTGGCACGGATCGTCGTCGAACTCTGCGAAGCCGCGCCGGCCTCGCCGAGCTTCGTCTACGACGATGCGCTGCCGCTGCTGGACAAGATCGAAACCGTTGCCCGGCGCATCTATCGCGCCTCCGGCGTCAGCGCCGATGCCAAGGTCCGCAAGCAGCTGAAGGAATGGACCGAGGCCGGCTACGGCCGGCTGCCGGTGTGCATCGCCAAGACCCAGTATTCGTTCTCGACCGACGCCGCACTGAAGGGCGCACCGGAAGACCATGTGCTGCCGATCCGCGAAGTGCGGCTGTCCGCCGGCGCTGGCTTCGTGATCGCGATCTGCGGCGACATCATGACCATGCCCGGCCTGCCGCTGCACCCGGCGGCCGAGCACATCGACATCGACGACGACGGCAACATCACGGGCCTGTCTTGAGTCGAGTCAAAGCGAACGCACGGTTGCCGATGGCTGCATGCAGCGCTACGGCTCGCTGACCGCGAAACGCGACCACGGCTGACTGCCGATCGGCCTCGACGATCTCGATATCGAAGAAGTTCAGGCGCGTTGAATTCGGTGCATCGACCGCCTTGATTAGGCTTTCCTTGATCGCCCACAAGCGGGTGGTCCAGTCCGCCGCTGCGATCTCGAGACGCTCGCCCAGCTGACATTCGCGTAGCTGACTGAAGCGCAAGGCCAGCCGCTGCGCCAGTTCCGGCGGCGGGCACAACTGGATGTCGATGCCGAGTGCCGCAGCATCACCGCACTGCGCCGCGACGGCGACTGCCAGACCATCGCCGTGACTGATCGAGCCGACGAAACCCTCCGGCCATGTCGGCGCGCGACGAGGACCGATCGGCAGGCCGCCGTCGTCTTCACAGCCAAGCTTGCGCAAGGCCGCAGCGGCGCAGCGGCGGCCGGCAAGGAACTCGATCTTCCGCTTCAGCGGCGCGCGTTCGAGCACGGCAGGGAGGCGTGCCGCCAAGGCTTCGAGCGTGTCGTCTTCGATCGTGAAGCGGCAGGCGCTAAGGGCAAGGCCAGACGGCAGTTCGATCGCTTGCGCGGCCAGTTCCGAACGCAGGCAAAAGTCGCTGATGCCAGCGCTGTGCAGCATGCGATCATCGTTTTCCACCCGCATGTTCACCTCTTCCGAAGACTTGCAACGATGACTTTGAACTCAGCACAGACCACCGACCTCGCCCCCGGATTCCGCAGCGGCGTGGCCCTGGTCACCGGCGCCGCCCAAGGCATCGGCGCGGCAGTGGCGCTGGCGCTGGCGACGCGCGGACTGACGGTCGCGGCCGTCGATGTACAGACCGATGTGCTGCACGCAGCCTGCGCACGGCATGCCGGGCTGCATGCCCATGTCGCCGATCTGCGCGACGCGGCGGCGATCGAAGCGCTGGTCGAAGCCGTCGAGCGCGAACATGGCGCGATCGAGTATCTGGTCAACGTCGCCGGCATCCTGCGCATGGCCGAGGCCACCGAACTCAGCGACGAGGACTGGCTGCAAAGCTTCGCCGTCAACACCCACGGCGTGTTCTACACCAGCCGCGCCGTTGCCCGGCGGATGCGCGAACGGCGGCGCGGCGCGATCGTCACCGTCGGCTCCAACGCCGCCGGCACGCCGCGCACGCGAATGGCCGCCTATGCCGCCTCGAAAGCCGCGGCAACCCAGTTCACCCGCTGCCTCGGCCTGGAACTCGCCGAGCACGGCATCCGCTGCAATCTGGTTTCGCCGGGCTCCACCGACACCGACATGCAGCGCCGCTTCTGGGGCAATGGCGGCGGCCCCGAACAGGTGATCGCCGGCTCGCTGGCGAGCTATCGGCTGGGCATTCCGCTGGGCAAGATCGCCCAGCCGGAAGACGTTGCCGATGCCGTGCTGTTCCTGCTTTCAGACGCGGCCTCGCACATCACCTTGCAGGACATCGTCGTCGATGGTGGCGCGACGCTGGGGCAGAGCTGAGCGCGCCCTCTCCCCCGGAAAGCATGCTTTCCGCCTCTCCCGCAAGGGGAGAGGGAGAACGGCTCAGATCAGTTCTGCTGCCGTCATCCAGGGCTGTTCCAGCCAGCCACCGAAGAACTCGGCGAAGCGCTGTGAATGCGCAGCCAGTTCGGCAGCCGAATAATTCTCGGCGCGGCCATCGAGATCGAAACCGATGCTGTTGGCTTGCGGCACGAAGATCGCTGCCAGATCTTCGACCGGCCCGGCCGCGAGAATCCGCGTGCCGAGCCGGCAGGGGCCGAGCTTTTCCGGATGGCCGAACGGCATCACGTTGATCTCGGTCGCCAGCAGGCCGCGGTTGTAGCCACCAGTTTCGAGATCGTGTTCCAGATGCTCGAAGCGATAGCGCTGATGCGGCCGCTGGCGCTGGAGGCTCATTCGCACCGAACCGGTGAGCAGTGCCAGCGACTGGTTGCCGGCATCGGCCAGCGGCAGCGGCATCACGTTCATCGCCGTGCACGGCACGGTCAGCGCTGCACTGCCGAGGCGCTGCATCACCGGCATACCGAGCACCACGTCCCGGCCATGACCGTAGATGGCGAGATAGCCGGCGAAACCGGCGGTGATCAGCTCCGGCCAGCTCAGGCCGAATTCGGCGGCGCGGCACTTCAGCAAGGCGCTGAGCACGATCGGCAGTTCGCTGCCGTGGCGACGGCCGCGAGCGATGCCGGCAATCGGTGACGCAGCCAGCGAGCGCGGCTGCTTGTTGACGAGATGGTCGAGCCAGAACTGTCGATCGACGGCGCGCGCTGTCGACTGCTGATACGCGATATCGGCCGCGACCACGGCCTGCAAACCAGTGAACGGTGATGACCCGGCGCTTTCACCGCGCAGGCAGGCTTGGTAATGCGCGGCGACACGGCGCGCAATCATCTGGAAGCCATAACCATCGAGCAGCAGGTGATGAGCGCGATGCAGCCAGCAATGGCGGTTAGCATCGAGCCGGTACAGGCGATGCTCGAACAGCAGCCCGGCTTCAGGATCGAATGGCCGCGTCAGTTCGCTGGCCAGTTCCACTTCGAAGGCCGTGGCGTCGATGCCGCTGAGGTCCTGCAGTTGCAGGCCGCTGCTGCGCGCTGCGATCGGCTGCTGCCAGGCTTGGCCATCACGCTCGAACAGGCGCAGATGCAGGGACGATGCTTCGGCCAGCGTTGCATCGAGCGCCTGGGTGAACAGATCCACATCGAGCGGGCCGTTGATCTCGATGCATTCGGCAGCGTGGAAGACGCTGTCGTCGCCGGCCATGCGCTGGCCTTGCAGCACGCCGAGCTGGGCCTGGGTCAGTGGCAGCGCTTCGAAGCTTTGTGCGGCGGGTGCGCTGATGACCGGAACAGCCGCCGGCGCGCCGCACAGCAGCGTGGCCCATGCGGCCAGGGTCGGCGTTGCCGCCAGCGAGCCGAAGTCGACGTTGGCACCCAGCGAACGCCAGCGATCGACCAGCGCCATCAGACGCACCGAGTCGAGGCCGATCAGCAGCAGATCGTCATCGTCTTCGAGCGCTTCCGGCGCGATCTCGATCTGCTCGGCAACTTCGGCGCGCAGGCTGGCGCGATCGATCAGCGAGGTTCTAGCAGTCTGCAGTGCAGCCAGTGCCGTTTCCGTGGTCAGCGCGCAGGCGCAGCGTCCGGCGGCATAGCGCAGTGCCTGCTCGTGTTCGTCGCGCGAGAAATCGGCCAGCGCATCGCCGGCGAGAAAGGCCTGGATGTCGAGCATGAAGGCTTCGGCGGCGGTCATCAGGCAGCCGATATGGGCGTAGACGCCGCAGATCAGCAACTGGTCGCGGCCACGTTCGGCCATGAAAGCTTCGAGCTTGGAGCGCTTGAACGCGCTGTAGCGCCACTTCTCCATCACCGTGTCGCCAGGCTGCGGCGCGATCGCCGGCAGGATGCGCACCAGCTCGGGACGATCGGCCAGGCCCTTGCCCCAGAAGTCGGTCAGCAGGGCGCGATCTTCCGGCTTCTGGTTGCCGGGCTGAGCGGTGTAGACGATCGGCACGCCGGCCGCGCGGCAGGTGTTCAGCAGGCGGCCGATGTTGGCGATCAGCTCCGGCATCGGTGCCTGGCCGGCATCGAAGAAATCGACGAAGTACTGCTGCATGTCGTGCACCAGCAGCACGGCGCGCGAGGCCCGCAAGGTCCAGCCGGTCTTGTCGGCCGGCATCTGCACGGGCATTGGATAGCCCTGGATTCTGGGTATGCCCATCGTGGTTCTCAAAGAGGGGTGGCGGGAACCAGCAGCCGCTCGCGCAGCACTTGCTTGGCGACCTTGCCGGGGGCGGTCAGCGGCAGGCTGTCGACGAATTCGATGCGGTCCGGAATCTTGTATTCGGCGAGGCCTCTGCTGCGCAGATGCAGCTTCAGCTGGGTGGCCAGCGGGATGCTGCCGGCTGCGGAACGCAGCTCGATGAACGCGCAACTGCGTTCGCCGAGCCAGCGGTCCGGCAACGACACCAGCGCCGCATTGCGCACCTGCGGATGGCTGAGCAGATGGTGTTCGACTTCCTCGGCGGCGATCTTTTCGCCACCGCGGTTGATCTGATCCTTGGCTCTGCCGACCACCTGCAGATAGCCGTCGGCACGCAGGCGCACACGATCGCCGCTGCGATACCAGCCGTCTGCCGTGAACGCGCGCGAGTTGTGTTCGGCGGCGCGGAAATAACCGCGGATCGTGTACGGACCGCGAGTCAGCAGATGGCCGGCTTCACCGGCTGCGACATCGCGATCCTCGTCATCGACGACGCGCAGTTCATCGTCCGGCGAGATCGGCCGGCCCTGGGTGCGCAGGCAGCGCTCGTCGTCATCATCGAGCCGCGTGTAATTGACCAGGCCTTCGGCCATGCCGAACACCTGCTGCAGCGCGCAGCCGAACTGCGGCCGCACTCGCTGGGCAAGCTCGGGCGCGAGGCTGGCGCCGCCGACCTGGATCAGACGCAGGCTTTCAAAACGGCGAGCCTCGCGCGCCGCCGCTTCCAGCCACAGCAGCAGCAGCGCCGGCACCAGAGCGACATGGCTGACCTGATGCTGATCGATCAGCGCAAAGGCAGTCGCCGCATCACCACGCGGCGCCAGCACGATGTAGCCGCCTGCGTGCAGCGTACCCAGCGTGCCGGGCGAGCTGAGCGGAAAGTTGTGCGCCACCGGCAGGGTCGCCAGGAACACGGTGCGCTGCGAGAAGCCGCAGATGTCGGCGCTGGCGCGGACGCTGTACAGGTAATCGTCATGGCTGCGCGGGATCAGCTTGGGCGTGCCGGTGCTGCCGCCGGACAACTGCAGCAGCGCCAGCGCGCCGGGATCGCGTTCGGGCAGCGCCAGCGGTTCGGCGTAGAGCGTGTCGAGCGCGATGAACTCGGCAGCATCACCGGCGACGATGACGTGGCGCAGGCTCGGCGACAGGCGACGGACATCGCGCGCCAGCTGCCGGTAATCGTGGCCTTCGTGCTGATCGGCGATCACATAGGTGGTGGCGGCGCTTAAGCCGCACAGGCTGCTGATCTCGGCGCGGCGATGGCCGGGCAACGCCAGTACCGGAATCGCGCCGAGCCGGAAACAGGCGAAGCACAGCGCGAAGAATTCGGCGCAGTTCGGCAATTGCACGACCACGCATTCGCCGGCTGCAACGCCAAGCCCATGCAGGCCGGCAGCGAGGCGATCGGCACGCTCGTCCAGCTCGCGATACGACCATTGCCGCTCGCCACAGATCACCGCAGGCCGCTCGCCATGACGTTCCGCAAGTTCGCGCAGGAAGCCGCCCAGGGTCTGGCCCTGCCAGTAGCCAAGCTGGCGATAGCGCGCGGCCAGCTCATCCGGCCAGGGCGTGAAATCGGCGCCGCTCACGCGAACGCTCCGGTGTCGATGCTGGCGCCGAAGGCATCGAGCATGGTGCGGAACTTGGTCGCGGTTTCCGCCACTTCCAGCTGCGGATCGGAGGCCGGCACGATGCCGGCGCCGGCGTACAGCCGCGCCCGTCCGGCTTCCACTTCGGCGCAGCGGATGGTGATCGCCCATTCGCCATCGCCGCTGGCATCGCACCAGCCGACCATGCCGGTGAACAGGCCGCGCGGCAGCGGTTCCAGCGCGGCGATGGCTTCGCGCGCCAGTTGCTGCGGATGGCCGCAGACGGCGGGTGTCGGATGCAGCGCCTGGGCCAGCGTCAGCGACGACACCGAAGGATCGCGCAGCACGCCGACCACTCGCGTCGACAGATGCCAGAGCCGCGCCGTCGAGGTCAGCGAGGGCATCGGTGGCCGTTCGACCAGCTTGCAGTAAGGGCGCAGTGCGGCGACCACGGCATCGACGACCAAGGCGTGCTCGTGATGATCCTTGGCCGAAGCCAGCAGCGAGGCGGCGTTGGCGCGGTCCTGCTCGGGATCGGCACTGCGCGGCAGGCTGCCGGCGATCGGATTGGAGATCACCCGCTCGCCGCGGCGCGACAGCAGCAGCTCCGGGCTGGCGCCCATCAGGCGGCGCGGCGACGCACCGCGCACCGCCACCGGCAGATCGACGGCGTAGGTGAAACCGGTGGCGTTACGCTGAGCCAGATTGCGCAGCAGCTGCGGCTGGTCGATGTCGGAATCGCCGAGCAGTTCGAGGCTGCGCGACAACACCACTTTCTGCAGCGGCGTGTCCTTGAAGCGCTGCAGTGCCGCGACCACGCTGTCCCGATAACGATCGGCGCGCGGCCGTTCCTGGATGATGCAGTGACGTGCCGCCGGCCTCGGCAATGGCAGCCGTGCGCAGCTCAATGGCCCCGCCCTTTCGATCTGCGCCGGGATGTAGAGCACCGGCTCGGCATCGCTGGCGAACGGCAGCGCACCGACCACCAGCGACTGCACCCGGCCGGCGCGGCAGGCCTGATCGAACAGCGCCTGCACTCGCGTGGCCAGCGGCGCGCCGGCCGTGCTCGCTTCCGGCAGCCGATGCTGGATGCCCTCGCCGAGCACGGTGATCTGCGGCGAAGCGAAGAAGAAGCTCGATCGGGCCGCGTAGCGCAGCAGCAGCGCGTTGGCGGACAGATCCTGAGGTGCGGCGACGCGGGCTTCTAGTGCGTTATCCATGGG
This sequence comes from Nevskia sp., assembly GCF_023266035.1. Taxonomy (GTDB): domain Bacteria; phylum Pseudomonadota; class Gammaproteobacteria; order Nevskiales; family Nevskiaceae; genus Nevskia. The sequence goes on from NZ_JAHFRY010000058.1 coordinate 24,172, forward strand.
GCTCTCCAGAGGGTTCGAGTGGGCCCGGCGGGCGTTAGCTGACCGGTTGTGGCGATGCGCGAGGATTCGCGACCTCAGAAGACGAGGCGAGTCGACAGCACGATGCTGCGGCCCGGGTCTTTCAGCGCCGAGATGAAACCCAGCGAACCGCCGGCGCTGAAGCGGTTGACGTACTCGGCATCGAGCAGGTTGTTGGCTTCCACCCGCAGGCTCAGCGCGCGGTAGAAGCTCGGCCGCCATTCGGCGTAGACGTTGACCACTTCGTAGCCGGCGAGATCGTTGTTGCCGGAGTCGGCGCTGTAGTCGTACTTCAGCGCGATCTCCGAGCTGGCACCGGCGCTGAGGCCGTAAGCCGGCAGGCTGTAGCTGGCGTAGAGCTTGAAGATGTCGCCGACCGGCGAGCCGTAGGTGAACGCGGTAGTGCCGATGCCGGCGTTGTTGTACTCGACATCGGTGTGGGTGAAGCTCACGCCACCGCGCGCCTGCTCGCCTTCGAAGCGGGCCGACAGGTTGTAGCCCTCGGTCTTCAGATCCGGGCCGGTAACGCGCACGAACGGTTCGCCTTCAGCCACGTCTTCGAAGTAGGCGGCGGTGTTGGCCAGCGTGGTCGAGAACAGTTCGGCGACGAAGCGGAACTGCTGGAGGCTGTACTCGGCGCCGAGCTTGCCGTTGCGCGCCTTCTGCGCTTCGACATCCGGCGAGTAGACGTACGGGAACGAGTGGAACAGGCCCGATTCGGCAAGTGGAATGCCGCCGAACACGTAGGCATAGCCGGCGTTCAGGTTCAGCGACGGCGTCACTTCGAAGGTCGCCGAAACGTTCGGGCTCAGGCCGGTGTTGCCGAAGCTCTGATCATCGACCGCGCGATATTCCTGACGATCCAGACGCAGGCCGGTGGACAGCTGCAGGCGTTCGATCGGCTCGCCGCGCAACTGCGTGAACAGGCCGACGTTGACCGCTTTCTCGCGGAACAGCGGGTCGGCGTAGTTGTCGGTGCTCGAGCGATCGCTGTACAGATCGGCACCGGCGGTGATCGTGCCGATGCGGGTCTTGAAGCGGTTCTGGGCGAGGCCGCCGATGCTGGTGACCGAGGAATCGAAGTAGCCGCGTGCCGCCAGACCATCAGCCGTCGGCCGCTCGATGCCGCTGCGGTTCAGATAGATACGCAGCTCGGGATCGAAGCTGTCGGTCGGCTGGGTCGTCGTGTACTGCAAGCTGCCGGAGCGGCGGGTGAACTTGTTCGGCGCCAGCAGCACGGTGCCGCGCACGGCGGCGAAGTTGGCGCGATACGGGCGGATGGCGTCGTCGACCATGTACTGGCCGGTGGCTTCGATGCGATCGCCGGCCGCCGACTCCCAGGCCAGCTTGCCGAGCGTGCTCAGCAGATTGGGGGCGGTGCCCTGCACGGTGTTGCCGCCGCCGTCCTCGTAATTGCTGCCATCGGCATGCGAAACGTAGCCAAGTGCCTCGAAGCCCTTGTGGCGGCCATAACCGGCGCCGGACTGACTGAAGGTTTCCGAGTTGCTGTCGTAGCTGCCGCCGACGAAGGCGCCGACCTTGCGATCCTTGTCGAGCAGGTCGGCGACATCCTTGGTCTCGTAGCGCAGCGAGCCACCGACCGCGCCGGGGCCGGCATCGGCCGCCGCCACGCCGGCCTCGATGATCACCGCTTTCAGCAGGCCCGGATCGATCAGCGTGTTGGCGTTGTGATGCCAGACATTGTTCGACTGGCGGGCGCCGTCGATCTGGACATTGAGGTTGTTCTCTTCCAGGCCGTTGACGAACACCTTCTGCGAACTGGCCGTGGTACCGCCGACGTTGACCGAGATCTGCTCGACGAACAGTTCCTTCAGGGTCATCGACGAATTCGGCTCGACGGCGCCTTCGACGATCGCCTCGCCCTGCACCGTCACCGGCTTCAGCAGCACCGGCTTGTCGCCGTCCTTAGCAGCGATTTCCGTCGCACCGGGCGCGACCGTGGAGGTCGCCGCCTGAGCATGCGCAGTACCGATGCCGGCAACCAGAACCACGGAAAACGTCGACCTGACAGCGAACTGTTTCACGGACATGCCCCCAACTAGATGAGAATGATTTGCATTAACTATGACAGGACGCTATTTTCGTGTCTGTCGACAGCCATTGGTTTTGCGGCGGCGGCAAAGTCGTTTGCCGGACGCGCAGCACGCCGGCTCGTCAACCCGAGACAGAAAAACCCATGCCGCACGGTCAAACGCAGTCCCTGAATCCGCCTGAATCCGGCGCCTCTTTCCTGCCGCCGGAAGCCGCGCTGGTCAGCGGCCGGCTGCGCGAAGTCCATCTGCGGCCGGGGCTTTCGATGTACGCCTCGGACATCTGCGATCTGCAGGATCTCGATGTCAGCCTGCCGCTGCCGCCCGGCCTGCTGCTGGTGATGGCCTTGTCCGGCCAGGCCGATGTTTCCTACGGCGCCAAGCGTTTCCAGCTCGGCCCGCAGCGCGGCCGCGACGACGATCTGCAGCACGAAGGACTGGCATTGACCCTCACCGAACCGGAAGCCTTCGTGCGCCGCCTGCGCACCGGTAGCCGGCGGCGGGTCATCAGCCTGGCGCTCGGCCCGCAGTGGCTCGATGAAAGCCAGGAAGCGCTCGGCGCGCCACCACGCCTGACCGCATTCCGCAGCACCCATCTGGCCGCGCAGCGCTGGCAGCTGTCGCCACGGCTGCTGGCGATGGCTGGCGATCTGCTGGAAACGCCGGGCTCGCCGAGCCCGCTGCAAGGGCTGTATCTGGAAAGCCGCTGTCTGGAAATGGCCGCCGAAGCGCTGACCGCGATCACCGGCGGCGAGACCGCGCCGAGCACCGGGCTACGTCCACGCGAACAGCGCCGTCTGACCGCGCTGTGCGACTTTCTCGACAGCGGCGAAGCCGATGAGCTATCGCTGCAAGCGCTCGCCGAACGCATCGGCATGAGCAGCAGTGCGCTGCAGCGCAACTTCCGTCGTCACACGGGCTTGAGCGTGTTCGACTACCAGCGCCGCCGCCGTCTGGCCAACGCCCGCGTGGCGCTGGAGCGCGATGGCATCAGCGTCGGCGAAGCCGCCCATCTCGCCGGCTACACCAGCCAGGCCAATTTCGCGACCGCGTTCCGTCGCCAGTTCGGCCTGCAGCCCGGCCGCCTGCGCAAGCGCGGATGAGCCGCGCACCCATGAAACGGCCGCCACTTTTGCCGGCCGCGCACAGGTTTTTGCGCGCCGCGCAAAGCCGGCATTCCGGGCCCGGAAGCGCGGCTGACGACGCTAGGCTGCGGCCCTTTGTCCGAACGCTTCGTGCAATGACCCAGCAGCCCTCCACGACACCTCGCCGCCTGACCGTGGTCGATACCACCGCGCTCGGCCCGCGCCTGCGCCGCATCACCCTGAGCGGCCGCGATCTTCAGGATTTTCCCGCCGCCGGCCCTGGCGCCCACATCAAGCTGTTCGTGCCACGCCCCGGACAGGAACCCCTGCTGCCAACGCGCGGCGCCAAGGGCCTCAGCTGGCCGCCTGGCGAGCGGCCCGCGGTACGCACCTACAGCCTGCGCGGCCACGATCCGGAGCGCGGCACGGTCGCGGTCGAGTTCGTGCTGCACGGCGACGACGGCCCGGCCTCGCGCTGGGCGGCGCGCGCGCAGGCCGGCGATCCGATCGGCCTCGCCGGCCCCGGCGGACCGCCGCTGTACGACGCCGATGCCGATTTCCACCTGCTGGCCGGCGATCTGTCGGCGCTGCCGGCGATCGCCGCCGTGCTCGAAGCGCTGCCCGCCACGGCACGCGGCGCGGCGCTGGTCGAGATCGCCGATGCCGATGACCAGCAGTCACTGAGTCATCCGCCCGGCGTGCAGCTGCGCTGGCTGCACGCGAGCACGCCGTCCGCCGACGAGCCGGCGCTGGCCGCAGCGCTGCGCGAGGTCGACTGGCCGGCGACGGCAAGAGTTTCGGCCACCGTGGCCGGCGAAAACGCGGCGGTGATCGCGATCCGCCGGCAACTGCTGTTCGATCGCGGCCTGCCGCGCGCGGCGGTCTACGCGGTGCCGTACTGGCGGCGCGGCGACAGCGAGGAGCGCTACCACGAGGACCGGCACCGGATCATGGACGAGGCGTCGAGCCCATGAAGCGGTTGATCCTCGGCTGCCTGTTGCTGCTGCTCGCCGCCTGCGGCAAGCCGGCCACCCCGCCCGCTGCGGACGCGGCCGAAGCGCACACGATCCGCGACGCCGCCGGCCGTCAGGTTCGCGTGCCAGTAGCGCCGCAGCGGATCGTCGCGCTCAGCGAGATCGATCTCGACATCCTGCTGGCGCTCGACCAGCCGCCGGTCGGCGCCACCAATGGCCGCGGCAGCGACCATCAG
>NZ_JAHFRY010000059.1:0-6719 GCF_023266035.1 Nevskia sp.
TTCGGTCGTGGCTGAGGCAGGTCAGGGTGCTGTTCCCGTGCCTGAGATGCAGCGTGGTGGACGCAATAGCCGTGTCTCTTTCGGCAGCGAAGACAGTAGCGGTCGGCGCGTCCTGCGATTGCCAGCCCAGTGTCCAGACGTTGAACTTGCCCAGGCCTTTGAGCGATCGGCTGCCGAATGGCATGGCCTGCGCGCGTAGGGCGTGTGGCAGCTGACCGAGACTTTCTTCGAGCAGGAAAATCTGCCCCGGCGCGTCCTCGGCCATCTTGTGTAGGCGGGCGACGAAATTGATCGTCTGGCCCACGGCATCCGGATGACCGTCGGTCAGCCGGAATTGCACCGGGCCGAAATGGAAGCCGGCGTACAGGCGCAGGCCGACTTCCGACGCCAGCCGTTGCGCCTTGATCGCGATTTCGGCGGTGGCGGCGACCTGGTCCTGCTCGAAGACCGCCAGCACATCGTCGCCGTAGGCCTTGATGAAGGTGGCGCCGCGGTCGCGCGCGGCAGCAATGATGCTGTCGAGCAGGTGATGGATCTGCCGGCCAGCCGCCAGTTCGCCGAGCTCGCTGCGCAGTTTGGTCGATCCGGCGATATCGACGATCAGCACACCGCAGTGACGAACATCCTCTGACACCCTGATCCCCGATGATTCGCGTGACGCTGATGTCACCTCGATATTCTGAACTGCATTGGCCGCTACCGGCAGCAGCAAATTTGCACGTTCGGGGCGAGGCCCGCTGGCCGGTTCGAGCGCGGCCAACCCTGGCGAACGCTAGCCGTGACCGGCCGCACATGCTGTAATTAGCGGCTCTTTCATCGCTGTTGTTGCGCAATCGTGCCGATCCGGCACCCGACCCGTCATCCGAGGATCCCTTGAACACCGTCTTCCCGCGCATCGAGCGCCTGCCGCCCTACGTCTTCAATATCGTCGGTGACATGAAGAAGGCGGCCCGAGCTCGTGGCGAGGACGTCATCGATTTCAGCATGGGTAACCCGGATCAGCCGACGCCGAAGCACATCGTCGACAAGCTGGTCGAGGCGTCCGTCCGTGGCACCGAGAGCGACTACGTGCGCCCGGAAGTCCATGACGAGGACGGCACCCATACCCATCGCTACTCGGTCTCGAAAGGCATTCCGCGCCTGCGCCGTGCGATGGCGACCTGGTACAAGCGCCGCTATGACGTCGACCTGAACGCCGAGACCGAGGTCATCGCGACCATCGGTTCGAAGGAAGGCCTGGCTCATCTGGCGTTCGCCACGCTCGCCCCTGGCGACACCGTGCTGGTGCCGAACCCTGCGTATCCGATCCACCCCTTCGGCGTGGTGCTGGCGGGTGCCGACGTGCGCCACGTCCGCTTTCCGCAGGACGATCCGAATCACGACATCTTCTTCGAGGAACTGCGCAAGGCGATCAAGGAATCGACGCCGACGCCGAAGATGCTGATCCTGAATTTCCCGTCGAACCCGACGGCGCAATGCGTGGAGCTGGATTTCTTCGAGCGCGCCGTGGCGATCTGCCGCGAGCACGAGATCTGGCTGATCCACGATCTGGCCTATGCCGACATCGTCTTCGATGGCTACAAGGCGCCGAGCGTGCTGCAGGTGCCGGGTGCCAAGGACGTGGCGGTGGAGTTCTTCACCCTGTCGAAGAGCTACAACATGCCGGGCTGGCGGGTCGGCTTCATGGTCGGCAATCCGGTCCTGGTCGCAGCACTCGCGCGGATCAAGAGCTATCTCGACTACGGCATGTTCACACCGATCCAGGTCGCCTCGATCGCCGCCCTAGAAGGCCCGCAGGACTGCGTGGCCGAAATCTGCGAGATGTACCGCAAGCGCCGCGACGTGCTGGTGGAGGGTCTGCTGGCTGCCGGCTGGCCGGTGACCAAGCCGAAAGCGACGATGTTCATCTGGGCACAGATTCCCGAATCGCACCGGCATCTCGGCTCGCTGGAATTCTCCAAGCAGCTGATGGAGCAGGCGCATGTCGCGGTGTCGCCCGGCATCGGCTTCGGCGAGTACGGCGACGAATACGTGCGCTTCGCGCTGATCGAGAACGAGCACCGCACGCGCCAGGCCACGCGCTCGATCAAGAAGTTCCTGAAAGCGAGCCTCAAGGTCGCGCAGCCATGAGCGGGCCGCTGAAAGTCGGCATCGTCGGCCTCGGTACGGTCGGGCAGGGTGTCGTTCGCGTGCTGCAGAAGAATGCGGCAGCAATTACCGCGCGAGCTGGCCGGGCGATCGTGGTCACCGACGTGTCGGTGCGCAACGCGGCTGCCAGCCGTGACTGCTCGCTAGCAGGCATCCGCGTGCACGCAACCCCGGAAGCGGTGGTGGCGGCCGATGTCGATGTGATCTGCGAACTGATTGGCGGTACTGATCTCGCCAACGACCTGATCCTGGCGGCGTTGGCCGGTGGCAAGTCGGTGGTCACCGCCAACAAGGCGCTGATCGCCGAGAAGGGCAATGCCTTGATCGCCGACGCCCAGGCCCGTGGCCTGAGCTTGGCCTTTGAAGCGGCGGTGGCCGGCGGCATCCCGATCATCAAGGTGTTGCGCGAAGGCCTGACGGCGAACGATATCGATAGTCTCGCCGGCATCATCAACGGCACTTCGAACTACATCCTCACCCAGATGACGGTGAAGGGGCAGAGCTTTGCCGATGCGTTGAAGGACGCACAGAAGCTGGGCTACGCCGAAGCCGATCCGACCTTCGATGTCGAAGGCATCGACGCCGCCCACAAGCTGACCATCCTCGCCTCGATCGCCTTCGGCACGCCGCTGAACTTCGCGGCGGTGTCGACCGAAGGTTTGTCCAAGGTGCAGGCGGAGGACATCCAGCTGGCCCGCGAACTGGGCTATCGGATCAAGTCGCTCGGCATCGCCAAGCGCAGCGAGCACGGCGTCGAACTGCGCGTCCATCCGACCCTGGTGCCGGACGATCATCTGCTGGCCAAGACCGATGGCGCGCTGAATGCCGTCCGCGTCCATGGCAACGCCGTTGGCCAGACCGTCTACGTTGGCCGTGGCGCCGGTGGCGAACCGACTGCGTCTGCAGTGATCGCTGATCTGGTCGACATCGCTCGCTTGAACGGTGCTGCGCCGGTCATCCCCGCGCTCGGGTTCACGGCCGCTGCGCTGGCGGCCCAGCCGACCTTGGGCATCGAGGCGATCGAATCCGCCTACTACCTGCGCCTGACCGTGGCCGACGAACCAGGCGTGCTGCGCGCGCTGACCACGATCCTGGCCGATGCCGATATCTCGGTGGAAGCGATCCTGCAAAAGGAACCGGAAGACCATGAAGACGCGCGCATCGCGATCATCACTTCGGTGATCAGCGGCAGCCGCTTCGACGCTGCGCTGGAACGTATTCGGGCGCTGCCGTTCGTGCGGCCGGACATGAGCCGTCTCCGAGTCGAGCATTTCGAATAGCTGAACGTCCTGTTCAAGACCGGGCCGTCCACGGCTCGGACTCCTCAAGAAAAGCAGTAATGATTTCGAGAATTCCATGACCCGCTACACCGGCATCATCGACGCCTACCGCAGCCGCATGCCGCTGCCCGCCGACGCGAAAGCGATCAGCCTCGGCGAAGGCCGCACGCCGCTGATCAAGCTCGACAACCTCGTTCGCCATGAAGGCGTCGAGGCGGACCTCTATGTGAAGTTCGAAGGCACCAATCCGACCGGTTCGTTCAAGGACCGCGGCATGACCATGGCCGTGACCGAGGCCGTGCATCGCGGCGCGAAAGCGATCCTGTGCGCGTCGACCGGCAACACGTCCGCAGCAGCAGCAGCCTACGCTGCGCGCGCCGGCATCAAGTCCTTCGTGCTGATTCCGGAAGGCAAGATCGCGATGGGCAAGCTGGCCCAGGCGGTGGTTCACGGTGCCACCATCGTGCAGGTGCGCGGCAACTTCGACGACGGCATGCGCCTGGTCAAGGAAGTGTCGGAGACGAGCCCGGTGGCACTGGTCAACTCGGTCAATCCGTATCGCCTGCAGGGCCAGAAGACGGCGGCCTTCGAGATCGTCGAAGCCTTGGGCCGCGCGCCGGACTATCACTGCCTGCCGGTCGGCAACGCCGGCAACATCACCGCGCACTGGCTTGGCTACTCCGAGAGCGCTGGATTGCCGACCGCAGCCGATAGCCACTTCGCCGCGCACAGCACCATCGGCAACTTCGCGACGGTGACGACTCGTCCGCACATGGTCGGCTACCAAGCGGCTGGTAGCGCGCCGTTCATGCGTGGCGGCCCGGTGAAGGATCCGGAGACGGTGGCCACGGCGATCCGCATCGGCAACCCGCAGAGTTGGGATCTGGCGCTGCACGTCCAGACCGAATCCAAGGGCTGGTTCGATGAATGCACCGATGCCGAAATCCTCGCCTGCCAGCGTCTGCTGGCCGAACAGGAAGGCGTGTTCTGCGAGCCAGCGTCGGCGACCTCGCTGGCCGGCGCGCTGCGCGATCTGAAGAGCGGCAAGATTCCGGCTGGCTCGACCGTCGTCTGCACCTTGACCGGCAACGGCATGAAGGACCCGGACATCATCCTCAAGGGTGGTTTCCCGCCGATGATCGAAGTCGATGCCGTGAAGAGTGCCGTCGAGCGGGTGCTGGTCGATCGGCTGTAATCAGGCGCTGACTCGACGGTGAGCCGCGCGCCGACCATCCGCCGTCGTCCGCCCGGCCAGCCGCAAACGCTGCCTTCATCGCTGCCGCCGGTGCTGCGCCGCGTCTATGCGGCTCGTGGCCTGAGCGATCCCGCGCAACTGGCGCTCGATCTAAAGCACTTGCTGCCGCCGGATCAGTTGCTGGGGATAGTCCCCGCCGCCGAGTTGCTGGCACAGGCGATCCGCGAGCAGAAGCGCATCGTCATCGCCGGTGACTACGACGCCGATGGCGCCACCGCCACCGCCGTCGCCGTACTTGGCCTGAAGGCGCTCGGCGCGGCCAGCGTTGGCTACGTGGTGCCCAACCGTTTCACGATGGGCTACGGCTTGTCGCCGCCGCTGGTCGAGCTGGCGCGCGGGCAGGGCGCTGAACTGCTGGTGACGGTCGACAACGGCATCGCCAGCCTCGCCGGCATCGAAGCCGCGAACGCGATCGGTCTGCCGGTCGTGGTCACCGACCATCATCTGGCCGGGCCTGAACTGCCGGCAGCGGCGGCGATCGTCAATCCGAATCAACCCGGCTGCCCGTTCGCGAGCAAGCATCTGGCCGGCGTCGGCGTGATGTTCTACGTGCTGCTGGCGCTGCGTGCGCGGCTGCGAACCGAAGGCGCGTTCGGCGCCGGCAACGGCCCGAACCTCGCCGAACTGCTTGATCTAGTGGCACTGGGCACCGTCGCCGATGTCGTCAAGCTCGATTACAACAATCGCATCCTCGTGCAGCAGGGCTTGGCGCGCATCCGCGCCGGACGTGCGCGGCCGGGGCTGATGGCGCTGCTCGAAGCGGCGGGCCGCACGCCGGAGCGGATCAATGCCGGCGATCTCGGCTTCGTGCTCGGCCCGCGTCTCAATGCCGCCGGCCGGCTCGACGACATGGCGCGCGGCATCGAATGCCTGCTGGCACCGGATCGCGATACGGCGCTGCCGATCGCCCAGGAACTCGACAAGCTCAATCGCGAACGCCGTGGCATCGAAGCACAGATGCGCGATGACGCGCTGGCGCTGGTCGCTGAAAGTGACGATGTCGGCGTCGTGCTGCACGAGCCGGACTGGCATGAGGGCGTCGTCGGCCTGGTCGCGTCGAGAGTCAAGGATGCGCTGCACCGTCCGGTGATCGCCTTCGCCCGCGCCCACGAGCGCGGCATGCTGAAAGGCTCGGGCCGCTCGATTCCTGGCTTGCATCTGCGCGATGCGCTGGCGGCGGTCGATGCCAAATATCCTGGCTTGATCACCCGTTTCGGCGGCCATGCGATGGCCGCCGGCCTGACCATGCCGGAGGAAGGGCTCGCCGCGTTTCGCACGGTGTTCGATGTTCAGTGTCGCGCGCTGCTCGACGCCGATGCGCTGGCCCAGGTCATCGACAGCGATGGCGAACTGGGCGCCCAGGAGTTCGTGCTCGATACCGCGCATCTGATCGAATCCGCCGGGCCCTGGGGACAGGGCTTTCCGGAGCCGCGTTTCGACGGCGAGTTCGAAGTCATCGATCTGCGTCCGATCGGCAAGGATGGCAACCACGTGCGCTATCGCCTGCGCGGACCGCAGGGCGTGATCAACGCCGTGCATTTCAACGGCGCCGAAACCGCTGTCGACGGTGGCCGGGCTCGCGCGGTCTATCAGCTGGCGATCAACCGCTGGCAGGATCGCGAAACGCTGGAGCTGAAGATCGAGCAGATCGAAGCGGCGAGCTGAGCGTCGTCCAGGGTGTAGCAGTTGGCTTCTGTTTTGCGTGTCTGCCTTGCCCGGCGCTCGCCGGTTTCACAGACGATCAGAGGCTTCGACGATGGCCAAGGTTCCACCCGGCGTAGGGCCGCGATTCCCGCAGGTGGTGATCCTGTTCGGCGCCACCGGCGATCTGGCGCGGCGCAAGCTGCTGCCCGGGCTGTTCCATCTCGCCAATGCCGGCTTCATGCCGGATTGCCGGATCATCGGGGTATCGCTGGACGATATCGATGTCGACGCTTTCCGCAGCATCGCCCGCAAAGCGCTCGATGATTTCGGCAGCCGCAAGCCCAAGGACGAAGCCTGGAATGACTTCGCGGCGAAGCTGGATTACGTGCCGT